>JBBRVS010000163.1:0-13124 GCA_038246645.1 Pyrinomonadales bacterium
AACAGAGGTTTTATAACTTTACCCATTTAGTTTTTGCTTAAAACTGAAGTTTGAGAAGATGTCATTTGTTTTTTAATAACCCTCAATTCAGGTTTTAGCTATTTCTTCTCAAGCAGGTAAGTTTATTTTCCCTTTGTTACTAAGCGTTGAAAAAGATACTTGGATTTTAGATTTACCAGCCGAAATTTGCTCACGCGAAGGTTTTGCCGAAGGCACACTTGCCAGCCTGACAATAAAAGACGGAGCGATAAACGGAACATTTATTCACCCAACCCAAAGAGCAAAACAATCCGCTGAAAGATTTGTCAATAAATACGGCGCTTTTATGAAGGAGATGGAAGATATTGACGACTAAAGAAATCTTCTATCTAGATTATGTTGACGCAGTTGATCTGCATTTCGCCCTGATGAAAATTTGGGGCGAAACTCGTTTTGGGGTTGAAAACCGAGATTTGATCGAATCTGCATTAGCTCGCCCAAAACACGCCGCAATTTACGAAAATGCCGACCTCATCCGCCAAGCCTCGACTCTTGTTTTCGGTCTAATCAAAAATCATCCGTGGACGGGCGGAAATAAGCGCACCGCAAGTTTTCTATTTGATTGTTATTGTTGACTGTTAAATATCAAGTTGAAATTTCAGAGCATCTAAAATTTCATTTTGTATATTTTTATCAATTAGTTTTCCGAATTTTTTGCTTAGTCTTTGCTTATCAAGTGTGCGGATTTGATAGCAAAGAACTATTGATTCAGCAGTTAAGCCCGCTTTTCCTTTTGGAATAACTGTTTCATTTGGATAGATTCGCCGATTCGGTTTTCGTGAAGTTATCGGCAAAACATTAACGACAGGCAAAAGTTGATTCAAATTGCTGGAACTTAAAACTAAAACAGGACGGGTTCTTCCTTGTTCAAAACCTAAAACAGGTTCGAGATCAGCGAGCCAGATTTCCCAACGGTCAACTTTCATTTATCAAAATCCGTATGCCCGAAATCGTTCATTGTTTCGGTTAAATCTGCCATAAAAAGTTCATCTTTTACGGCTTCGCGCATTTGCTTGATTCGATCATCCTCATTTTTTGCCGCAATTTCTTTTAGATAAACTTCTACCGAAACGCCTTTCAAAGCAGATTCTTTCAAAATTTTATCAGCAATTGCGGGACTCAATTCTAAAACTGATGACATAACAAAACTCCTTTGAAGTAATTTTATCAAATTTCCAAATATAAACAAGATTTATACGAAATGTCTTTAGCCGTCGAATCAGACCAATGGAAAGCTGACGAAATCGAAAATTGGTTGCGTTTGCGTGTGCAAAAATATAATTCTCAAAGGAATCTTGATTTTTCCAAATAATAAATCTTAAAATAAAGACCAAATGAAAATTAAACTCAAACCTTTCTACGCACTTTTGATATTTACAATATTCTTATCAATTCTTTTTGTGCCGAATAATAATGCTCAATCGAAGCCGAGTAAAAACGAGCAAACCAATCAGGAAAAAGAGAAACTTGAAGTTCAGAAACTTGTTAATTCTTTTTATCAAAGTCTTGAAGAAACTAAGGACTTAAATCAAGTTCCCAAAACATTCTTTGTCGCCGATTTCAAAACTCGCTTCGCCAAAAATTACCGTTGGTTTGAATATTCCGAGTTTTTCAAACAGCTTAGCGATTCAGAGCGTTATGATGGAAATGTTTTGATGATAAATTTTCTTTATTTGGGAATGATGAGTACGGGGGAAAAGAATTTCAACTTTGGTGAAGGTTTGGATGATGACGAAGAAGATACTTTACCTATTGAAAAAATGTTCCCTTCTCAAATCGCTGATCGAATTCGGAAAAGTAAATTTTTATATTTTATTTATGATGAAGATCGTGATCTTGAAATTAACAACATTATTGAATTAAATGAATTTATTGCTGATATTAAAAATGTGTCTGAAGTTGAAAGAACTTTCCTAAATGAAAACAAAATGTGGAAAAGTAATTATCTGATAAATATAAAAGAAGCAAGAAGTAAGTTTGAAAGGTATCAAAGCATTTTATGTGAAAATGGCGAATGTAATAATTTACCTCAACAAACGAAAATAATTTGGTTCACCAGTTTTCCATTTGTGTTTAGTATTATCAGAGAAAATAACGAATGGCGAATTCTTGATATTGAGTTTCCCAGAGAATGATAAAGACAGATAATTTTCAAGTTAAAAAAGAGTAGCAAAACATTTTACTTTGCTACTCTTTTTTATTTACTCTAAAGCTATTTGTTTAGAAATTATAAGCATTCGCTTTGATCAAACCGTCGGCAATTCTTTGTCGGGCGGCGATTGTGTTCATCGGCGAATTGTTTTTGGTAAAACGCTTTAAGGCGACAAGCATCATTTTTAATTCGTCGCCTTCATTAAATCCGGCGATGGTATTTTTTGCCGTTGATTCGACTCTTTGAATCGCGTCGTTGCAGAAAACTCCGGCGGCATCAATATATTTTGAAGCGGCTTCTTCACCGGATTTTTCGGCGAGTTTTTTCGCCCGCAGACAAGCGGTTTCCATTTGATAGGCTTCCATAATGATGTCTGCACAGCCCATTAAGATTTCCTGCTGTTTTTGGATTTCGGTCATATATTTCTGCGCCGCACTTCCCAAAACCATCAGCGCAACCTTTTTCGCGTTTCGCGCCAGTTTCAGTTCGGTTGCGAGTAAACTTTCGTCTTCATCAAACGACATCTGCGGATTCAAAATCTCGTCCTGCAAATCCTTGGCGGCTTTCAATAAACCGAGCTGACCTTTCATCGCCCGTTTAAGAAGCTGTCCCGGAATCAGCATCCGGTTGATCTCGTTCGTGCCTTCAAAAATGCGGTTGATGCGCGAATCGCGATACGCTTTTTCCGCCGGATAATCCGCCGAATAACCGTAACCGCCGTAAATCTGCACCATTTCGTCAACGACATAATCGAGGGCTTCCGAGCAAGCGACTTTGTTGATCGAAGATTCGACCGCGTATTCTTCAATCGAACGCAATTTCTTTTCTTTATCGCCGCCGTCTTCGCCGATCAACGCATCAATCATTCCGACCGTGCGGTAGGTGATTGATTCGGCAACCCACGTCCGAATCGCCATTTCCGCCAATTTATGCTTGATCGCGCCGAAACTGGAAATCGGCGTGTTGAATTGATGGCGTTCGTTGGCATACCGAATCGCTTCGTGCAGAGCGAGCTTTGCGCCGCCCGTTACGGATGCGCCGAGTTTGAAGCGTCCGACGTTCAAAATATTAAACGCGATCTTCGCGCCGTCGCCGACATTTCCGATCAAGTTTCCAACCGGAATTCTGGCATCTGAAAGAATAAGCGGCGTCGTGCTTGACGATTTGATGCCCATTTTATGTTCTTCATTTCCCGGACGGCAATTTTCACTGCGCTCGACGACAAAGGCGGAAAACTTCTCTTTTTCGCCGTCAACTTTGGCAAAAACGATATAGACATCGGCAAAACCGCCGTTTGAAATCCACATTTTTTCGCCATTTAAAATATATTCCGTGCCGTCATCAGATAGTTTCGCGCTGCATTTTGCGCCGAGCGCGTCCGAACCCGAACCGGCTTCCGACAAACAATAAGCCGTCACGACTTCGCCCGAAACGATGCGCGGAATCCAGCTTTTTTTCAATTCTTCCGAACCGAAATAAAGAATCGGCAAAATTCCGATTGAAGTCTGCGCGCCGAAGGTCGTACCGAAACCGCCGCCGCGTCCGACGGCTTCGGCGATAATCACGCCCGAAACCTGATCGAGACCTGCACCGCCGTACTCTTCGGGAATATTCGCGCCCAAAAGCCCCAGATCGCCCGCCGCTTTGACCAGATCACGCGCAATCTGCCAGTTATGCTTTTCCATTTCGGGAATCTGCGGGTGAACCTCGTTGTCCACAAATTCGCGGATCGTTTCGCCGATCATTTTATGTTCGTCGGTAAAATCTTCGGGCGTAAAAATCTCGCTCGCTTCGCGGTCTTCGATCAAAAACGCGCCGCCTTTGATAAAATCTTTCTCCATCTGTGCATCCATAATTTTTTCTCCGTTTGTTTTGTTACTTTTGTTTTGATTTTGCTGAGGATAGTATAACTGAATGAATACTCATTCAGCAAGAAAATTTTATAAAATCTGCAAAAATTCAACTCTTTTATAAAATTTTCAGGTTTAAATATCCTGCGGTTTGACGGCTTTAATTTCGGTAAAACGCTTAAAATCACTCGGATTGAGCGTCAAAATGTTTTCAATTTTATGCGCGATCATCGCCGTTGCGATTCGGGCATCGTGAGTCGGTTTTCCGCTGACTTTATGCTTTATGACAAGAGTTTTCCATTCGTCAAAAATCCTCTCATTTTCAGGCAAAACCTTAAAAAGTTTTTGTAAATTTTCCAATTCTCGTTCGGCTTCGTTAATTGTCATTCCCAAACCGTTAACATCGGTCGGACGAGTGGCAACTGTCCAGAATTCGATTAAAATTTGCGGAACGATAAAAAGCTGCTCACCATTTCGCTCCAGTTTATCAAGGCAATTCCGAATAATGCCGCAAATCGGATTATTAGAATCATACAGCCGAATAATGATGCTTGTATCGGGAAGATAACTCATTAAAATCTGTCCTCATACATATTTTCACGGCGGAGTTCTTCATCAGAAATTGACGGATAATTTTTGTCTTTATGACTATCTACCCAGCGATGAAATTCTCCCAACCATTCCTCTCTTGTCGCCGTTTCGTGAAAAGGTTTTTCTTTTTCCGGCTTTTCTTCTTTCAGATTGTCTTCGATAAAAACTTCGATAAAAGTTTCAATCGGCAAGCCTTTCTTGTCCGCCTCTTTTGCCAGACGCTTTTCCGTTTCAGGTTTTAATTCGATGGTGATCGTCATTTTTTTATTTACCGTAAAAATTATCGCTTCCGATGCCGAGCGCGTGATTAAATCTGGCGCGATAGTTTTCAAAAGCGACCGCCGCCGTTAATTCGACGATTTGTTGTTCGTCAAAATAACTCTTCAAACGCCCGAACATTTCATCGGAGACTTTGACCGGAGTTTTTGAAACGGCTTCGGCGTATTCCAAAGCGACTTTTTCGCGGATGGAAAACAAATCGCTGTCAAAATAATGCGAAACCGCGCTGATTTCCGCGTCGCTTAAAACACCGTATTTTTTGCCGAGCGCGGGAATGATGTCTATGCAAAAAGGACATTCGACAATCTGCGCCGCCCGCAATTGCGCGAGCAGATGAATGCGCCGTTCGAGTTTGCCGGATTTTTCGATGGCAATTCCGAAAAGATTCCCGAACCAGGCAATCGAAGGACGATGCGCCGAAACCTTTAGCGAAGTTCCGACCTTTCCGACCAGTTTTCTAAAACCGATATAAAGCGGCTTCAAAAAAAACGGCGCATCCTTTTCTTCGATTCCTTTGATTCGCTGTGTCATTTAATCGAGTCGTTCGAAAATTCCCGCCGCGCCCATTCCGCCGCCAACACACATTGTGACCATTCCATAGCGTCCGCCGGTGCGCCTTAGTTCCTGCAAAACGGTTGCGGTCAGTTTTGCGCCTGTACATCCAAGCGGATGTCCGAGCGCGACCGCGCCGCCGTTTACGTTTACTTTTGCCGGATTCATTTCCAGAACCTTCATCACCGAAAGTCCTTGCGCGGCAAATGCTTCGTTGAGTTCGATAATGTCAATGTCTTCCAAGGTTAAACCCGCAAGTTTCAACGCTTTGGGAATCGCATAAACCGGACCGATGCCCATTTCTTCGGGCAAGCATCCGGCAGTTGCAAACGAAACGAAACGCGCCAGAGGTTTCAAGCCGAGTTCGTTCGCTTTGTCCAAACTCATTACGACGCACGCCGCCGCGCCGTCCGACATCTGCGAAGAATTTCCGGCAGTTACCGTTCCTTTCGCGTGAAAAACGGGTCGGAGTTTTGCCAGACCTTCGATATTCGCGTCAAAACGTGCGCCTTCGTCCGTGTCGAAAACGATTTCCTTACGCCGTGCGCGACCTTTTTCGTCGAGTTCGTCAACAAAAACCGTCATCGGCACGATTTCGTCCTTGAATTTTCCGCCCTGAATCGCCGCCGCCGCTTTTTGGTGCGACTCGAGCGAAAATTGGTCGGCTTGTTCGCGTGTGATCTCGTATTTTTTCGCCAGATTTTCGGCGGTCAAACCCATATTCAAATAATAATCGGGATAAGTTTCCGCCAAATTCGGATTAGGACGAAAACCGTTGCCGCCCATCGGAATCATCGTCATTGTTTCGAGTCCGCCCGCGACGATAATTTCCGCGCCGCCCGTGCGAATTCTGTCCGCCGCCAGTGCAATCGTCTGCAAACCCGACGAGCAGTAACGATTAACCGTCATCGCCGACGTTTCAACCGGAAGCCCGGCTAAAATCATCGCGGTGCGCGCCACATTCATCCCTTGCTGGGCTTCGGGAAAAGCGCAGCCCATAATCACGTCGTCAATCTCATTGACGTTCAGATTTTCCACGCGACTGACCGCTTCCTTAATCGCCGCCGCGCCCAGATCATCCGGGCGTGTATTTTTCAAAGTCCCTTTCGGTGCTTTCCCGACAGCCGTCCGCACGGCTGATACGATAACTGCTTCTTTCATAATTTTTCCTCAATTAAATCTACTAAATAATTTTTTCTGCATTTCCGGCAAAATATTTTCCAATGAACTTTCGTGGATCGAAATCTCAAAATTTGTAGCAACACATTCAAAAGTTGAATCGTGAAAAGCAAAAACAAAATGCTTATATTTTTCAAAATTTTCGGGTTTATGTAATTCGTGAACAGAATTCATTCTTTCTAGTTTTCTTATCCAAGAATTTTCAATTTCAGAAACTGAATACGGACGCAAACCACGCTCATACAAAGGATGTCCTTGAAATACTTCTTCATTCGGACTTCCAAACATAAAAGAGCGACACATTTTAAATTCAATTATTGCTATTGGCTCCCCGTTTCTTTCAAAATCAGCACTTTTTGGATTATTCCAATTCGTTTCATATTGTAATAAGTAAGCGAGAAAAACTTGATATTCATCGCTCAAAATAACTGGCATTGGTGCGCCGACCGAAGATTGTGGCACATTCTTTAGTTCGATAACTTTATCTTTTTCGTCAACTTGATACATTTTTAATCCGTTAAGCCTTTTTGAATTCTTCCCAATCCAAGCCGAGTTGTTTGACGGCGGCGCGAACAGTTCCGGTTTTCAAATCTTTACTTCCCCAGTCGGGAACGGGCGAACCCATTTTGTTTGCCGGATTAATCTATTTTCGATGTGAGCCTTTGCCGCCGATATTAATTTCGACACAGCCGAGTTTGCAAAGTTTTTTCTCGACTTCCCGATACTTCACGCCGCCTCCAGACGAATCAAAGTTTCGGTCATCATTAAAGAGTTTTCGTTAATCGGATTCAGCACATACGGCAGAGGCTTTTTCGTATATTCGTAAATTTCGATCACCGCCGCCAAACAGTCTGCGACATTCGGCGCGATTGCCTCCAAAGTGTCAGCTTCAGTAATCAACTCCGGCAAAATCGGACAGGTAATCGTCCAACCGCCTTCCGGCTGCGGCTCTAAAACAAGCGGCAAACGATAGATATTTTCTGCAATTGTTTTACTCATAATTTTGATTTTAACATTAATTATGCGCTCATTTCCGCTTTTTGCTTAACGATTTTCAGCATTTCCCGTCTGATCAAACCGCTAAAGGGCTGAATAAACGTCCAGTAAAATCCGAAACTCCGGCGACTCGCGTCATCCAAACAGCGAATGCGCGTTTCGGTCGTCAGACAAGTTTCATTACCTTTAGCGTCAACCGAAAAATTCCAGACCGCTTTGGCAAAGCCTTTTTTATCAAACTCGCGAAAATTATCTGTATTCACCTTTTGCATTTCTCCGCGAAGCGTCCAAAATTTCCCCGCCAAACCGAGCAAAAGTTCTTTATTTTCTTGTGTTCCCAAAATCTCAAAACCCGATTTTTTCAAATCACGTAATCGCAGATGACCATTCGGCAAACCGCGCAGAAAAAACAAAGTGCGAATAATCGGCGATTCGCACAGATCAACTTCATTCATTATCCCAAAAACGGTTTCCGCCGACGCGCTAACCTTTATGTCGTGCGTTTCAACAAAATCATATTTCGGCAAAAACTCGTCAATCAGCATTTTATTAAATTCGCAGAAAGCAAAATGAGTGAATGCTCATTCATTTTAATATAATATACAAATCTTCAAGTTTTTGCTAATAAACAGCAATTTAATTTTAACTGACGGATTCTCAACTCTTGCGGCTCTGCCTTTCCGCACATCGGACGGCAGAGCCGCAAAATAATATCAAGTTAATCGGTCGGCAAAGCCGCGAAACAACTTCAAGTCAAATATGCAGAATGAAAAAACTCAAAAGCATTGTGAATTATACTGTTTCAGTTTTTTCAGTTTCCGGCTTGCTATCCGGCAATTGTCCCAATTTGCTCAAAAGAGGTGTCATCGTTAGACCTTGAGCAAATACCGAAAATGCAACAACGCCGAAGGTTACGGTTAAAATTTCCTGACGATACGGCACGCTTTCGGGAATGCCGAGCGCGAGTGCCAGAGCCAACGCGCCGCGCAGACCGCCCCAAAACATTATGTGCTGATGCGCCGATTCGAGTTTCCAACGTGATTTTGTGAACAAAAAAGAGAGCGGATAAATCGCAATTGCCCGCGCGATAATTACGGCGCCGATCGCCACGCCGATCGCCATCGTGCTTCTGCCGAAATCCTGAAAGGCTTCGTTGATTCCCAAGATGATGAAGACGATTGAATTGACGACAAATGCGGCGAATTCCCAGAAAGATTCGATTGCTTCCTCGCCTTTTTCGGTGACAAAACCGAGTTCGGTCGTGTTTCCGACGAGCAATCCGGCGGTCATTGTTGCCAAAACACCTGAGAAGTGAAATTGTTCCGCGAGCCAGAACGAACCGAACGCGGCAATCGTCGTCAAAGCGATTTCGACAAGGTGATCGCGCGTTCTGCCGGAAAGCAAAAGCATTAAACCGCCGACGACCAAACCGCTGATGATTCCGCCGACAACCGACAAACCCATCGTCAAAGCCGCGCCGCCGACCGTCAAACTTTGTCCCATCGAAAAAGCAAGCGCAATCGTAAAAGCAACTGCGGCGGTCGAGTCGTTAAACAGCGATTCGGCTTCAACAAGCAGGCGCAATCTGCCTTCGACTTTCGCCTCCTTAAACGTCGCGATCACCGAAACCGGATCGGTCGCGGCAATTAAAACGCCGAAAAGGATCGCCATCGCCCACTCCCAACCGAGGACAAAGTGCATAAATGCCGCCGTAACGCCCGCCGAAAGCAAAACTCCAACGGTCGCAAAAGTTACGACCGGAAGCATATCGCGCCTTAGTTCCTTCCAGTGAATATAAAGCGCGGCTTCAAAAATCAGCGGCGGCAACAAAACTTTAAATAGAAGCTCTTTATTAAACGGAATAGAAATCCCGAGCGGAATAAACGCTAATAAAATTCCCGCTGCGACCAAACCGACCGTGTACGGAAATTTAAACCGCCGCGCAATGATCGCCACGACCGCGCCGATCAATAAAATAAACTCGATCGCTTCGATTCCGAGAACTGCCGTTCCCGTTGCTACCGTTGTTTCTGCTGCCATAAATTGAGATTTTAATGATTAATTACTTTGCTTTCTACCTTTCGATTCCGATCGCTACTTCTTCAGTCTTCAAAACATCACGCAAAACCTGTGGATTTATTGAAACTAAAAATCCGCGCTTTCCGCCATTTATATAAATTTTTTCGAGTTCAAAAATCGTTTTTTCTGCATAGATCGGCATTTTTGTTTTCACGCCAAACGGCGAAGTTCCGCCGACTAAATAACCCGTCAAATTATTCGCTTTTTCCGGTCGGGCGGACGCGACCGATTTTACATTCAAATGCCGCGCCAGATTCTTCGTCGAAACAATTAGATCGCCGTGCATCAAAACGATCAAAGGCTTTTTCTCATTCGTTTCAAAGATCAAAGTTTTAATAATTTCGTGTTCGTCAACGCCTAATTCTTTTGAAGAATGCGAAGTTCCGCCCTTTTCAACGTATTCAAAAATGTGCGGCTCAAACTCAATTTTCTTCTCGCGTAAAACGCGAATCGCGGGCGTTATCGGATAATTCATTTTCCTTTTCTTTTGCAGTTTTCAACTTCTTTGAATTCATTAACTTCACACTCAAAAGCCAAAGTTCATCAAGTTCTCTCAGCCTTGCAGTTACGGCTTCCGGCGACATATCAACTTTCATTTTCGACCTCCCGAAGTTTTTTGATGTCGAGCAAATCCTGTTCGCGTCCGCTGATGGTTTTTAATTTTATCAAACCTTCCCGCGAAACCGTCCAGGTTTTGCCGTCTTCCCATTCGATTAATTCGCGGTTTTCCCAAACTTCTTTTAGCGCATCGGTTACGAGCAAAAAATCGAGCGTAAAAAGCCTTTTCGATTCCTTATCAATTTTAGAAATTCGCCGAATCTCGATTGCGCCGTCGTGAAAATGCAGCGGCAAACCTTCAACGTCATAACCGAGGTTATTTGCCGTTTGCCAAACTTTTTCGAGGTCTTCGGTTAAAATAAGCAAATCAATATCAATCGTCGCTCGCGGCAAACCGTGAATCGCCATTGCCCAACCGCCACAAATCGCATAATCAATTTTTCGCCGATTCAGCGTTTCGGTAAAGTTCACAAATTCTTCCAGCAAACTCGACATTTATTTTAACAATAACGGAGCGGCGAAAATTCCCGCGCCGAGCAAAAATATAACGAAAAACGCCGCGCCGATTTTTTCGATTTTCCAAAAAATCAACTGCTCGACCGCCCGCATCAGAGCAAATAATGAAATCGCGCCTAAAATTACATTGCCCAGATTTGTTTCGAGCAAATCTTCGGCAAAAAAGAAACAGAGAAACGCAATGACAAAAAACAGATACGTCAGGCGCAAATTCAAAACCTGCATCACGCCGCGATTTACGGCGCTGAGTTTCGGCAATTCGCGTTTCCAATCAAACAATTTCCAAAACGCCAGATGAAAAATCGCAAACGCCAGACAATAAAAACCGCCGATGTAAATTAGTGTTTTCAAAACTCAAACCTTGTATTCAGCGTAAAAATGAATGACCAAAACCGCCAGCAATAAAAAAATCGCGCCGATATCAATAAAAGCTACTTGTCGTACTTCGTTCGTATAGTTTGAAGCGGTAAAAGTCAGAAAAATAAATGCCAATTTGCTGATTAAAGCTAACGTAATGGCGAAAAGTCTAAATTCCGATTTAAAAGCCGCGTAAATCAATATCGAACCGACCAAACCTAAAAGCACGCCGCGATGTCGCATCAAAATTATCAAACTTTCGCCTTCAATCGGCACGCCGTAAAGTTTGACGGTTTTCGCCGGATCAAAAAACACGATAATCGGCAAAATATTAATTATTCCGACAATAAACAAAATGATTGAAGCAATTTTGTCCGGCATTTCTATTCAGGTAAAAGCGTAAAACTTTCGCAATGTTTCGGCTTAAAAACCGAAAAATGACGGCGGTCAACCGTTAAGATCTTTTCAATTTCAAGTCTTTCGGCAATCGCCACGAGACACGCATCAACCAGATCAATGTTGTTATCGTCATACTTTTCCAAAATCCCGGCGGCGCGTTCCAGATCGCTTTCGGTTGTGCGTTCAATCAAATATTCACGATTAGCGATTGCTCTTAAAAATTCCACCAGCGTTTTGACGTTCAATTCGCGCAAAATCAAATAAGCCATTTCTGGAATGACAATATCAGGCAAGATCGCCGTAACTATTTCGCGTTCAAAGACTTTTCCGCACCTTTCGTGATGCGAATCTTTATCATCGAAAACCGCAAAGAGAAAGCCCGTGCCAACCAAAGAATTTTTCATTACGGCAAACTCCAACCTTCTTCTTTGTTAATTCCTTCGGCTAAAATTTCGTCAACTCTCTCTGAAATATCGCCCGATTTACTGCTCGCAATCCCGACGAATCGCCAAAGCTTTTTGCGTCTTTCTTCTTTTGGACTAAGTTGATTGTTATTATCTAAATCTTCAACTTCGATTTCTTCGACAAATTCCAGAACCTTCGCTTGCTTTTCCGGCGGCAAAACGTGAATTTTTTCGATTAAGGTTTGTTCTAAATTCGGATTCATAATTTTTCACCTCGTAAAATGATTATAACTGAACGGATGACAACTTAATTTTATAACTCCAAAAATCTTGTTATTCCCTTTTTCATATTCTCAGTTGGATTATCTATTTTCTCGAAAACTTCCGAAATCTTTTGCCGATTAAATCGAAAAAGTATTTCATCGCAATATGGTTGAGAATCCCAATCTTCGTACGCAAAAATTGTATTTTCTATTAATTCTTCTTCACTTACACATTTTAATGCTTCCTTTAAATTTTCAACATCGGAAGCTAAAACGTGTGATGCCCAATTGCATTCATTTAGAATCTTTAATTTTGAAACTATTTCTTTCCAGTATTCACAATCCATGAATCAAACTTCCTCATACCGAAAACACGAAACAAGATGATCGTTGACCAAACCGCACGCCTGCATAAAGGCATACATAATGGTTGAGCCGACAAAATTAAAACCGCGGGTTTTCAAATCTTTGCTCATCTCATCGGAAATCGGCGTTGACGCGGGAACTTGCCGAATATTTTCCCAGGTGTTGATAATCGATTTGTCACCGACAAACTGCCAGATATATTTATCGAAACTGTCGAATTCTTCCTGAATTTTCAAAAATGCGTTCGCATTTTGAACCGCCGATTTTATTTTCAGACGATTGCGGATAATTCCTTCGTTTTCAAGAAGTTCGGCTTGCTTTTTCTCGTCATAAAGTGCAATTTTCTGATAATCGAAATTATCAAACGCCGCGCGATAATTTTCGCGTTTTCGCAAAATCGTATCCCACGAAAGTCCGGCTTGCGATCCTTCTAAAATTAGAAATTCAAACAAACTGCGGTCATCGCGTGTCGGCACGCCCCATTCCGCATCGTGATATTGAACCGCTAAATCGTTTTTCGCCCAATCGCAACTTAACTTTTCAT
>JBBRVS010000164.1:0-13122 GCA_038246645.1 Pyrinomonadales bacterium
GATTGGCGAAAAAGTAGGTCAGACTGGTAGTCTGACCACCACCCTTTTATATCAAAGAAAGTTGTTAATCGGTTGCCCAAATTGAACAGACTAACAGTCTGTTCTACCTTTTGTTACAAGTTATTTTTTACACGTTCCTAAATAGTTAAAAGTTTATAGTTTTTCTTCTCTGAATTTATCTTGATATTAAAAAAAATCAGATTTTATATGCAATACTTACCTGAAAAAATCACAAAACTTGCCGAAACGATCAAGCAAAACGGCGGACGCGCGATGCTTGTCGGCGGCTGCGTGCGCGATGAATTGATGGGCATCGAACCGAAGGATTGGGACGTTGAAGTTTACGGAATCGAGCCGAAAAAGCTGCGCGAAATTCTCGAAAATTTCGGCAGAGTTGATGCGGTCGGCGAAGCGTTCACGGTTTATAAGATCGGGCAGGATTTGGATGTTGCGCTTCCCAGACGCGAAAAAAAGATCGGGCGCGGGCATAAAGGTTTTGTCGTCGAAGGCGATCCCGAAATGCCTTTTGAAGAAGCCGCGAAACGCCGTGATTTTACGATCAATGCGATTTTGAAAGACATTTTAACCGGCGAGATTATTGATATTTACGGTAGTCAAAAAGACATCGAAAATAAATTGCTGCGCGTTGTTTCAAAGGAAACCTTTGCGGAAGATTCTTTGCGCGTTTTACGCGCGGCGCAGTTTGCGGCGCGGTTTGAATTCGACATCGAACCCGAAACCGTTGAAATTTGTAAACAAATTGATCTGACCGATCTGCCGAAGGAACGCATCTGGGGCGAGTTTGAAAAAATGCTCTTAAAAGCCGAAAAACCTTCAATCGGTTTACAATGGCTTTATGATTTGGGCGTTGTCGGGCAATTGTTTCCCGAACTCGAATCGCTCGTCGGCGTTCCTCAAGAATCAGAGTGGCATCCCGAGGGAAATGTTGACGTGCATACACTTATGGTCGCCGATGAAGCGCGGAAATTGATTGACGATCTGCCTTATGCAAAACAGGTTACGGTGATGCTCGGCGCGGTTTGCCACGATTTCGGGAAACCGCCGACGACGAAATTCTTTGACGGTCGCTGGCGTTCGCACGCGCACGATGAAGCCGGAGTCGAGCCGACGATTTCTTTTCTCGATAAACTCGGAATTTTTACGATACACGGTTTTGACGTTCGCGAACAGGTCGTTCAGCTCGTGCGGTATCATCTGAAACCCGGAATGTTTTACAAAGTCAGAGATGATCTTGGTGATGGCGCGTTTCGCCGTTTGGCGCGAAAGGTCGAGCCGGACCTTCTTTATCGCGTGGCAAAAGCCGATTCTCTTGGCAGAAATCCCGAATGGCTGCCGAAGGAAAAATGGTTTAAGGCGGAAGCGCAGGAATGGTTTATCGAAAAAGTGCGCGAATTGGCGGTCGAAGAAAAAGCTCCCGAACCGATTTTGATGGGCAGGCATCTGATCGAACTCGGCTTGAAGCCTTCGCGGCAATTCGGGGAAATTACAAATACCGTTTATGAACTGCAATTGGACGGAAAAGTAAAAAATCTCGACCAAGCAATTGAAATAGCGAAAGATTTGATTGAGAATAAGATTAAATGAAATCCAAGGGAGAATTATGGAACAAAAATACATAAAACTTTACGATGAATACACGCATTCGAGCGATATGAACCGCCGCGACTTTTTAGATCGCTTGGTAAAATTGACGGGCAGTTCGGCTCTCGCTCTGGCGATTTTGCCGAGTCTGGAAAACAATCAGGTGAAGGCGCAGACCGTTGCCGCAGACGATAAAAAACTCGAAACGAAATACATCGAATACGCGGGCGAAAGCGGAAAAATGCGCGGTTATCTGGCAACGCCGAAAAAGCTGAAAAAAAATACTCCGGCGGTCGTGATAATTCACGAAAATCGCGGTCTTAACGCGCATATCGAAGACGTTGCGCGCCGCGCCGCGCTTGCCGGATTTATCGCGCTCGCGCCGGACGCGCTTTCGCCTGTGGGCAATACGCCCGCCGATATGGACAAAGCGCGGGAACTGATCGGTAAACTGGACAGAGAAAAAACGGTAAAAGATTTTGTCGCGGCGGTTTCATATGTGAAAAATTATAAAAATTCCAACGGAAATGTCGGATGCGTGGGTTTTTGCTGGGGCGGCGCGATGGCAAATCAGCTTGCCGTCAATTCGCCGGATATGAAAGCGGCGGTCGCTTTCTACGGAAGTCAGGCAAAACTGGAAGACGTGCCGAAGATAAAAGGTGCAGTCCAACTTCATTATGCCGAAATTGATGAGCGAATCAACGCCGGAATCAACGATTACGAAGCGGCTCTCAAGAAAAACAACATCAAATTCGAATCATATATGTATAAAGGCGTAAATCACGCTTTTCACAACGACACGAACGAAGCGCGCTACAATGCCGAAGCCGCCAAACTCGCCTGGCAGCGCACGATCAAGTTTTTGAGCGGGAATTTGTCCGGTAAGAAAAAGTAAAGATCGTGCGAGTCAGAACCGTCTGCGGTAGCGGGCGGTTTAACCTAAAGTTTCGAGCCTTTTCAACGCTTTTATCTTTAACCATCCGCTACCGCAGACGGTTCTGACTTTTCATAAAAATGAGTTTTCTAAAAAACTTTACGGTTGATATTACGCCGCTCAAAGTTTCGAGAGATTATCGGTTGCTCTTTTTCGGGCAGCTGATTTCTTTTTTCGGAACTATGATGACGTTTATCGTCGTGCCGGTGCAGATGTATCAGCTGACCGAATCGAGCCTTTACGTCGGACTTCTGGGCGTGGCGGAATTCGTGCCGATGTTTTTTCTCGCCTTTGTCGGCGGCGCGTTGGCTGATTCGGTTGATCGGCGGAAAATGCTCAGATTAACCGAAATCGGGCAGACGATCACGGTGGCGATTTTATTAATAAACGCGCTTTTGCCGAATCCGCAGGTTTGGGTTTTATTTGTCGCCGTCGGACTTCACGCCGGACTTGCCGGATTGCAGCGACCTTCGTTCGAAGCTTTAATTCCGAAGATCGTGCCGCTCGAATATATGCCGGCGGTCGCCTCTTTAAATGCGATTCGGTTTGAATTCGGTTTTATTCTCGCGCCGATTCTTGGCGGCGTAATCATCGCGAAATATGGCGCGTCTTTCGCATATTTAATTGATTTATTAACCTTTGCCGCATCACTCGCCGCCGTCTGGCTGATTCGCGCCGTGCCGCCGCCGCCCGGTGCCGACCGACCGAATCTCGATTCCGTCAAAAAAGGTTTTCGCTATGCGATGAGCCGTCAGGAACTTCTCGGAACATACCTGATTGATATTAACGCGATGTTTTTCGGAATGCCGAAAGCTCTTTTTCCGGCGTTGGCGGTTGCCTTCGGCGCGGCTTCTTCGGTCGGACTTTTTTATTCGGCAATCGCCGTCGGCGCTTTGGTTGCAACATTTACGTCGCGCTGGGCGCAATGGGTTCACCGCCACGGCTTGTTTGTAACGCTCGCGGCGGGCGGTTGGGGCTTGGCGATTACGTTTTTCGGGTTTTCAGGCAATCTTTATTTAGCCTTATTTTTTCTCGCGGTTGCCGGATATTTCGATATGATCAGCGGAATTTTCCGGATGACGATCTGGAATCAAACCGTTCCCGATCATTTTCGCGGTCGACTTGCCGGAATCGAAATGATCAGTTTTATGACCGGACCGATGCTCGGCGATGCCGAATCGGGCGTTGTCGCGTATTTTACAGACGTTAAAACTTCGATAATTTCCGGCGGAATTTTAACCGTCATCGGCACGATCATTCTCGCCATTCTTCTGCCGAAATTCATCAAATACGACGGGCGCGAAGGTTTGAAGCAAAAGGAATTAGAAGAAAAACTCAGGGCGGAAGCCCGAAAATGAATGATTCGCCAAAATTTGATAAGCTAAATGTATTAAAGAAATGCGGAGCGGAAAATAATTTATGCCGATTGTAAAAAAACGTGAGATTGAAACGATTGCCCAGATGAACGGCGAAGAGATCGAAAGATTTCTGGCAAGATTGCCCGCCGCCAAAGCGCGATTGGAAGATTTGTTCGATTATCTCGAAATCAGATTGGAAGACGAACCGTGTGATCACACATCGCGGTTTGCGATGCAGTTTATAATGAAAAACGGGATGAATTTCCCGCAGGTTTCCGGCTGGCTTTCGCAAAACGGCGGCTATTGCGATTGCAAAATCTTAGAAGAAATCGCCTCGCAGTGGTGGAAGGTTTTCGGCAATTTTGATGCGGATTTTGAAGCTGAAAAGAAAATTTAACCGCGAAAAGACGCAAAAGACGCGAAAAAAAATCGAAAATCATTTGTCGGGATGATTTTTGATATATTCGTTGGCAAGTTTCCAGTGTTCTTTGGCAATATTTATATCATTCATACACAGCCGGAAAAAACTCTTGGCGCAATTTGTGTGTCCTTCGTTTCCTGCTATCCAGAGCTTCAAATCTTCTTTTTTTTGCGCGACCATTTCTTCGTCCAAACTGTTGTTTATGGCGTGAACCGCTTCGTAAATTTCCTTAATTACCTTGCATCGCTGTTTTATCAAACTTTCGCGCAGAGCATCTAAATTAAAAAACTTAATTGTAACCAGAGCGCGAAGTTTTTTATGATCGTCGGTCAGATTAGGATTGATTATCGGCGAAACTCCGTTAAATGAAATCAAATCTTCGGGGGCATCATCGTCGAGATGTCCGAGCGGATACGGCAGAAAAGGTTTTTCGGTCGTATTTATTTGAAGAAAATCTTCGGAATCGAAAATACGGCTTCCGGCAATCGGAAAACAATTGGATTTGAGCGAAGAATTGCATTGTTTACAGGCAGTTACATAATTAAACAAATTATACGGAAGCAAATAATAGCCGATTTTGCTTTCTTCATCTGTAAAACTTAGTTTGTGTTTAGTTTTTCGATGCTTCGTCAGCCAGACTTTGATCGTGCTTTTCGGGCGAAAATGCTCGACATCGTGAACAATTTTGGCATCTTCGAGTTTTTGTTCGCAATAGGCGCATTTATTTGCCTGAAGTTTCATATAAACTGCCTTTATTTCACTCCAGATATTCGAATCTTCCTTATAGCTTTGGGCAGCGCGGAAAATTTCGGTTCGATCCTGTGCTCTCTTGCGCCAGGTCGCTTCCGCCTTATCAATCAATTTTTCAAGTTTTTTCTGCTCGACTTGAAAAATTTCATCGGTATTTTGCGGCACTTCTTCAGTTTTGAGAATGTGAATACGAATCATAACTTTTTATATTTCATAAAAAATCTTCAAACTTGGATTTATCAACTTCAAACGGCGCGGAAAGTTTTTTCATAAATTTGAGTGCGGCTTCCTGATCGCCTTTTATTGCCGCATCCGAAAGCGGTTCGATTTCGTCTTGAACATAACTTTCCGGGCGCGTCGTGTTCAAACCGAAATATGAACTTAAAAGAACTTGTTCCGATGTCATTCCGTAAATCTTTTCATCATATTGTTTAATGAGTGCCGAGCCGTCCGTGTCGGTTTCCATTACGAAAATATTTTCGTTTTCGACCGAACTTGCCACAATCGGGCTGTGCGTCGTAAAAACAAACTGCAACTGCGGCAGACTTTCCGAAAGCGACTGCAAAACCGTCCGCTGCCATTCGGGATGAAGAAGCAGATCAATTTCATCAACCAAAACCAAGCCGCGAGATTCAACGATTTTTTTTCCGCTCGGTGCGCCCATACAAATATGATAAAGCAGATCGGCAATCCAGCCGATAAAATGCCTGTAACCATCGGAAAGCGAGGCAAACGGCGTTTCCGTTCCGCGAAAATCGAAGTAAAATTCGTCTTCGTGAAATTTTCCTTTAAATTCCATATCGTCGGGAGAAATCCGGTTTAATAAATTTACCACCTGTTTATAGCGTCCGGGGTTTGAAGTTTGCATTTCCGGCAGCCACGATTGCAGCGGAATTAAACCGTAATTATCTTCAAAAAGGCTGGCAACCCGCTGATAACGAAGGCGGCGGCGGCGCGCCTTTTCCGTAAATCCGAAATTTACGGTTTCCTCGACCTTTCGATTCACGCCGTAACCGACGACAAGAAACGCCGGAGAATCGTCCTCGTAGATTCCGAACGGAACTTTTCCTTTTGACGGAAGAATCTCCAGTTCTTCGATATGTCCCATCCGGCGAATCACCGAAACCATTTCGATTGATTGTTGTTTTTTAAGTTTTTCCTTTTTATCCAAATCCTGTTCGTGAAGTAAAATTTCGGCAAATAATTCGGCATCGGGAAAAGTTTTTGCCGTCGGATCAGTATTTCGAACCATCCGGTAAAGCGTCAAACCCGAACCGCCTTTCAAAACCGGAGCCAGACTTGCCAGCGCGAGTGCCTTAAGAATGGAAGATTTTCCCGAACCGTTATTGCCGAGTAAGAGATTTATATTGGAAAATTTCAGAGGTGTTTCCCGTAAAGCATTTATTTTTCCGGGATATTGCAATTCAATCGCGGCATCCCGAAAACAGCGAAGGTTTTTGATCTTTAAAGAATTTACATACATAGCCGAATCTCCCGTGAAATCTATTTTATTTTATGATCTTAAATTAAACAATCGGCTTTTCGGGTAATTTATGTTCTATATTCAAAATTTCGGTCTAATCGCACGGTTTTGCACAGTCTTTGAAATTCGTATAACTTGAGATAGAATTATCCGATCACTCAATAAAAGTTGAGTTCCCTAAACTACACACAGAATTTTACACTATATGAAACAACTTCAAACTCGTTATTTTGCAGTTCTATTTTTGCTTGCGTTGATTTTTTTACCCGAATCGGTTTCGGCAAAAGACGATTGGCTTCAGGTTCGCTCGAAAAATTTTAATCTGATCGGTAATGCCGGCGAAAAAGACATTCGCAAGGTCGCGACGAAACTCGAACAATTTCGCGAAAGTTTTCGTCTGCTTTTTACCAACACCAACGTAAATTCGCCGATTCCGACCAATGTCGTCGTTTTCAAAAGCAGCGGTTCGTACAAACCTTTTAAACCGAAACGCGCCGACGGAAAAATAGATGAATTCATCGCCGGATATTTTCAGCCCGGCGAAGATGTCAATTATATTACGCTTTCCACGGGCGGCGAAATTGCCGATGTTTACGGCACGATCTTTCACGAATACGTCCATTTCATCATTGATACGAATTTCGGGAAATCCGACGTTCCGCCATGGTTTAATGAAGGTTTAGCGGAATATTACCAGACTTTTGAAATCGAAGACGACCAGAAAGTAAAACTCGGTTTGCCGCAAAACGGGCATTTGGAACTTCTTCAGCAAACGAAACTGATTCCGCTCGACACGTTTTTCGGGATCAATAATTATTCTCTCGGTCAAAACGGAAATCATTCGCGCAGTATTTTTTACGCGCAATCCTGGGCTTTGATTCACTATCTGCTGCAAAGCGGCAGATCCGAAGCTTTAGGAAAATTTTTAGACCTTTCGCTGAGAAATTCGCCGACGGAAAAAACATTTCAGGACGCTTTTCAGATGAATTACGAGCAGATGGAAAAGGAATTGAAAAAATATGTGGCAAAACGCTCGTATCAGTATCAAATGGTAACGCTCAAGGAAAAACTCGTTTTCGACAATGAAATGCAGGTTTCCGCTTTGTCGGAAGGCGCGACCAACGCGTATCTCGGCGATCTGCTGTATCACACGAATCGCGCCGATGATGCCGAAGCCTATCTGCAAAAGGCGATTGCCGCCGAACCGAAATCGAGTATGGCAAATACGACGCTCGGAATGGTAAAAATGCGGCAGAAAAAATATGATGAAGCGAAAACTTATCTCGACCGGGCAATCAGCGAAGACCAGCGAAATCACCGGGCTTTTTATCAATCGGCGTATCTTCTGAGCCGCGAAGATCGCGATGAATTCGGTTATGTGTCGGCTTTTCCGTCGGACAAAAGCGGTAAAATGCGCGAACTTTTGAAAAAGGCGATTCAAATAAATCCTTCTTTTACGGAAAGTTACGAGCTACTTGCGTTTGTTAATCTGGTCAATAACGAAGAATTGGAAGAATCAATCGAATATTTGAAAAAAGCTCTGCAATTTCAGCCCGGAAATCAGAGATACGCGCTGAGAATTGCCGAAATTTATCTGCGTCAGGAAAAATTCGATGAAGCCGGAAAGCTTGCCGGAAGAATTGCCGCGACGACCGATGACGGCGAGGTCAAAGCCCGCGCCGAAAATCTGAGCGTCCAAGTTCGCCGGACACAGGAAAATTTTGCACAGAACGAAAAAGCGCGAAAAGACTATGAAGAAGCGATTGCCAATGCCGAAAAAAGCGGCGGCAGAGTAGTTTTAACGCGCCGCACGTTCACCGAAGAAGGGTTATCGCCGGAAGCAATCGCCAAATTGCGCGAGCAGGAAGAACTTGTTTCGATAAACCGCACCTTAAAAACACCGGAAGAAAACGAACAGCGAGTTTTAGGAAAAATTCAAAAAATCGAATGCAAAGGCGGCGCGGTAATTTACACGGTAAAAACCGCCGAAAACGAAACTCTGTTGCTTTCGAGCAAGGATTTTCAAAATCTGGAATTGTTCACATTCATTCAATCAAATAATGTGCAGGTCGGGTGCGGAGAAAATCTTTCAAACGTGAATTCGGTTTTGTATTATAAAACGAATTCATCCGTCAAACCGGCGCATAAAGGCGAATTAACGGCAATTTCATTCGTGCCGGAAGGTTTTCGTTTTGTGGATTTTGAAAATGAAACCGAACAGGTCATCAAAGAAAGCGGCGAGATTTTCGAGCGAGATGAAAATTCTTCAACGCCAAACCCGACCGAAATGCCGGATTTTGAAGCACAGCGGCGCGATATGATGATGGAATCATTAAAGAAAGCGATGCGTGTGCCGCAATCGGGCGAAAAACGCGAGATCGGTTTCCTTAAAAAAATAGAATGCACGAGCAAAGGAACATTTTTTCATCTGAAATCCGCAACCACGACTTATAAATTCCGCCAATCGTCGCCGCAATCGCCTGAATTAAAAGCATTTACGTCAGAAATGGAACAAGTTCAATTCGGCTGTAATTTGCAGCGCGTTGATGTTCCCGTAGTTTTTACCTACAAGGAAGAATTAAAGGGCAAAGATAAAACAAACGGCGAAATCATCGCGCTCGAATTCGTGCCGCGAAGTTTTAAATTAGAGCAATAAAAAGTCGGTAGCGTCGGCGTGAGCCGATGTGTAAAATTAGAGCAATAAAAAGTCGGTAGCGTCGGCGTGAGCCGATGTGTAAAATCTTAGAAGCTGTTTGAAAAGTGGTAACGCTGCCGTCTCGGCGGCTGTCCTGAGATCGTCTCGGTCTCAGACTCCGTATTATTTTTTGAAAATTTAACGCCATCGGCGCGCGAGACGCACGCCGGACAGCCAGCGAGACGCTGGCGTTACCTTTTTTTGAGTTTTTTTTTACCAGCCGCGATTGATTTCCCAACGGTCAACGATTTTTTCGTCGTCCAAAATGTGATAATGCGAATGCTGCAAAGCCGTTAAACAAGAATGATTTGCCAGAATCCGCACACGCAAGCCGACATTTAATTGGCTGAAAACCTTGGCATCCACGACCGAGATTTCGCCGTGTTCCTGCGAAAGGGATTCAACACGCAGATTTAGATCATTTCCTTCCAAATCATAAACTCGCCCGTAACCGCAACTCGAATCAAACTCGACCGCGCCGCGATCTTTGGAAAGCGCGACCGCACCGGCATCAACGATGATTTTTTGCCTGTTTACGTCGCGGTGAACGACCGCCGCCAAAACCGTCAGAGCGCAATCTTCAAAGCCGCAACTTCCCAAAGTCGCCTGAAATGCGTCAAAGAAAATATAATTTCCGCAGCGAAATTCCGTAATGCCTTCAAGATCGTCAATCGCGCTGAAGGTCGGTGTCGAACCGATGCTCACCGCCGGAACTTCCAAACCTTTTCCGCGCAGATTTTCCGCCAGTTTTCGCATTAAATCTCTTTCCGTTTGCGCTGTTTCGAGCAGTTTTTCCGGTGTTTCAGCGTGATAAGAGTGTCCGGCGTGCGTCAGAATTCCGGCAAAATTCAAGTTTGAAGAATCCGCGATCTTTCGGGGAATTTCAAACGCTTCCCTCGTCCGCGGTGCAACTCCGCAGCGATGATAACCGATGTCAATTTTGACAAAAACATCGAGATTGATATTTTCGCGTTTTGCCGCTTCATTTAATAACCCGACAGTTTCCGCGTCGTCCGTCAAAACCGAAAATTTTTCTATAGTTCGCGCAATTTCAAACACTTCCGCAAACTTTCCGCGCTCGACGGGAACACCGTAAGTTATATCTGAAAACCCGTTTTTCGAGAAAAAATGCGCTTCCGAAAGCGTCGAAACCATAATTCCGCCAAACGTCTTTTCGGTCTGAATTTTGGCAATTTCCAAACACCGATGAGTTTTAACGTGCGGGCGCAGTTTTACATTTAATTCCTTAGCGCGGCTCGAAATGCGTTCGGCGTTGCGATTCATTCGCGCAAAATCAACGATTAATGACGGCGTTTTAATGGTTTCCAAGTTCATAAAATAAATTATACACCGGGCTAAATATTATATTATAGCGTCTGATACAACTTATTAGAAAATAATTTGAAATTCAAAGGCAGAAACCCGCGCGTCAGCAAGGATGTCAAAACCATAAAATTCTAAATAGTTTTATCATCAACTATAAGAAAGTCCGGCATTTTAGCTTTAAATTTTTAATCGAAAAAAAAAGTTGTTGACAAAATTTTTTACCTGATTTAATCTAAATACAATTTGTAAGACAGGGAAAAATATAATGAATAATGAATTTCCGAAATTATCGAGTAAAGAATTCAAAATTCTCCAATTGCTGATTTCCAATGGCGAAATGTTCGGACTCGAAATGATCGAATCATCAGAAGGCGAACTCAAACGCGGGACGATTTACGTCACGCTTCAAAGAATGGGCGACAAAGGCTACGTCGAATCCCGCGAAGAACCTCGGACGCATCCCGAAATCGGCATTCCGCGCCGCAAATATTCGGCAACAGGCTTAGGCGAAAGAGTTTATCAAACGAATTTAAAAGCGCAGGAATTTTTCAATTCCGAACTAGCATGGGGAGGAATTAATTAGTATGAGGAAATTACCAATTGGTGTAGAAACAGATTATGAATTTGACTCGTATCAATGGGTTCTTAAAACTTTAAAATTATTTTCAAATATTTTTGGAAATAACTTGTTTTATCAACCTAGATATGAATACGTAAGAGGCGAAAAACTTATTATAAAACTGGTTGATTTACTAAATGAAAACAGAGTGATTTATAGCCAAATTTTCTTTCCTCTTCAATTTGATTTTATAGACGATCCAAAAATTCTTGAAGAAGAGTTAGAAATGTTTGCAAAAAGTTGGCGAAAAGATATATTGTATTCGCCAAAATTAAATCAATTAAAAACAATAAAATTAACCATTCCTGTAAATTACAAATTGCTATCTATTAGTAAATTCCTTTTTTCTCCAAAAAATCAAAAAGAAGTGTTTGAACTAATTATTGCTGATTGGAATGATGAAATCTATGAAGTATTAGAGAAAAATAAAGATGCGAGTTTGTTTATAATAAATGCGCGCTATACTTACGCTTTTATAGTAGCGATGTGGATGAAAAGTCCAATTGGCAGTTTGATTGAATTAGTTATCAAGATTGCAAAACCATAAAAATATGACGACATTAACATTAAATTTACCCAAAACAGTGCAGTTTGAAGAACGCGAACTTTTGTTGATTTTGGCGACCAAACTTTACGAACAAGGCAAACTTTCGCTCGGTCAAGCCGCCGAACTCGCCGGATTTTCTAAACGTGCGTTTATGGAAATTTTAGGCAACTACGGCGTTTCGATCTTTAATTATTCGGCGGATGATTTAGAACGCGATTTGGAAAATGCAAAAAACTATCATATCTGATACAAGTTGTCTGATTTTGCCGGAAAAGATCGGTGAACTCGATTTGCTTCACGAAGTTTTCGGCGAAATTCTCGTTACTCAAGATATTGCCGATGAATATGGCTCAATTCTTCCGAACTGGATTTCTATTCAAAATCCGATAAATAAAAAATATTAGGAAATTTTAGAAGCCAGCATTGATAAAGGCGAAGCGAGTGCGATTGCTTTAGCCGTTGAATTTGTTGATTGCCTTTTAATCATTGACGATCTAAAAGGCAGAAATTTAGCGGAAACTCTCGGAATAAAAATTACCGGAACTTTCGGTTTAATTCTCGAAGCCAAGCTTTCCGGCAAAATCAGTTCGGTCAAGTCTTTACTGGAGAAAATTAAGCAGACCGACTTTCATTTTTCAGCCGAGATCGAAAAGAAAATTTTGGCAAAAGCAAACGAAATTTAATTCTTAAAATAATCCTTCAAATATTTTCCCGTGTGCGATTTCTTAATTTTCATAACTTCTTCGGGCGTTCCGGTGGCGACGATTTCGCCGCCGCCGATTCCGCCTTCGGGTCCGAGATCAATAATATAATCAGCGGTTTTTATCACGTCCAAATTGTGTTCGATGACCAGCAGACTTGCGCCGTTATCTAATAAAGCATTGAATGCGGCGAGCAGTTTGTTGATGTCGTCGAAATGCAAACCGGTCGTCGGTTCGTCGAAGATGAACAGCGTTTTTGATTTGGTTTTTGTCGCTAAGTGAGCCGCGAGTTTGACGCGTTGCGCTTCGCCGCCCGAAAGAGTCGTCGCCGATTGTCCGAGCCGCAAATATCCCAAGCCGACATCATCTAAAACCTTGATTTTATTGATTAGTTTTTTGACATCTTTGAAGAAAACGAGTCCTTCGCGCACGGTCAACTGCAAAACTTCGGCGATGTTTTTGCCTTTGTATCGCACGTCTAAAATTTCATCGCGGAAACGCGTTCCGCGGCAATCTTCGCAGGTTAATTCGACATCGGCGAGAAACTGCATTTCGACTGTCACCGTGCCGCTTCCCTGACAGGTTTCGCAGCGTCCGCCGGGAACATTGAAGGAAAAATGCGAAGCGGTGTAACCTTTTGTTTTTGAAAGATTTGTCGCGGCAAAAACCTCGCGAATCGCGTCATA
>JBBRVS010000165.1:0-13038 GCA_038246645.1 Pyrinomonadales bacterium
ATTCACGTAAAAATTCCACAACCCGAATTATTTGCGACATTTTTGCCTGAATCCGAGCGAGAAAATTTTTCAAATGGTTCCGAAACTGATTGGGAAACAATAATTTTCAAAACCGCCGTACGGCTCGTCGGGCTTTATTTTGTTTTTCTGGTATTAACCGCGATTCCCGATTTTGTTTCGGTGTTATATTTGTTTCTTTTCGGTCAAAATCCCGAAATCACGAGTCTTTCAGAGTTTTTTGCAACCACAGTATTTATTTTAACGTCAAAGATTTTGTTTTATTTAATCGTCGGCATTTATCTGATTTCAAGCGGAAGACTTTTACTCTGGTTTTTGCCGCGAAGATAAATATTCAAGTTACAAATCCGATTTATCAAAACGATTTGTTTTGTCAATCAGTGTAATATCTGATATTTTCTGGTTGTAATTAATTAGGTCATTTATTCATTTATTCATTTATTCATTTATTCATTTATTCATTGAAAAAACATTTCCGGCAATTAAAGAAGTTAATTTTTACCGTGGAAATTAAACGATTTTATCTTTAAGGAAAAGAAATTTGTTCACGGTTTATTGGCAGATTCGAGTTTCACGGAAAACAAATTAATGATTCAATGAACAAATGATTCAATGACTTAATCAGCTACCCCTTATTTTATTTAGAAAAAAAACTTACAACAATGAAAAGAAAAATTAGTATATCAATTTGTTTTCTGTGTTTGATTATATTTTTAGCAAACACAGTTATGATTTCGGCACAAGACGGAGCAGAACCGAAAAAGCTTTCCGGTGAATCGAAAAGAGCGCGTAAAGACAGTTTGGCACTTCTTAATGAGATGAAAGGCATTTTGAAAGAGCATTATTATGATGTCAATTATCGCGGCATTGACCTCGATTCCCGTTTCAAAGCTGCCGAAGAACGCATTAAATCACTTGAGTATAATTGGCAAATGTACCGCGTTTTAGTGCAGGTTTTAATGGATTTCGATGATTCACATACGAGATTTCAAATGCCGCCGCGAACGGATTTTTTTGATTACGGATTTTCGATGCAAATGTTCGGCAATGAATGTTTAATCGTTTCCGTCAAAAAGGACAGCGATGCGGAAAAACAAGGTTTGGAAGTCGGCGATAAAGTTCTGAATATCGGGAAATTCATTCCCAACCGCCAACATCTTTGGAAAATCGTTTATGTTCTTTATCGTCTCGACCCGGCAAATACCGTTGATCTGAATATCGAAAAAGTTGACGGCAGCCAAAAATCTTTGACCGTAAAAGCCAAAACAATGACCCAAAAACAACGGCGGGAAGAATTAAAGAAAAAGAAATCGAAGGAAAAATTCGAGCCTTTCAAATGTCAGGAAGTAGATGCGGAATTAATTGCCTGCAAACTTTATTCCTTTAGTGTCGAAAGAAACGATATCGACAAAATGATGAAGCAAGCCGCAAATTACAAAAAAATGGTTTTAGATCTGCGCGGAAACGGCGGTGGTTATGTAATTATTGAAGAATATCTGATCGGTCATTTCTTTGACCGCGACATTAAGGTTGCCGATATGATCACGCGCAAAAAAACCGAAGTACGGATTGCAAAAAGTCGCGGGGATAAAGTATTTAAAGGGGAATTAACAGTTTTGATTGACAGTAATTCTGCTTCTGCCTCAGAAATGTTTGCCCGCGTCATCCAAATCGAAAAACGCGGAAAAGTCTTCGGCGATGTCAGCAAAGGAGCTGTCATGACCAGCATTTACAGACCGATGTTCAGTCCGGGAAGCGGGCTTGCCGATATTCTTGTGTCATCTGTCGGAATGAGCGTAACGATCGCCGATGTAGTAATGAAAGACGGAAGCCGTTTAGAAAAGGCTGGCGTAATCCCGGATGTTCCGATTGTTCCGAATGGTTTTGCTTTATCAAAAAAAACCGACCCGGTTTTGGCTTATGCCGCAACAATTCTTGGTGCGGAAATATCGCCCGAAAAAGCCGGAGAATTTTATTTTATAACTCAAAAAGATGATGATGAAGACCTTGATAAGGATATTGAAGAAAATTGATCTTTTCGGCGTCTAACCGACGCTTGACACTTATCCGAAAAGAACGCATCATTTATCTTTATAAATCGTGGTGAGTTACAGCAACTTGCGACCACGTTAAATAATCCGCTAAACAGCCAATTCGACAAGATAATGTTTTTAGAATTCCCGCGTTGTTTAGCACGCGGGAATTTTTTATGTTTGTCCGGCGTCATTCGTCATTCGTCCTGTATTTTTATACAAAGCCGGCAACTGACAAAGGACACAGGACAAAGGACGAATCGAAATGAGAAACTTCAGAGAAATTTTAGAAAACGACAGCGTTTACGTGTTTGACGGCGCAATCGGAACGCGGTTTTACGATAAAGGAATTTTTATCAACCGCAGTTATGACGAACTTAATTTAACCGCACCGGAACTCGTGCGCGAAGTTCACGAAGAATACGTCCGCGCCGGTGCGGATATTATCGAAACCAATTCCTTCGGCGCGACGCGGCACAAGCTCAAACAATACGGTCTGGAAACAAAAATTTATGAAATAAATCTGGCGGCGGCGCGAATTGCGCGGCAAGCGGCGGGCGAAGATATTTTTGTCGCCGGCGCAATCGGTCCGCTCGATCTTCGCATCGAGCCGTATGGACCGACCTCGTTTGATGAAGCCAAAGAAATGTTTGCCGAGCAAATCAAACCGCTGCTCGAAGGCGGCATTGACTTGTTTGTTCTCGAAACTTTTTCCGATCTGTCCGAAATTCAGCAGGCAATTCGCGCCGTCAAAGAGCTTTGCGATCTGCCGATCGTCGCGCAAATTACGATTCAAACCGACGGCAAAACCGTTTTCGGCGCAACTTCGGAAGTTTTCACTAAAAGGCTCGATGAATGGGGCGCGGACGTGATTGGCGTAAATTGCGGAGTCGGTCCGACACATATTTTAAACGCGCTCGAAGAAATGCGCGCCGTTACCGATAAAAAACTTTCCGCCCAACCCAACGCCGGACTTCCCAGAGACGTTCAAGGCAGACAATTTTATATGTCTTCCCCGGAATATATGTCGAAATTCGCCAAACGCTTTATAAAGGCGGGCGCAAAATTCGTCGGCGGTTGCTGCGGAACAACGCCGAAACATATCAAACTGATGGCGGATTCCGTCCGCGCGATCAGCCCGCGAGCCGCCAAAGCCGCCGTTAAAAACGAAGCTGCCAAAGTTTCCGAAAATAAACAAATCGTCGAAGTCGAACCGGTTTCGCCGCTTGTCAGATCAAATTGGTCGCGCAAGGTCGCGCTCGGCGAATTCGTCACATCGGTCGAAGTTTTGCCGCCGAAAGGCGTTTCCGCCGATAAAACTCTCTCTAGCATCGCGCTACTTAAAGATGCCGGAGTTGACGCGGTAAATATTCCTGACGGACCGAGAGCGCAAACGCGAATGAGCGCACAGGCGACGGCGATTTTGGTTGAACAAAAACTCGGTATCGAAGCCGTTTTGCATTATTGCTGTCGCGACAGAAATCTTCTGGGAATGATGTCCGATCTTTTGGGCGCGGCAGCTTTGGGCTTGCATAATTTGCTGATTATCACGGGCGATCCGCCGAAAATGGGACCGTATCCGGATGCCACCGCTGTTTTTGATATTGATTCGATCGGTTTGACGAATATGGTCAATAAACTCAATCACGGCTTGGATTTAGGGAACAATCCGATCGGCGAACCGACCGCGTTTTCAATCGGTGTCGGCGTAAATCCGGGCGCGATAAATCTCGAAGAAGAAATCCGCCGTTTTGAATGGAAGGTCGAAGCCGGAGCGGAATATGCGATCACGCAGCCCGTCTATGACACCGAACAGTTTCGGGAATTTATGGACAAGATCACGCACGTCAAAATCCCGATCATCGCCGGAATTTTCCCGTTCGTATCAAGCAGAAACGCCGAATTTATGCACAACGAAGTTCCCGGCGTGCGCGTCACCGAAGATATTTTGGACAGAATGCGAAAGGCTTCCGACATTTCCAAGGAACACGCCAAAGAAGAAGGTTTGCAGATCGCCCGCGAATCTTTGATGGAAGTCCGCGATCTAATCAGCGGCGTGCAGGTTTCCGCGCCGTTCGGCAACGTCAAATACGCGCTTCAGGTTTTTGAAGTCCTTGACGAATTCAAAAACAAAAAAGACGCGGCAAGCGCAACTTGATTTGCGTTTTAGTGCATCTACAAAAATATGAAAATCTCAAAAATTTTAATTATCTTGTTGTTGTTTTCCGTTTCTGCGATTCAAGCACAAAATGATAAACCACCGACTCAAACCGAACTCGACGAAATAACCGCTCGCGGGAAAATACTTTTTGAATATGATGTCGCGGCGTGGCATTCGACCGACGCGGTGTTTGCAATGTCGCCCGAAGAAGGAAGTTTTACGCGCTATATTGCCCGAAAAACCGAAAAAGGTTGGACAGTTGCTTACGGAAAACTCAATGAAAAACAGGATAAATTTTTAATCGTCTATGAAGCCGTGGAAGGTGAAAAGCCCGAAGAATTCAAAGTTACAAAACTCGATAAACCTAAAGAAGACAACGGCTTTTATCTAAACGCCGCCAAATCTCTCGAAACTGCTCTAGCCGAATTTTCAAAATTCTATGTATTAAACCGTGCCTATAATTTTGCCGTTCTGCCGACAAAAAATGGTGAATTTTTTGTTTATGCTTTGCCCGCACAAACAGAGATCGGCGTTTTTCCGCTCGGCGGCGATGTTCGTTATAAAATTTCAAAAGACGGCGCGAAAATTATCGAAACGCGCCAAATGCACAAATCCATCATTGAAGTTTCAACTCCGCCGAAGGGTGTCGAAGTCAAAACCGGTTATCACACCGCAGTTCTCGACGACATTCCCGAAGATTCCGATGTTTTTCACGTTTTAACCAGAAAATTCAACATCCCGGAATTGATCGTTACCAATAAATTCGTCTATCAAATCGCACCGGACGGCTCGATCAAATACGTTATGACGCGCGAAGCATTTACCAAAATCGGTCAGGAAAAGTCTAAATAACAAATCCCGAAAAAGTTTTCGAGCAAAATTGTATGAAAGCCGATGCAAATATGCGGTGCGTCTTGCGTTCGTTAATCGAAGACGCCGAATAAAAGAGTTGAAATTTGAAAATTCGGTATTACAATAAACTAAAAAAACTCTTCCTGTAAATAAAGAAAATATTATGAAAATTCTATTTATTTTGATGGCGGTTTTGGGTTTTTCGGTGATGACTTTTGCTCAGGAAGGCGAGTTTCGCAATAAAAGCGGAAATACGATCGGTTATTTGAAATCGGACGGTTCAGTGCGGAATTCTGCCGGCAACACGATCGGTTATTTCAAAGCGAGCGGCGAAGTGAGAAACGCCAGCGGAAACAGCATCGGGAAAATCGAAAGCAACGGCGAAATACGCAATGGAAGCGGAAACACGATGGGAAAGGTTACCTCGAGCGGAGATGTCAAAAACTCCAGCGGTAACACAATCGGCAAGGTAACTTCGAGCGGCGACGTTAGAAATGCGAGCGGAAATTCAATCGGTTCGGCTCGCGGCAGTATCAAAACCGAACAAGCCGCCGCTTTTTTCTTTTTCTTTTTTACCGATTTATTATAAAAAGCGTAAATTTCAAATCAGAAATTGATAAAAACCGTTTTTTAACGAGCGTCGTTAGAGGGGAAAATTAATTATTTTGATAACGCCTGTTTCGAGTCCGTGCGGATTCTTCACCGGAAGTTTGATCAGCGAAAACCTGTGATTAAATGATTCCGCCGGATCATTGCCCGGAAAACCGCGCCATTCGTATTTGATGACCGCGCCGTCGTCAATCTCGTAATCTCGTTCGATATAACTGTCTTTATGCGTCTTGGTTTCTTCCCACATTATGCGGTTTAAATCATCTTCGATAATGATTTTTACGTATTCTTCGGCGTTTTGCTGATCTTTATTCATCGTTAATTAATTATATTAATGAGATTTATACAACTTTGATTCGTTATTATACAGAAAAAAATACAGCCGCAAAATCAAAACTGCTTTGCGGCTGTATTTTTTTGTCAATTGAGGACAGTAAATTTTTTCGTAATTGATTAGGTCAGATATTTAGAAAAGAGTGAAAAAGTGAAAAAGTGAAAAAGTTTATTTTTGTCTGATGAACAAACCTTTTTCGGTAAAAGCCGGTTATTTTTCAGAAAAATCGAAGACCGAAAGTATCAAAAACTTTTTCACATTTTCACTTTTAAACTTTTTCACCAATAATCAAAGACCTCATCAGTTACATTTTTTCTATTTTCAGGCACTTGCCTGTTTCGATTTGGTAAATTTCTTTTCTTCTTCCGCCATTTCCCTGCCTAATTCTTCCAAAGTTTTTTCATCGAAATATTCTTCAACCTTCGGAAACATTTTTCCTTCTTCTTCCATCAGATGATGTTCGGTGCTTTCGATCAAAACGTCCATTTTCGGATCGAATTTTTCGCTTTCTTCCGTCAAATTTGAAATCTCGCGCACCAGAACATCGCCGACGTGATGTTCTTCGATTCCTTCCAAAGTTATATCTTTTAATTCTTTATGACCCTTTAGCGCCGGGTAAAAGATCACTTCTTCGATGTGCGTATGAACATCGAGTTTTTCTTTAATCTGTTTAAAAAGTTTGTGTTTTTTACTATCGCTGTCGGCTGCCTTGTATTGACCGAAATACTTTCTTAGTTCGCTGTGATCTTCCTTCAAAAGTTTAATTGCATTCATAATTTTTACAAATCTCCGTTTTTCAAAATAATTACGAAATTGGAAAAAGCAAACATTATGCCATTAAAGCAAGGTCGTTTATTTTCTTAAACTTAACGAAATACACTTTTATTTAATGTCCGAATTTAAGACATTTTTTTACGGTTTTAAGACGATTTTACCGAATGCTTTTTCTTCGATAACAGCGCGCTGCGCGGCGGCGGCTTCAGCGAGCGGAAAACTTTTGCCGACAAACGGATTTAAGAATCCCGCGCTCAAACCCCGGAAAATTGCTTGATAAATCTCGCCCATTTCATCTTCCGGCGCATTAAAAAGCGACATTCCGAAAATGCTCGCGTCTTTTCCCATCACGGCTCGCGGATTAAAATCGAGACTTCCGCGATTACCGATAACAACAATGCGTCCGAACATCTTCAAAACTTCAAAATCCTTTTGCAAATTTTCATTTGCCAGCATTTCCAGAATTATGTCAACGCCTTTTCCGCCCGTCGCTTCCTTAATTTCTTCGAGATAATTTTCTTTTGAATGATCGAATACAAAATCCGCGCCTTGTTCGCGGGCGAGATTTTTGCCGCTTTCCGAACTTGCCGTGCCGATAATTTTCAGTCCGGCATTTTTCGCCCATTGAATCGCCGCAATCCCGACTGCGCCGGACGCGCCGTGAACCAGCAGAGTTTCGCCCGTTTGTACTTTCGCCTTTTGAAAAAGCGCACGGTAAGCGGTCGCAAAAGGAACAAAAACGCCCGCACCCTGCTCGAACGAAACATTTTCGGGCAATTTTATCAATTGATTTTCTTCGCACAGACAAAATTCGGCGTAAGTTCCCGTAACCGAACCGGTCGTTAAAACCCTATCGCCGGTTTTGAATTTTGAAATATTTTCACCGGTTTTCCCGACAATTCCCGCCGCATCCTTTCCCGGCGTGTACGGCAAAACGGGCTTTTGCGCGTGAGTTCCCGAACGAATATAAGTATCAACCGGATTTACGCCCGCCGCTTCGATTTTTACCAAAATCTGATTTTCTTTTGGAATTAAATCCGCCATTTCTTCAAATTTTAAAACTCCCGCTCCGCCGAATTCTTTGATAATTATTGCTTTCATATTTTTTTTTGCAGGGAAAAGCGAAAAGGAACGAGGGACGAGAGCAAAAATCTTTTTTACTCGTCCCTCGTCCCTAAAACCTCGTCCCTGAAATTTAGACGTATTTTTCGATAACTTTCGCAATCGCTTCGCGCGAAACCGCGCCGACGATGCGTTCTTGTTCCTGTCCGCCTTTGAAAACGATCAAGGTCGGAATTCCGCGAATTCCGAATCTCTGCGGAACGTTCATATTTTCGTCAACGTTCATTTTAAAAACTCCGGCTTTGCCTTCAAAATCTTCGGCAACCGCTTCGACCGACGGCGCGATCATCCGACACGGTCCGCACCATTCCGCCCAAAAATCAACCAGAACCGGTTTGTCCGATGCCAAAACATCCGCTTCAAAGTTTGCATCCGTTGCTTCTTTTGTAAAATTTCCCATTTTAATCTCCTAATTATTATAAAAACTATTTCGTTTAACTTTGCCTTAAAAACAGCGGTAAATCAACCCCTCATTATTTACCGCCTGTCTCAAACTTTCACAATTTGAATTGTAACAAACAAAGTTACAATTGGCAAGTTAAATTTTTGAAAAAATCCGAAACTGAAAAAATCATTCAAGCGTTTTGAGTCCCGCGTTCACGCGGCTTTTCCCGCCGAGTTTCGGCGGCGGGATGCACGCTAAAGCGCAGACTCCGAACGCTTGAATTTTCTTAAATCTGAAATTTGAAATCTACTTAATTTCCAGTTCGATTTCGGTTCCGGCTAAAGCCTTTGAAACCGGACAGTTAGCTTTGGCTTCGTGAGCAAATTTTTCAAACTCTTCTGTGGACAAATCCGGCACTTCGCCTTCGAGTTCGAGCGTGATTTTTGTAATTTCAAAACCTTCGCCGACCTTATCGAGCCGAACTTTTGCGCTTGTGTGCAGACGTTCGGGCGCGTGTCCGGCTTTGGTCAACGCCGCACCCAACGCCATCGTAAAACAGCCCGCATGCGCCGCGCCGATCAATTCTTCCGGATTGGTCGCCGCGCCGTCATCGCCGAAACGCGAGGCAAACGAGTATTCGCCTTCAAATGCTCCGCTTCCGAGCTTAAGATGTCCTTTTCCTTCGGTTAAATTCCCTTTCCATTCAGCTTCCGCTTTTCTTACAGGCATATTTTTTTTCTCCCTTGTTTATTTATTTATCACTAATCATTCCGGTTAAATTTATCTGCGCGGGTTCGGCGGCAATTTCGCCGACCTTTGCAAAAAAATCCTTAAAGAAATCCGTCTCAAAATGTTCATCAATCGCGGCTTTGTTCTTCCACGTTTCGTGCCAGATAAAAACCGTCGGATCGTCAATCGCTTGATGAACGTCGTAATTTATATTTCCCTCTTCGGCACGCGAAGCCGCCACAATATCTAAAGCCGCTTTTTTTGCTTCCTCAACCTTGTCTGCTTTTACTTTAAGGCGTGCGATCAGCACAATTTTTTCTTCATTCATTTTATTTTCTCCTTTTTCTCTGATTTTCTTTTACCGTATAGCAACCGGATTAACAATTGCCTGAACTCCGCCTGTTACGCGTGGCGAACCGAGCGTGAAAAGACTTTCCCACGCTTTGTCTTTTACCATTTCTTCGAGGTTCATATTTTCGATGATGTAAATTCCGTTTTTCGCCAAGAGGATTTGGTGAACTTCAAACACACCCGCATCTTTTTCAAACGGCACGACTTCGAGGTTTTTATTGTCCGCACCGACGATGGCGACTCCACGCGACGCGAGATATTTTGCACCTTCAACTCCAATGCCCGGATTTCCGGCGGCGAATCTTTTATTGTCTTTACCGAGCAACTTCAACCACCCCGTGTAGAACATTACAACGTCGCCTTTTTCCAGAGATTTTATGGATTGCCGCTTCATCGCACCTTCGATTTCTGCTTGGTTAAATGCAGTGCCTTCTTTGACGATGTCGGTTTTGAAATAACCCGCCATATCAAGCAAAACTCCGCGTGTGGCGACCGCCGGAATATTCTCGACACCGAGTTTTTTCAGACCATCAGGTGCGACAAAATCAGCGGCTTTGTGGCAATTAAAATAAAGGTTGTCAATCCCAACGTGTCCGAGTCCGTCAATACCCGTTCCGATGCCGACCCAACCCATGACTATGTCATCGTTGTATGTCGTCTTGGTCGGTCCCAGAGTCGCTCCGGCGGTCTGATTCGGTTGGAGAACAGAAAGCGAAAAAGTGCGTGGCGGAAATGCCGGTGTATCTTTGTTCGTCTCGATTGCAAGACTGTAAGATTTTCCTTTTGTAATGAGTTTGTTCGCCGCCAGAGTTTTTTCGGGTGTAACGTAATTCAGATTGCCGATCTGATCATCCGCACCGAATTTAGACGCTGTTTCACATGGCATTGGTCCTGATTCATCAGGAATAGTCTTATAGAATGAAAATATTGAATATATCTGATACTGAGTTCCCGAATCTTTGATGACGGATTTTACATCCCCAAAAAGTAGTTCAATAACAACGCTCTTAGTCTTTCCTGCCAGATCTTTGCGTTTGTCCCATTTTTCGCCGACCATCTTAGCCTCATTTTTATCGGGTGCGGTTCGTGAAACCACTTCTTTCAGTTCTCCGACCAAAGCGGTAAGTGCCTCTGCTTCCATTGGTTTATCGGTCGTAGTTTGTGCCATTGCACTAAAACTAAACACCAGGCACATTAAGACAAAGGCTTTTACTAACTTTGTCCAATTAATTTCTTTTGTTGTAGTCATTTTTCTCCTGCATCTGATTAAGTCATTGAATAACGTCAATATGTTTTTTCTCCGGGGCGGTCGATGATCTGGCAATAGCAAAATCAATTGTCTTTTCTAAACCGGTATTCCGAACGATTACAAAGTGAATGATTCCTTTTATAGTACGACGATTATCACGGCGGTTTCAAGTGCCGGGAAAATCGTCGGTTAGTGATTTCAGAACTTTAAATACCAAGTTTATCGGACTTGCAATGTTTCTTAAGACAAGATTTTACTAATACTAAGTTGCCTAAATAAAATTAAAAAAACTTATCCGTTAAGCAGGCTGCTCTCAAGACCGCCGATCTCGAATATATCAAACACCGGCGGTCTTGAGAGCAGCCTGCTTAACGATTATCATTTTTTTTTGAGCAACTTGGTATAAGTTAAATTACCTTTATTAAAGCAGACTATTAACTTAGAAGATATGTCTGTATTTTAGACAAAATCTTTTCTCTGCTTATACAAACGACATTTAAGGCAAAACCCACAGTTTGATGCCCTGTTGCATTTCCTCTGCTTTAACCTTTTTGAAAAATGTTTTCAATCTGTTGCGATTGATACCGCTATTTGATAATTGAGCGAGAATTTCCTTTTCCTTCCGGTTAAAAAGTTTTCGGGAAGTTTCCAGAATAACGATGTTGCCGCGACTTTTCGGATATTCCTTGAGAACTTCTGCATAACCTTCGACATCGAGCGATTCGTCAAGATCAAGTACGTATTCTTTGCTGAAAATAAAAGGTTCGTTCGGCATTTCAAACTTTTCAGACGCTGCATCAATTGCCGCTTTTGGTGCAGGCGGTTTGGCACCGGAAGGAACAAGCCATAATTCGATTTCCGTCGTTTTATCAGCTTTGCCGTAAAGGAAAACCAAACGCTCAAAATCTGAACCGCGAAGTTTAATATAATCTTTTATCCTCTTTTCGGCGGCGTTGCGAGCAATCTTTTTGCCGTTAATCATTATGTAGGCTTTTGCCGTCGGATCGTTTTGAAGATTGTTCACATAATTAAGCAGATGAGCAAAAGTTTTAAGATATTATGAAAATTCTAAAAATCCCTTTAAACATCAAATTTAAGAGAATTTAAGAGTTTTCTGACATTATCCATTATCCATTTTTAATTATCCATTGGTGCTTATCAATTCGTAATATCATTTCTTCACTATTCCCGTAGCGAAACGTCTCGATCAAAATGGGTTCCGGTTGAATTTCGCTATCTTCCGTTCCAACATCTTTCTTTAGATCTTCCAAACGCTTCGCCCATTTAATGATTGGTTCGGGAGTTTTACTGCCGTTTTCATTGCTAACAATGAACGCATTTGCTTATGCAACCGCTACTGACACCAAATATTAAGAATTAGCCGATAATTCGGGAAAATCCGCGCCTTCCGTAACTTCCGCCCAATTGTCGAAATCCTGTTGCAAACTTTCAATTTTCAAACGCGCATTCTTCAGCGCGGCACGTCCCAAAAGCAAGTTTAACGGCGGATTTTCCGCTTCTACCGCCTTAACGATAGCTTTTGCCGCCCGAACGGGATCGCCCGGCTGATTGCCGCTATAACTGCGAATCGCCGCCTGATTTGCTCCGGCAGTTTCGGCGTAATCCTTGATTGTATTTTCCGCTTCATTCGCCGAACGTCCCGCCCAATCAGTGCGAAAACCGCTCGGCTCGACCGTGATGACCTTGATTCCGAGCGGCGCAACTTCTCTCTGCAACGCTTCGGAAAAACCGACGACCGCAAATTTTGTCGCGTTGTAATAGCCGACACCCGGAAAACCGACCAGACCGCCGATTGACGAAATATTAACGATTGTGCCGTTTTTTTCTTCACGCATTTTCGGCAAAACGGCGCGTGTCATTTCCGCCAACCCCCAGAAATTCGCCTCAAACATTGCGCGAACTTCCTGCTCATCCGATTCTTCGATTGCGCCGAAATATCCGAATCCGGCGTTATTGACCAAAACATCAATTCTCCCGAAAAAGTCTTCGGCTTTGGCAACCACTTCTGCAACCTGCGTTTTATCCGTTACGTCCAAGGCAAGCGCGATGGCATTATCCTTATTTATTTCAACCAAATCCCGCACTTTTTCGATATTTCTTGCTGTAACGGCAACGCTATAACCATTTTCAAGCAAATATTTCGCCAGCTCGCGCCCGAATCCGGTCGAGCATCCCGTAATAAACCAAACTTTTTTTTCACTCATTTTGTTTTTCTCCTTTTTAATCGTTAAATTTTCGGTATGAACCGTTTTCAATATCGTCTAAAATCGTCTTATTCGAATTTATTTCCCATTTCAGCTCACGTTTTGCTTTTTCCGCCGAAAGCTGATTATTGATCGAAAGAAAATCAAACATTTTCCCGAATTGCTCGCGTCCCTTTTCGCCGGAAATGCTTTTCGC
>JBBRVS010000166.1:0-12821 GCA_038246645.1 Pyrinomonadales bacterium
TTTCAATCCCGACAATTAACGGACAAACAGGATCATCCAAAATCTGTATTTTAGTCTTTTCATCAGCGGTTTGGAAATGGAGTTTTTTGACATTTTTGTTTGTGTAAACTCCACTCGGCGGAGTGAATTTATCTTTAAAACTCAATTTTTGCACGCCGTTTCCCAAATCTAATCTTATTTCTTGATCTGCTTTTAAGTATTTGTAGAGTGTTTGACTCAGGATGAACGTAATTTCCGTGTCGGGCGAAAGTGCGGATTTGGTTGTAAAAATGTTGACGTATTTGCTCGCCGAAGCCAACGCCTTATCGGTAATAACCAGTTTTTCAGATTGTTTGCTATTGTTGCGGTCTTGCCACCTAAACGCCAGTTTGTCGCTGCTGTCATTGATAAATTCGATTTGATAACGGAAAGTTTCGTTCGATTTTTTCATTGTCAATACATAAACTAAGCGTTTACTTTCCATAAAATCAAATTTGCCGTTGAGCGTTTCCCGCAAAAGTGTAGCAGTTTCGCTGACAGTAGCATTTGGTGTAGCAGTTTCGTTGACAGTAGCATTTGGCTTGGCTGATCCGACAAAAACATCGTTTTTCCAAGTGCCTTCTCTAACGAGTTTTTTTGATTTATCGTATTCCTTTCCGTAACCGTTCTTGTTGTCGTTTTTGAATCCGCCGATGTAATAACTGCCATCATTTAATGTCAAAGTTCCTTGTCCTTCAAATTTATCTTTGACAAAATCACCTTCGTAAGTGTCGCCATCATAAAATACCATTTTGCCTTTCCCGGTTTGCTCGCCGTTCTTGAATTTGCCGACGTAATAGCTGCCTTCAACATACGTCAGAGTTCCTTGCCCGTCTTCTTTTCCATCAACGAAATCGCCTTCGTAATTACTGCCATTATCATAAGTTTTTTTACCTTTACCATTGACACAGTTGCCCGAAACGCAGCCGTTTGAAGGTGTCGGCGACTCTTTTGCCGTCGGTGGGTCTTGGGCAAATGCGATATTTGCCGTGAGCGTTAAAACAAAAGCTAATAGTGTAATTTTAATTGTGTTTTTCATTGGTAAATTAATCTTAAATTATTCGTGTAAATTCGGCGGAATTAGATCCTCATAACTAATACGCAGTCTTTGATGCAAAAAAAGGTCAAAAATAAAAAAGGTTTGTTATCGAGTCAAAAAAACTCTCTAACAAACCTTTTTTTATTTTGAATATTAATTTTGGATTTTTACTTATTGGTCAACCTCTTCACCACCCACAAAATCTGCGCGATCGTTTGTGACGGAAACTTTCATCGTAAAAGTTCGTGCGCGTTTGCTGTCGGAATTCGCGACGCTGAAAACATAAATTCCTTTTTTTCCCGTGAGAATCGAAAGATAGCCTTCGCCGTCCTGCCAATTGTCAACGCCGTCTTCGCCGTTTGTTAAATTTACTGAAATAACAGGGAATTCGGTCGTTTTTGAAATATTTATGTCGCCGGAAATTTGGATGTTGATGACCTGATCTTCTTTGACCTGAACGGAAAAGGTTTTTTCGCCGTTTGCCGGAACTGAAACCGCCATCGTTTTCGATGACGCGCCTTTGGCAAAACGGATGTTTGATTGTGCATTTGCTTCCGAAACAAAGACGAAAGCGAACATTAAACTCAAAATAATAAATAATTTTTTCATAGTTTTTCTCTTTTTGAAAATTTGAATCGGCTAAATTCTGCGCCTTTGCATTGGCATTCTATTATTTGCCGTTTCCTTTGCTGTTTGATTCGGGCGATTCGCCGTTATCGTCAATCGAAACGGGTTCTTCGACATCTTTGCCGGATTGTTTGCCGCCCTCGATGGTAACTTTTACGGATGTTTTGATCTCTTTTTTGGTCGAATTTTTAACTTCAAAAACATAATCGCCGGTTGCTTGAAGCTCGGCGTTCAAAAAGCCGAAATCTTCGGTCGTTTCGGCTTTTCCCTTGATTAGATTGACCGAAGTTTCTTTTGACGAAACCTCGACTTCCATAATTTGACCGCTTTTTGCACCGACGACGAATTTTTGCGATGCGCCTGCCGCAAGCGTGATATTTACCGCGCCCCAATTTGCGCCTTTGCCAAATGAAATTCGTTTCGGCGAATTATCGGCTGCGGGTTTGGCATTCGCGTTTGTATTGATGTTGGAATTTATATTGGTATTCACAACGGAATTTGCATTTTCTCCGCCGCCGGAAACTGCGTTGGAATTCGTATTTTCAATAATCCGTGATTTGCAGGCAAAAATCGTTACAGACAACAAACCCAAAAATAAAAGTTTTTTATAATTCATATTGATCTTCAGTAATTTTTCACAAAAATAAATCGAATTTACTTTTTATGGTAAATTTACTTAGTTTCAGGTTTAACGGGTTCGATCTTTGATTTCTTAAATTGCTTGAATGCCGAACCGTCCCATTTATACCAGGTTTCGAGATGAAGCGACGGACAGCAAAGCGCGTCTTCATCGGTGGCAAAAAATGTTTCAACGACGATCGCTTTCATTTCAGCATCATAAGAAAGCGAAACACCGGGATTTCTGGCAAAATCACATTCTTTTCCGATTTCGCAGGCTTCTTCAAAGTATTCGAATTCGGGAAGTTTAACGATTTTGCCTTTTTGTAATTTGTAAACCAAAACGGCTTCTTTCGTAATCATATTTCCGCTGCAAACATTTGCAATAGTTGATATAAACGCTTCTTCCTTGCCGTCGCCGTCGAGATCGCCGAAATGAATAAAATCTTTTTCAATGTTCCAAATATCGCCTGAAGGAATTCCGTTTTCATCTATTTCGCATTCGGTTTTCTGGAGTCCGTTTTTAAATTTGATCGTTTCGTCGCCGATTTTGTGTGTGTAATTTGTAAAATCCACCTGGCGAATATTCGTAATTTTTTGCGCGAACGCAATTCCGTTGACGGATATTAAAATGGCAATCGTTAAAATAAAATGTTTCATATTTTTTCAAATGATAGTTTTTGCTTTTCTCGGCGTTCTCTCTGCGTGAAATTTATTTTTCATTTCGTTTTCTGATTCGTTTTCAAGAATGGTTTCTGCCCGCTTGACATCTTTCAAAGTTTTATCAGGCATCTGCAAAAACAATTCTCTGATGTCGGCAGCGCGAATTGCCGAAAAGCAAGTCAGCAGAATCACGGCATTTAAGAGCAAAAATCTTTTTTTCATAAAAGTAATTTCCATTTGATTAAGCGATAAAATTTTGCATTTCGTATCAACAAATAAAAAATAGGCAAATAAAGCCGGGTTGAGCGCGTCAAAAACACGTTGAATGTGCTAGAATCTGAGTTTTGTAAAACACCGAATGTCAATTGAATCAACAGAAATAACCCGATATTTACAAGATTGGAAAAATGGAAATGCGTCTGCTATGGACGATATTTTACCGCTTGTTTATGACGAACTGCGGCGAATTGCGCGGCGTTACCGTTCGAAAGAGCGCGGTGAACACACTTTGCAAACGACGGAAATTATCAACGAAGCATATCTAAAATTGCTCAATCAAAAAGAAAACGATTGGCAAGGGCGAACGCATTTTTTTGCGGTTGCTTCGCGGGTGATGAGAAATTTTCTGGTTGATTATGCGCGGACGAAAAATTATCAAAAACGCGGAAACGGCGCGGAAAAAGTCAGTCTTGAAAGCATTGCGCTGTTTTCGCCCGAACCGGATGAAAAAATCATCGCGCTCGACGATGCTTTGAAAAAGCTCGCAAAATTTGACGAACGCAAAAGCAAGATCGTCGAACTCCGCTATTTCGGCGGACTTTCCGCGCTCGAAACGGCGGATGTTCTCGGCGTTTCCGAAATCACCGTCAAGCGTGAATGGCTCAAAGCCAAAGCGTGGCTTTATAATGAATTATCGGAAAATCATAATTAAATCTTCAAATTTCGTATGTCTGAAAGAACAGAAGAAGAAATTGTTATTTTAATAATCAAAGAAGCAATTCTGAAAATCAGAAACAAACAAAACCAATTTACTCCGAAATATAAAAACCGGATAGGTTTTGTTCTCGGATATTTCTTAACAAATATTTTGAAATCCACGAAAAAGAGCAAAATTAAGGGAAAATGGATTGATTTTATTGAATGGAAATCGCTTGGATTATCCGGCTCAAATCAAATTAAAGGCACGGGTTTATTATGGTGGGGACCGAGAAATAATTATTCGATAACATATTCGGAAAAATTTTACGCTGAACTAAAAATTGAAAATACTGAAAGCAAATCATTTGATTCGTATTATTTCAGATTTCAAATTGACGGCAAACCATACGAATTTAAAAAGTGATTTTCGCATTTAACCGAAATGAAATTTACGCAGGAAACGTGGCAGAAAATTGATTCGCATTTTGATAAATATCTTGATTCTTCGCCCGAAGAACAACAAGTTTTTCTTAATCAAAAATGGGAAAACGAAGAAATCAGCCGTGAACTTAAAAAGCTGATTTCCGCACTTGGCAAAGACGATTTTTTTATCGAAAATCCTGCATTCAAGCCCGTAAAACATTTCTTTGAGAATGAAACGGACGAATTTGCAGGCAAAAAGATCGGCGCGTATCGGTTGAAAAAAATAATCGGACGCGGCGGAATGAGCGCGGTTTATCTGGCTTCGCGGATTGATGATTTTGAAAAGGAAGTTGCCGTTAAAATTATTCCGCCGTTTGAAAATCGCCAACGATCTGCCGAAAATTTCCGCCGCGAACGCCAGATCTTGGCGCATCTCGAACATCCGAATATCGCGCGAATTCTCGACGGCGGCACGACCGAAGAAAATTTGCCGTATATCGTGATGGAATTTGTTGACGGAGTTTCGTTGACGGAATTTTGCCGTCAACGAAACTCCGTCGAAAGAGAAATTCTCGAACTTTTTTTAAAAGTCTGCCAAACCGTAACCTTTGCACACCAAAATTTGATCGTTCACCGCGATCTGAAGCCGAATAATATTCTCGTGACAAATGACGGAAATGTAAAATTGCTCGATTTCGGCATTGCCAAACTGCTCGATTCCGAAAAAATAAATTTTGCCGAAAACAAGACGTTTGACGGCAATGCTTTGACCCTGGAATACGCTTCGCCCGAACAAATTAACGGTGAAAATATTACGGTTGCATCCGATGTTTATTCGCTCGGCGTGATTCTCTACGAACTTCTGACCGGAAAACGTCCGCACGATTTTAAGGATAAATCGCTCGCCGAAATTATCAAAATAATTCAAACAAAAGAATCGTCTGCGCCTTCGGCAAATTCGGAACTCGATTCGATAGTTTTGAAATCGCTCGGCAAAAATGTTGATGAGCGGTATCGAACCGTTACGGAATTTATTACCGACATCAATAATTATTTGCATAATCTGCCGATCTCGGCGCGTCCGAATACCTTTTTTTATCGAACGGCAAAATATGTCAAACGCCGCAAATTGGAAACTGCCACGGCGGCGGTTTTTGTAATGGTTTTGGTTGGTTGGTTGGTAACGGTTTTAGTTCAAGCCAAATTTACCGAAACGCAGGCAATTGAAAATCGGCGCGCGGCTTATTCAGCGGAAATGATTCTGGCAGCAAGCGAATATGAAAACGCTAATCTTAATCGTTTGAAGGAATTAGTTGAAAAATATCGGAATTTTGACGGCGAAGATCTGCGCGGATTTGAATGGCATTTTTTAAAGAATCTGCTTTATCCGCCGAGCAAGATCAAATCATTTCCGCATTCGGACGAGGTTTGGAATGTCGAATTTTCACCGGACGGAAAATTTATTGCGACTGCATGTAATGATAATCGGGTGCGAATAATCAATCTCGAAACCGGTGAAACGGTGGAAACAGCGGAACAAAAAGGCGCGTGGAAGGTTGCTTTTTTCCCGGACGGAAAACGAATCGCGGTTGCCGGAAGTTCGAATGCGAATCCGTCGGTTAAAATTTACGATACGGCAAATGCCGCTGAAATTTTAACCTTTAGCGGACACACCAGAAGAATTCGCGCCATTGATGTTTCGCCGGACGGGAAAACCGTTGTTTCGGGAAGTCAGGACGGGAATATTTTAATTTGGAACGCGGAAACCGGCGCGGAGATCAAGCGTTTTTCATTTGGAACGGCGCCGAAGGGAATTGAATTTTATGACGTGATTTTCTCAAATTCCGGTGATAAATTAGCCGTTCTTGCCTTTGAGCTTTTTGCCGTTTTTGATACGAAAACCTGGGAAAAACTAACGGCGGATTCGGCGAAATTACTTGAAAAAAATATCAGTCTGACAGGTTGGAAAATGGCTTTTTCGCCGCTCGAAAAAACAATAGCGATTGGAACTTTTGAGGGCGATGTGGTGTTTTTTGATGCGGAAACGCTTGCAATAATTCGTGTGTTAAAAATTCATCAGGCAAATATTAAAGGACTCGCATTTTCACCCGACGGAAAAATTCTGGCAACCGGAAGTTGGGACCGAACAGTTAAATTTACCGATGTTCAAACGGGCGAAATCGTTAATGAACTGCGCGGACATTTTGCCGGCGTTCACGAAATTGCCTTTTCGCCGGACGGCAAAACGCTGGCAACCGCTTCTGCCGATTTTAATGTTAATTTGTGGGATGCTTCGCAGGTTTTAAAGGAAAATGCGGTCTTGATGCCGAATGGGGTTTTTACAATTTCCGAGGAGGATAAAAATGCTTATGTTTGGAGTGGTTTGAATAATTCTTTTTTCAAATACGATCTGGAAAATAAACAGAAAATACTCGAAATAAAAACTGATCTGAATGCTTTGTCGGTTAGTTTAAGTAAAGAATCAAAACAATTGGCGTTTGGTGCGAGAAATGGATTTATCTCAATTTATGACAGCGAAACAGGTACGAAAATTAAACAATTCAGACCTTCGGAGCGAACAATTTATGCGATCAAGTTTTCAAAAGACGGAAAAATAATTTATTCCGCGCACGAAGACGGTATTTTAACGGCAACCAATACTGAAACCGGAACAAAAGTCTATGAAATAAAAGCACATAACGAAGATTTCAAAGCGTTGAATTTATCCCACGACGGAAGGTTTTTAGCGACAGGCGGAAATGATAAAATCGCCAAAATTTACGATGCGGCAAACGGAAATTTACTTCAAACACTGATCGGACACGACAAACCTTTGTATCGAACGATTTTTTCAAATGACGATAAACTGCTCGTTACAACGGGCGCGGACGATGTTATAAAAATCTGGAATATATCGGACGGAAAACTCGTTCGCGAACTTTCGGGAACAAGTGCAGGTGTTTTTGCGGCGGTTTTTTCGCCCGACGGCAAGCGTCTGGCAACCGCCAGCGATGTCGGCGTAATTCGGCTTTGGAATATCGAAAGCGGCGAACAGGTTTTAGCTTTCACCGCCAGCCGCAAACAGATCACGAATCTGAAATTTACGGCTGACGGGAAAACTCTGATCAGCTTCGATGCTTCGGGAAAATTGAGTTTTTGGAACGGTAATTATTGAACATTTATCTTCGATAAACGATCTTTCCGCCGACAATCGTCGCGACAACTCCGCCCGTAAATTTCCAATTATCAAACGGTGAATTTTTCGATTTCGATTTTGAATCGGCGTTTCGGTAAGTCCATTCGAGTTCGGGATCAATTATCGTAACGTCGGCAAATGAACCGGGAACGAGCGTGCCGCGATTTTTGAGTTTGAAAATTTTCGCCGGATTTGCGGAACAAAGCTGTACGAGTTTTGCCAGATCAATAATTCCTTTGTGAACGAGTTCGTTAAACGCGAGTCCGACGGCGGTTTCAAGTCCTGTAATCCCAAAAGGTGCGCGGTCGTATTCGAGAGCTTTTTCGTCCGAATGATGCGGCGCGTGATCGGTCGCAATCGCGTCAATCGTGCCGTCTTTGATGCCTTCCAGAATCGCCTCCAAGTGTTCCTTTGAGCGCAGCGGCGGAGCCATTTTCGTATTCGTGTCGTAACCTTCGACTGCGCTGTCGGTCAGAGTAAAATGATGCGGCGTAACTTCGCAAGTTACATTTATGCCTTCATTTTTCGCCCGCCGGATAATTTCAATCGCGCCTTTCGTCGAAACGTGCGCGATGTGAATATGCGCTCCGGTTTCCTTTGCCAGAAGAATATCGCGCACCGCGTCCAAATCTTCCGCCAGCGCGGGCATTCCCTTTAATCCCAACAAAAGCGACATTTTCCCCTCGTGCATCACGCCGCCGCTCGACAGCGATTTGTCCTCGCAATGGTCAATCACGGGCAGATCGAAATCCTTCGCATACTGCATTGCGCGACGCATCATTCCGGCATTCGGAACCGGACGACCATCATCTGAAACGGCAACCGCGCCCGCCGCCTTCATCTCGCCCATTTCGGCTAATTCCTTGCCGTCGGAAGATTTCGTGATCGCGCCGATCGGAAAAACATTTGCTAACTGAGCGTGTTCCGCCTGCTCGATCATATAGCGCGTGATCGCCGCATTATCATTGATCGGATTCGTATTCGGCATCGGACAAACGCTCGTCCAACCGCCCGCCACCGCCGCCGCCGCTCCGCTCGCAATCGTTTCCTTATGTTCCTGTCCCGGTTCGCGCAGATGAACGTGCAGATCAATAAATCCCGGCGCGACCAAAAGCCCGCTCGCATCAAAAACTTCCGCATCTTCCGGCGCAGATTCATCTTGTCTTAACCAGGCGGAAACTCGTCCGTCCTCGATCAAAACATTCATTCCCGTGTTTTCTTTTCCGATTGGGTCAATCAAATGACCGTTGGCGATTAAAAGTTTCATTAATTTTAAAGATTAATTATAAATCAGAATATTTGATACCAAGATTTTCAACAAAGTTCCTTTCAGAATCTTTTACAAATTCATCTCTCTCTAATAGAAATTCATCTAGATTATTTGATTCAAATAAATTAACCATATTCGAGTTAATAAAATGCTTTTCTAAAATAGATTCTGGAGAATTCATAATAAAATTGTCTAAGGCTTTTTTATCTTTATCTTCCTCAAATTCTGAGGAAAGGCGGAAAATGATGTTAGCAGGAGTTCGATCTCTCTTTGAAGTGATAAATATTTCCTTAAATCCTTCTCTTTCTGGAATCTCATATTCTCCTATGATTGATTTTAAATAAAATAGTTGTAGTGCCTTAGACCTTACAGCATTAAAATAAAATTTATCTGGATACTTAGCAGTACTAAAAACAATTTCATCATCTACGCGATAAATCCCATCATTATTTAACCCAAGGGCAAAGTCACAGAAAACCTGATAAGCACTTCTTTGTTGGCTCAAAGAATAAATTGTGAAATAGTTTGAGTAAGTTGTTATCCAAAACCATCTTTCTAATGCTTTCGTTTCATTCTCTGTAGGATTTTGATTAAGCCTAAAATACTCTGAAATAAAAATTAACTGGGTTGGGTATGGTATTAATCGAACATCAAGGATGTGAATTCTCTCATAAAGAAATCTTACAGCTTTATCAATGTGAACATATGAAGCATCTGTGAACTCTTCTAAATCAACATCTAATAAGTCCTCGATTTTAACATCAAAATAAATTTTACCTCTGGCATTTGAGATGCAATTTAAAACCGTGTCTCTTTTTAAATCTTCAAAATTATATAGATTTAGACCATTTAAAAACTCCGTAATTGAATCACTTAGTAAAAAACCGGTTGATTCATTATAAGTTAAAGCTGAAAGCATAAAATCTTCGGAAATTTCTGTTCCGGTAGAATTTACTCTCGAAAAAATATCTACTGCACTTTTTATATCACCACCGTTAATTTCGACATAGGGGATGTGATAATCAAGGAATATTTTATTGATTTCTTTTGCGTTATTTATTAATTTGTTCTGTTCGCCAACACTTATAGGCGAACTTTTCACCTCTTGGATAAAGTCTAAATATTCAAATGTGTCAACAATCTTATACAGTGGTATTTGATAAATATTCGTCATTTTTCTTTTCTGTAAAAAGTCAAATTCCTTTGTTTCAAGATTGTAGTAAATTAAAAAATCTTTTATGTCACTTTCTTGTTTGTTATAGTTGTTTGGATTACTTAAAACTCCAAATAATGTTGTTATTCTCTGAAAACCATCAAGCACATAATAATTGTTTTGGGGATGAGCAGCTTGATACGGACCTATTAAGGGAAGAGTTGTGTATTCTTTATCTGGTTTCCAAAACAATAAACTTCCGATAGGATACCCTTTGCTTATACTATCGAATAAATTTTTCATTTGGTCTTTTTTCCAAACGAAATCCCTTTGAAACACGGGAATATTGATTTTGCCCTCAGCAATTTCTTCTAATAAATTTAGAAGTCTGATTTTATCCGGCTTGACTGATATTGTTGTTTTAGTTTCCATCTAAATTATTTTCGCAATTTTCAATAATATTTGTTCTATTTCAGAAACTTCTATCAATGTTCCATTGGGTGTTTCAACTGATACTTTATGATCCCTACATCTATCTTCTATTTTATCTCTCGTCCATTCTTTAAGAAATGCTTCGGGGAAATCATTTTTTACATCTATAGACTTATTGGATTTAAGGTATCTTTCATAGTCCATAAAATCTAATTCTTCAGATGTTTTACTTGTTAAATCAGTTTTCTCTTCTAGTGTTAAAGGAAGTTTATTAATCAAAATATCAACAGGAACATAATTTTCTAGTTCTCTTTTGTAAAACATATGCCAAATGATTAAATCTGAATCCTCATAAACTGCGTCTTTGTAATTAACTTCTTTGCCCTTGAAATATTCTATTATGGATTTTTGTTCGTGATTGAGAGAGATGTTATTGTTTCTATCGCTATCAAATAATGTCATTAGTTTATATTGATGAATATCTTTGTAGCGATTTTCTTTTAAGTCCTCAAATCTGCTTATTATTTGTCCTTTGCCGCCAGATTGTTCAGCTTCTAAGTATAAGCTTTCTAATGCTTTTTGAATTCGTAAATATATTGATCGTCTTTCCTTATGTTTTGCATATTTGGCAATTATTCCTTTAATAAATTTCCAATCATTTGTAGCATTTTCGACTATTATTTTTGATGGATAGTTGAGAATTTTAAATGCAATTTCAGGAGAGATTTCACTCTCATTGAAACCAATATTTAATTTTGTTAAATACTTGCTTTCTTTATCAGTATTATAAGCTGATCTTTGTAGCAAAACATTAAAAACCTTTCTAATTGATTTTTCTCAATGTTCGATAAGCTATTTATAGAAAATTTCCCCTCATTGAAAATGTAATTTCCTTCTTCGTCAAACACAGTTGAAAAAAAACTTGAAGAATCCACCAAATCAATCAATTGTCTGTCTGTGATTATGAGTTCAAAAATCTGAGATAATCGTTTGAGAATTTCTTCTTCATCTGTTTCAAAGACTTGTGGGTTGAAGGATAAAATCATAACTATTTTTCTTCTTTTTCTTTCAATGCTTTTTGCATCTCCAATATCTCTTTTACATTTTCATTAAAAACACCATCTCTCCAATCACTCAAAACACCTTTTTCATCAACTGTTATTTCCAGAAGTTGTTGCCCTTCATTTTCGCTGTCTTCCACCCAATAAATTATTAAATCATCTTTAGTGAAACCAAAATCATTTTGGACAATCAATCTTCTTAATCTTAGTAAAATATTTTCTGAATGAGTTTCTATTACATAAGTTTGATTATTCTCCTTTGCAGATTGAGCAAATAATTCTGCCAAGTCGCCGTGTGCGGCTGGATGTAAATGTAGTTCAGGTTGTTCTAAAACAATGATGGAATCTTCTGTTTCAGAATATGCTCTAACAATTAACGGCAAAGCCTGATTCATGCCTTGCCCAACATCAACTATATTTAACTTTATTTCATCTTGATGTTTCAATTCGCTAGTTTCTAACCTAGTTTGTGTTTTTTGTAATAAGACCTGAAATGATTGACTAACTCCACTGCTTGTATTGCTATCAACTATTAATTTCCAACCATCAAAATGTTGTTCATACCATTCTCCAACTTTCTTATGTAAATCCGTTTCCATAATCTTGCTTACGCCAAGCATTGCATAAGCATTTTCACCTTTGATTCCGGTTTTTTTGAAATTTATCTGTCCTGTGAGATTAAATTGTCTTTGCGGCAGAAATCGAAACGGACCAATATAGTCAACATCAATTTTGAATTCATCAAAATTGACATCATCAATTTTACTTTCTCCATCTGAATTTTCTATTTGTGTAGGAACAAAACCATTAAACTTACATTTAAGCTCGCTTCCATCGTTACCCAAGTAAACATTTTCTCGTTCGTAATCTACTTTGAAATCATCTAGTTCCCATTTAAATATATCTAAATCATATTTTAAATTTTCTTGAATAACTTCTATTTCCAAACTTCTACCATCTTCAAACACAATGTTAAAAATCAAAGGCGTAGTGTTTCTTCCAAAAACTAAATCTCTAAATTCTGAACCAAGATCAACTCCGTCATTTTTAAGCAAAAGAGGTTCATCAATATTTCCAGACAATGAATTTTCAAAGAGCGTAAATAATTTTGCTATTGAACTTTTCCCAGAACTATTTTTACCAATTAAAATAGTAATTGGTTTTAATTGGATAGTTTGCCTCTCTGCAAAAGCCTTATAATTCTCAAATGAAATTGATTTAATTTTCATCCTATTTGTTTTCCTTCAAACGCATCAATTATATCCTGCGGTGTTTCATTAAAATCATCGGCAATCCAAATTTTTCCGTCATCCATTCCAAACCAATCTTCTTCATCTTTAATAGGTGTGACTTTCGCAACGGGTTTGCCGTTTTGCTCAATTATCGTTTCTTCGCCTTCCAAA
>JBBRVS010000167.1:0-12808 GCA_038246645.1 Pyrinomonadales bacterium
ACGCCGGCGCAAAAGGCAGTCTCGAAACAAGAAAATCCGGCGAAACAAGGATTTGTGGTGATTGCCAAGCGATGGATAGTGGAACGAACAAATGCCTGGATCAATCAATGTCGGGTGCTGTGGAAGAATTGCGAAGGTCTGTTAGTAACGAGTGAAACGAAGATTAGAATTTGTGCAATCCGCTTGATATTGCGGAGAATTGCCGGATGAACTAATTGCAAACAGGTTCTATAAACGAAACTTGCCATAAAAGCCTCCAAAAAACTTTTTCGAGTAGAACTTGAAATTTCAGCGCAATTCTTTCAATCAACTACGCAGAATAATTTACGGTGTCCTTGAATATACTCGACTGTGTCTTGCTTTCAAAACACAAATTAAAGCAGAATCTTAAAACCTTCCTGCTCGAAATGATGGTCGTGCGTGAGAATTTCGCTGATTTCGAGTTCGCGGCAGACGTTCATCGAAATGCAGTCGGTTAAACTGTAGCCTTTGTCGAGGCGCGATTTGTAGAGTTTCAATCCTTCACGAAAAATTTCCGAAGTCTGTTCAATAACTTCAACATTAAGATTTGCAGAAAAACTTTCGATTGTTTCGGCGGCGTGTTGTTTGGCTTCGGCGCGAAATTCCGCAAAATAGTTGAGCGTTTCGACCCAAACGGTTTCTGTTACAACTAGCTTGACGTTGCTTAATCCGCCGATAATTATGATTGCGGATTGATGCCATTGGTCAAGACGATTAATAACCGCAATTAAATAATGAGTGTCAACAAAAATGCTGTTCATTTCCGTTTTGGTGCGCCGTAAAGATAATGATCGTGATTTACCGAACCGTCTTTCGGTATTTCTTCCCAAACTTCGTCGGGAATATTTTGACCGCGTTCTTCGATTTTCTTAAAGAGCGATTTTAGACTCGTTTCTTCTTCAGCCTGTAATTCACTCACGAAATCTAAAACCTTTTCCTGTTTAATTTTCGGCAGAACTTTGACTATATCAAAAATTGCTTCGGCAACTTCGGTTTGCATAAATTTTACCTCGAATGTGATTTTATCACGAAAATTTAAGAAAAAGGGCGAGAATACTTTCTCACCCTTACAATTTATACTAACTTTTTCGCCAACTCAATCACGTTTTCAACCGTAAAACCATATTCGCGGAAAACGTCTTCGGCGGGTGCGCTGGCGCCGAATTTGTCAACGGCGAGCGAATCGCCTGTCGTGCCGACGTATTTTGCCCAGCCGAGCGAAACTCCGGCTTCGATTGAAAGACGTGCTTTAACGGCGGAAGGCAGAACGGATTCTTTGTATTTTGCGCTCTGCGAATCGAAAAATTCCCAGCACGGCATTGAAACAACGCGCGTCGGCGTGTCGCCCGCGTTTAATTTTTCGCGTACTTCCATCGCCAGACCGACTTCCGAACCGGTGGCAATTAAAATTAATTTCGGCTCGACCGCTTTGCCTTTTTTGTCTTCGGCTTCGGCTAAGATATACGCTCCTTTGTGCAAGCCTTTGGCATCCGAATATTTTTTGCGGTCAATGACGGCGACCTTCTGGCGTGAAAAGGCAAAAGCGGTCGGTCCGTTATTTCTAAGAAGCGCGGCTCGCCAGGCTTCGCGCGTTTCGTGTGCGTCGCACGGGCGAATTAATGCTAAATTCGGAATGGCGCGAAGTGCGGCGAGATGTTCGACCGATTGATGCGTCGGACCGTCTTCGCCCAAACCGATCGAATCGTGCGTGAAAACGAAAATTGTCTGAATATGCGAGAGCGCGGCGAGGCGAATCGCCGGGCGCATATAATCGGAAAAAGTTTGGAAAGTTCCGCCGAACGGGATCACGCTGCCGTAGAGTGCCATTCCGTTCATCGCCGAAGCCATCGCGTGTTCGCGCACGCCGAAATGGATGTTGCGCCCCGTGTATTTACCGAACTGAAAATCGGTCGAATCCTTGATCATCGTATTGTTCGAAGGCGCCAAATCAGCCGAACCGCCGATCATCTGCGGAATTTTTCCGGCAATCGCGTTGATCACTTCGCCCGAAAAAGCGCGGGTCGCTTTTGATTCTCCGTCTTCAAACTTAGGCAGATGTTTTTCCCAACCGTCGGGCAATTCTCCTGTGCGCGTGTCTTTCAGAGTTTGCCCAAGTTCGGGAAATTCCTTTTCGTATTTTTTAACGAGCGCGTCCCACTCTTTTTCAAGGCGCGCGCCGTTTTTAATTGCTTCGCGGAAATGCGCCGAAACTTCCTTCGGAATATAGAAATGTTTGTTTTCATCCCAGCCCAAATTTCGTTTCGTTTCCTTGACGGCTTCTTCGCCCGGCGCGTCAGAGTGCACTTTTGAAGTTCCTTGTTTCGGCATTCCGAAACCGATTATTGTTTTAACGCAAATGAGTTTCGGTTTGTCTTTGATCTTTTGCGCCGCTTTGATCGCTTTTTCGATTGCCTTCAGATCATTGCCGTCTTCAACGACCGAAACTTCCCAGCCGCTTGATTCAAAGCGTTTCGTTACGTCTTCGGTAAACGCCAGATCGGTCGAACCGTCAATCGTAATGCGGTTGTCGTCGTAGAGATAGATCAGGTTGTCGAGTTTCAAATGCCCCGCAAGTGAAGCGGATTCATAACTTACGCCTTCCATCAGATCGCCGTCCGAGCAGATGCAGTAAATAAAATGATCTATGACGGGAAAACCCTTCCGGTTAAACTGCGCTTCGAGATGTTTCTGCGCGATGCCCATTCCGACACCGTTGGCAAAGCCCTGCCCGAGCGGTCCGGTCGTGATTTCCACGCCGGGCGTTAAGATATTTTCGGGATGCCCGGGCGTTTTCGAATGAAGCTGGCGGAAATTTTTGAGTTCCGACAAAGGCAGATCGTAACCCGTTAAATGAAGCAAACTGTAAATCAGCATCGAACCGTGTCCGGCGGACAGAAGAAATCTATCGCGGTTAAACCATTTCGGATTTTTCGGATTATGGCGCAAAAAGCGCGTCCACAAAATATACGCTGCCGGAGCCATTCCAAGCGGCAAACCGGGATGTCCGGAATTCGCCTTCTGCACGGCATCAAGCGATAAAGTTCTGATCGTATTGATACAAAGCGTGTCTAAGTCGGTTTTAGTTTTCGTTGCGGTTGTCATATTTTTTTTAGTTTTTAATCGTTTATTTTTATCGAAATAATTCAGTAAGTTTATCAAAATCTTCAGCTTTGATTACTAAACAATCTTCACAAGAATCGTAAATGCTCGTTACATATTTTGGAACCGGCTGAAAATAAACTCTTTTCTCGTCTGATTGAGAAATCATAAATGTCAGTCTGTTCTTTTCAAAACTGCGGGTTACGGTCAAATGGTTTAACATCTTTTTCAAATAAGTTTTTCTTTTACTTTGAGAAGTTCGTTTATTAAAGCTAATAAAGGCAAACAGTTCGCTGTCTTTTATGTCGTGCATTGTAGCAATAACATTGTCTAAACGCGCTCTTTCATCATTCCATTTTAATTCCGAATACTCATCAATTATAAAAGGTGTATCCGGCTTAAAGTCAAATTTTGAAAGCTGAAGTTCTTTTTCAAAAGACGCGCGAATCTTTGATTTAATATTTATTTTCGGGTGGAGATTTTCGCTTGTTTGAGCAAAGACGGTAAAACTAAAGGCTAGAATTAAAATTGGAATAAAAAAAGTCTGTTTCATTGAATTTATTCAGTTTTCGTTAAAAAAACTCTTTCGGATTTCGGGTTGAAAGAATATGTTAAAACGTAAAGCCGAATAACTCAAAGCAACAGACTTTTTTATATTTTTTGAAACGAAATTTTTTAAACTAAGCAGATAAGAAAATGTTTTACGGTTTATTAAAAGGAGAGAAAAGTTATTATCCACCTTATATTTGCCGGAGTTTGACTCGCATTCTTTACTTTTACCTTTTACCTTACTGCTTACAGTTTGCGCGGCGGGCGAATTGTCGGCGAAACCTTCCAATCTAAAACGTGCGTATCGGTATGTTCGGGAGCGCGCAGCAGCCACGGCAGAGAATTTCTCGTGCTGACCTTATCTCCCAATCCCATTACATTTAAGGATTCCGATTGATTCGGTCCGAGATAACACTGCAAAAAATTTCCGCCATCGAGAGTTGATGCCATTCCCTGCAAGCACGGCTGATGTCTGGACGTTACGCCGATGTGCGGCAAACCGATGGCATGACCGAATTCGTGCCAGATCACATTGGATTCTCCAACTTTAACATTCGCGCCGGCAGAACCGATCTCACTGCTCATTACCGAGCGCGTAAATAAATCGCCCGTATCGAGCATTCCCCAACCGCTTCCGGCAGAGCTGGGCAAGGCGAAAACATCCGTCGCTCCGGCTCCTGACAGGCAAGTTCCCCAGAAAACAATATGAGCATCGGAAATGCCTTTTGCCCAGACGATCTGAAAATGGCAGTCAACATTTAATTGATGCGTCGGATTTTTCTCGGGAAAATCGAGTCCCCGGTAATCGGGCGGCGGAATCAGACATAATTTTGTGTTATCCCAAAACTCCTCTGCCAAGCCTTTGACCATTCCCTTGAAAAATTCAAAACTCGGAAGCGTCCAATCCTGTACCTCGACGGCACGCACATCGGTCTTGGAATTTCCATTAGGAACCAAAACAAATTTCTTCTTTATCTTTTTTGTCGCATCGGAAGGATCAGGCAACTCGGATGTAAGTGCCGCCGGTATCGGATTGGCAAGCATCAGAACGCGCAGATAAATGGTCAAACGGGCGTTGGTTGAAACATTTCCGCTTTCCTTGCTCAATGCCGTATTATAATAGGTCGGACCGACTGTTTCGTTTATCAAGGTCTTTTTTGAAACCCAGGGTTTAATCATTTCTACCGCACTCCATCAAATCTGAATTTAAATTCCTGACGCGGTACTCCTTAGCTTTTGCCTAAAAATAAAGAAAATTTTTATTAAAGAATTTCGCAAATTTGCCGATAAGACAGCGGAAGAATTTTTAGCATCTACGGGCAGCCGAAAGCGAATTTTCTCATAAGCTGTTGAATTTATTGAAAATATATTCATCCGATTGAAATCATAAAAACCTGTGTCCCGCCGATTACAAAGAATCAAATTATAATGCATGACCTCCTAAATCTCTCAGAAATAAAAGAAAACTCCGTAGCACGAGAATTATTTCGGGAACAACAGCGAAAAATCTACCGCAATACCAGCCGTTTATTTGCGATTCTGATGCCCTTGCAATGGCTGGCGAGCGTCATTATCGCGTGGTTTGTCGCACCGCTGACGTGGAATGGTGCAGACAGCGAAATTCATCCGCATATTTGGGCGGCACTGTTTATCGGCGGCACAATTACTTTGCTGCCCGTGTTTCTGACTCTGAAATATCCCGAAAAAAAATAACGCGATATACGGCTGCCGTCGGACAAATGATGATGTCGGGTTTGCTCATTCATCTGACAGGCGGACGCATCGAAACGCATTTTCATATTTTCGGCTCGCTTGCCTTTTTATCGTTTTACCGCGATTGGAAGGTTTTTATTCCGGCAACGATCGTAACTCTCTTGGATCATATTTTTCGCGGCTGGTTTTATCCGCAATCAACTTACGGAATTTTGACCGGCGGTGAATGGCGGTGGATCGAACACGCCGCGTGGGTGATCTTTGAAAATATATTTTTGATCGCTTCGTGCCGTTACAGTATTAGCGAAATGAAGGAAACCGCCGCTCACGCCGCCGCGCTCAGCAATAGTCAATCACGCTATCAAACCGTGATCGAACAAATGAGCGAAGGCATTTTTCTGGTCGAACCCGAAACTTTTCAGGTTATTGACTGCAATCAGGAATTTGCCAATATTCTCGGCTACGAAAGTGTCGAAGAAGCAAAGTCATTAAATCTAATGGATTTTGTTACGGTTGATCGAAAAGAAATAAAAAAAGAGGCGATAAAATCCATAAAAGAAGATAATTCTCTCAAAGGTGAAAAAACTTACCGCCGCCGCGACGGTTCGCTGGTTGAGGTTGAAATCATCGGACGTTACATCTCATATAATTCGGGAAATGTGTTTTGTGTCAATATTAAAGATATTACCGAGCGAAAATGCACCGAACTCGAAATCAGACGGCTGGCGCTGGTTGCTCAAAAAACCGAAAACAGCGTAATTATTATGAATCCGGTCAGCGAAATTCAATGGGTGAACGAAGAATTTACGCGCATTACCGGTTATGAATTAGAAGACGTAATCGGCAAATGCCCGCAGAATTTTCTTCACGGAAATGAAACCGATCCCCAAACAAATGCCGCAATATTTGAAGCATTCTCGCAGCATAAATCTTTTAACGGCGAAATTTACATTTACGATAAAAGCGGTAAAGGTTTTTGGATTTCACTTTCACTCACCCCGTTTCACGATCCAAACGGTAATCAGGAAGGATTTATGGCTCTGGCAATGAATATAATGGAGCGCAAAAAGATGGAAAAATCCCTGATTCAGGCGCACGAAGATCTGGAATTCCGTGTTGCCAGACGAACTTCCGAGCTTATTGAAGTGAACAAGAAAATGGCGGAAGAAGTTTGCGAGCGAACAAGGATCGAAAATCAATTGAGTAAGATCAGAAAATTCCTTCTCAATGTCATTGATAATGTTCCGAATTTGATTTTTGTCAAAGATTTTGAGGGAAAATTTACACTTGCCAACCGTTCGCTTGCCGAGATATACGGAGTAGATGTTAAGCATTTAATCGGAAAAACCGATGCCGACTTTGCGCCGAATCGGGAAGAAGCGGAAAAATTCCGAAAAGACGACCTGGAAATTATCGAAACTTGGAAAGAAAAAATAATTTTTGAAGAAAAAGTTACTGATGTCAAAGGAAATGTTCACTGGCTTCACACGGTCAAACGTCCTTTATTCGACGGTTCGGGCGTAAAGAGTATTCTCGGAATTTCTACGGATTTGACCGAACAAAAAATTTTGGAAGGTCAATTGCGCCACGCTCAGAAACTCGAATCAATCGGACAGCTTGCTGCCGGAATCGCTCATGAAATCAATACGCCGACGCAATATGTCAGCGATAATACGCGATTTGTCCGCGATGCTTTTACAGATATTAATGTGGTTTTGGGAAAATACGGCGAATTGCTCAAAGCAGGGCGAGAAGGCGAGATAAATGCCGATTTAATTTCAAAAATTGAAGAGGAAATCGAACAAGCCGACCTTGAATATCTGATTAACGAAGTTCCGAAAGCGATTCAGCAATCGCTCGAAGGCGTATCCCGGATTGCCGACATCGTTCAATCAATGAAGGATTTTGCTCATCCGGGAAGCGGCGATAAAAAAATGGCTGATCTTAACAAAGCAATCGAAAGCACGATTACCGTTGCCCGCAATGAATGGAAATATGTTGCCGAGATGGAAACGAATTTTGATTGCACTTTGCCACCCGTTCCGTGTCTGCTCGGCGAATTTAATCAGGTCATTTTAAATATGGTGATTAATGCGTCGCATTCGATTACCGATGTGGTCGGTGATGCTTCACAAGGTAAAGGGAAAATTACGGTTTCCACCACGAGAGTTAATAAAGATTGGGCGGAAATTCGGATTTCAGATACCGGAACAGGTATTTCGACCGAAGACAAAAATCATATTTTCGAACCGTTTTTCACAACCAAAGAAGCGGGCACAGGAACGGGACAGGGTTTGGCAATCTCACATACGGTTATCGTTGATAAACATCAGGGAAAATTGAATTTTGAAACCGAAGCGGGCAAGGGAACTACTTTTATCATCCGGCTTCCGCTCGATGATAATAATTCAAACGGGAGAAACGTATAGTGATAAATATTTTATTTGTTGATGACGATCCGAATATCTTGAGCGGTTTGCAGAGAATGCTCAGGTCTATGCGCCGCGAATGGCAGATGTATTTTGCCTCAGGCGGCAATGAGGCTCTTGAGATATTCGATAAAACCGGAATTGACGTAATCGTTTCGGATATGAAAATGCCCGGTATGGACGGCGCGGGGCTTCTTCAGGAAGTCCGCACCCGGTATCCGCACACCGTCCGCTTGATTCTTTCCGGTTATTCGGAAAAGGAAATGATTATGAAATCGGTCGGCGCGGCGCATCAGTATATTTCCAAGCCGTGCGATTCGGAAGTACTCAAGGAAAAAATTCAACGGGCGTGTAATCTGCGCGATCTGCTCGGAAACGAAAAACCTCGCCAACTTGTTTCGCAAATGCGTTCAGTTCCGAGTTTGCCGACTCTCTACAGCGAAATAATGGTGGAACTGGGTTCAACCGAACCGAATATGAGAAAGATTGCCGAAATTGTCAAAAAAGACATCGGAATGACCGTAAAAATTTTGCAAATCGTCAATTCCGCCTTTTTCGGATTGCGGAGAAATATCTCAAATGCCGGAGATGCGATAAACTTTCTCGGTCTTGATACGATCAAATCGCTGACATTGAGCATCGGCATTTTCTCGCAGTTTGAAGGCAAAAATCAACCCGAAGCGATTATTTCCAAAATATGGGATCACAGTATGGCGGTTGGAAAGACGGCAAAAGCTATTGCTGAAAAGGAAATCCCGGAAAATGCCAATGATGCTTTTACCGCCGGATTGCTGCACGAAATCGGCGAGATTGTTTTGACAGTAAATTTACCCGAACAATATGCCGCCGTGCAAGAATTAATCAAAAAGGAAAACCTGACGCGGATAGCGGCGGAAAGCCAGGTTTTTGAAACGACCCATTCCGAAGTCGGCGCATATCTTCTCGGCTTATGGGGATTGCCCCATCTGGTCGTCGAAGCCGTTGCCTTTCATCATTTCCCCGGAAATTTTCAAACCGCTTCATTCTCGCCGATGGCGGCAGTTTATATTGCCAACAAATTTAATACGCACAGCGATGAACAAATACTTAATCGTAATAAACCTTCAAAAGCGTTAAGCCGTTTGCCGGTGCGGTGATTCCGGCGAGTTCGCGGTTTCCTGTAATAATTGCCGTTTGAATTGTATCAGAATCCTTTTCGCCGCGCCCGACTTCGAGCATTGTGCCGACGATCGAGCGCACCATATAACGCAGAAAACCGTCCCCCGTGATGCGGAATTCGATGAGCGAAGCGTTGGCGCGCACGTCCCATTTCGATTCGACCGTAAATTCCGTAATTGTGCGAACGCGTGTTTGGGCGTCGGAATTAGCGGAAGAAAACGCCGTCCAATCGTGTTTGCCGAGAAAAACGCGCGCCGCCACGTTCATTTTAAAAACGTCGAGCGGTCGCGTTTCGTGATGCGCGTAACGCGACCAGAACGGCGAAATCACGGGCGCATTGACGACGCGGTACATATAAGTTTTGCCTTTGGCGGAAAATCTCGCGTGAAAATCGTCCGCCGCTTTTTCGACCTGCAAAATCCGCAAATCCTGCCACATATTGCCGTTGATCGCCCCTCGAAGTTTTTCCGGCGTAAAACTGCGGTTTAATTTAACGCTCGCCATTTGACCTTCGGCGTGAACTCCGGCATCGGTTCGCCCCGAACCCGAAACCGAAACATCCGCATCTTCGAGAAGGCTCAGAACTCTCTGCAGTTCGCCCTGCACGGTGCGCTGATTATCCTGCACCTGCCAGCCGTGAAAATCCGTGCCGTCGTATTGGATTAGAAGTTTATAATTCATTTATTTTCTAGGAATAAAGCAATTTGAACCGTTCGCAGTTGACGGGCATTTCCAGATCAGGTTCTTTGCCGAGTTCGATGCATTCCTTGGCAAAATAATCCCAGTGAACCTGCCGCCAGTAATCGAGGCTCTGATCGCCTTCGCCTTCGTCGAAAGCAAATTCCGCGTCAACTTCGTTAAACGGCAAAACTCTAAGTTCGGCGGTTTGCACAACGCATCTCGGATTTCCTTCAAAATCCGTCACGACGCTCAAACCGTCAGGAACGGGCGCGTCCTGCGGATTTTTTTCATAAAACCAGACCAGCGAAGCCGTTGCCGTTTTTTTGCCTTCCAAAACAAGTTCAAGAAGTTCTTTTGCCATTTCGGAAGTATTTCCGAAATACCAAACTTGATAAGGAGTTTCGGTGTTTATTCTATTTTCTTCACAAAATTCTTCCCAGAATTTTTGAACATTTTCATTTTTCATAATTTTCTTGACAGTTCCCCGAAAATTTCCAACATTCTTTACTCTTATCTGTAATAAGATTAAGTTATCAAACTTTTCGACTTTTCTCTGCGAGATACAAATAATTGCACGCAGAGCCGCAGACAGCGCAGAGATTTTTTTTCGTTATATTTATTACTTTTCAACTTCCTGACGGCTTCCGGGTTTGACCGCTTCGATGCCTTGGCGGCATAGTGGGCATTCTTCGGGCGTATAGCTCGGAACGTCCAGATTTACCAGCGCGATGCGCGGCACGCCCGTCTCCGCCGCGCCGTTTGAGCGGTCAATGATCGAAGCCGCATTGCTGATGCGCGCGCCTCGTTTTTCTAATGCTGCAATACATTCCCGCGTCGAACCGCCGGTTGTAATAACATCTTCGACGACCAGTATTTTTTCGCCTTTCTTGACGGAAAACCCGCGCCTTAGCGTCATTTCGCCGTTTTGTCTTTCCGTCCAGATAAATCTGACGTTCAGACTCTGCGCAACGGCGAAACCGATAATCAGACCGCCGATGGCGGGCGAGGCGACCGTTTCGATATTTTCATTAATGAAATGTCCGGCAATCGCTCTGCCGAATTTTGCCGCGTCCGACGGATATTGCAGAGCTAGAGCGCATTGCAGATACTTCGGGCTGTGCAGACCGCTCGATAAAATGAAATGTCCTTCGAGAAGTGCGTTCGTATCCCGGAAATGTTCTAAAATTTGTTCCTGATTCATTACAGCTATTAAAGTATATTCTGCTAAATACGCGCAAGTTGTCGAATTAAACTTGCCATTTAGTTTTTGTGAGTTAAAATCAAATAGAAAATATGCCGCCTTATCAAAATTTAATTTCAGACTCATTACTAATCGGCGAAACGATTCAGCTCCTGCAATCTCTCGGCGGTCGTGCTTCCGCCGTCAAGGTCGTTGATTACGTGATGAAAATCCGCAAACCCGAGCCGAATTTTGCCAAAATGCTGGTTTCGGATCTGGTCGAAAGCGATCCCAGGCTTTATCTAAATGATGATATTGTTGAATTAAGATCGCTGGGGAATGATTCGCGCAATCTGTTTGAAACGGATTTTGTCGTGTTTGATCTGGAAACGACGGGCGCGAAGGCACCGCCCTGCCGCGTTACGGAAATCGGCGCGTTTCGCGTGAGAGGCGGAGAAATAATCGAAGAATTTCAAACACTCGTCAATCCCGAAACACCGATTCCGTTTTTTATTTCGCAACTGACGGGGATCACGGATTCGATGGTTAGAAATGCCCCGACTTTCCGCGAAGTTGCCGATAATTTTTTAGATTTTATCGGCGATTCCGTTCTCGTCGCTCACAATGCACCATTTGATATGCGGTTTTTAAATCACGAAATCGGTAAGATTTACACCGATTACCGCGTCGCTAATCCGCATCTTTGCACGGTTAAACTTTCGCGCCGCTTGAACCGCAATGTGCTGAATCACCGCTTAAAAACGCTTGCCGAATACTATTCGGTCGCGCTCGTCAATCATCACCGCGCCAGCGACGATGCCCGCGCCACCGCACATATTTTTGTTAATTTACTGAATGAACTGGAAATTTTGGGCGTGAATGATTTGGCATCCGCGCAGAAAATCAAATGTTAAACCTTGGAAATGCTTGAAGAAAAACCGGATTCGGCAAAAATCGCTCTGCGACCCGTTAAACTTCCCGATGATGAAGCATTCTTAAAACAAGTTTATTTCGGCACACGCACCGAAGATGCCGCCGCCTGGTCGGTTTTAGGCGCAGAGCAAGCGACATATCTGCTTGAAATGCAAGACAAAGCCCAGATGATGCAATACGCACAGGATTTTCCGAATGCCGTTTATTCTGTCGTTTTATTTAATGAAAATCAGGTTGGAAGATTGATAACCTCGGAAAATGAACAAGAAATTTGCGGAGTTGATCTGGCAATTTTGCCGGAATTTCGCAATCAAGGCATCGGCACAAACGTGCTAAACAATTTTTTAATAAAAAAAGCCGCCGAAACAAACCGCATTTTTACATTCCAAGTCTTAAAAACAAACCGCGCAATCAAACTTTATAACAAATTAGGCTGTAGAATTACCGCCGATAACGGTTCGCATTTTGTGATGGAATGGCAAAAGACGGGTTCTGAATAAATTTCTGCGAAAACTAAAAAACAGAAAAACCTTTATTAAAATTGATAAAGGTTTTTCTGTTTTCGTCTTCTGATAAATCAAAAGAAATTTAACCGCTTTTTTACTGCGGCAAATAAGCGGCAGGAATCGGCACATCGCCTGCCAATCCCCAGTTGACTCCGGTAATAGTGGTGTCCGAACTCTTCAGGACATACCAATCGCCGTCCGCCGGGCGGAAGACCGCGATGTCCGATGTTCCGTCGCCGTCGTAATCGCCCGGCGTGATCACGTCTCCGGCTTGCCCGAAGGTGATGATATTCGGGATTCCGTTCGTGCTTTGCATAATTATTATTGATATTGCGGAAAAAAAGAGATAGAATCTTCGCTGTCATTCCCAATAGAGCAGCCATTTCCGAAAAAACTAAAAATTATATGATAACCAGACGAAATTTTATTCAAATCGGTACACTAGCAGCGGTTGGCGGGTGTAATTAAAAGTTGGACACAGAAAAATACATAATTTTTTATGACGAGTTTTACTGCGATATATTGTAGATAGATTTTTA
>JBBRVS010000168.1:0-12789 GCA_038246645.1 Pyrinomonadales bacterium
ACTTTTTAATTCAAGAACAGTCATTCCCTTAAAGTCGTCCGATTTTTTCGGAGCATAAAAAAGTGCTTCATCGTTGCCGGTTAAAAATTTTCCTTGATCTTCAATGGCTTCCAATGCCCAACCAAAATCATTAAAATAAACATTGATTGTCGCACCCGATTCAGAACTCGGTAAAATTTTTCCGCGTCTTTCCAACGCATATTGATTGTTATTCGGAAAGCAAAAATATGAACTGAATCCGCTGTTGATTCCAAATTTCAATGCACCGTTCGGGAAATATGAATCGCCGCGAATCATTCGTTTTGCCGCTGCATCAACGCCAATTAATTCAGGATTTGCAAGTTTCAGTAATTCGACAACTTTTTGCGCTTTTGCCAAAACAGGTTTGTATTGCTCTTTCGGAAAACTGCGGTCAGCCATCGCCAAATCATCAACTTTCTGCTTTCCCCAATTGCCGACGGTTTGATAAGCCATTTCTTTGGTGCAAGGCGTTTGGCTAAATACGGTCAAGCAAAAAACACAGATAAAAATTAAACTTAAAATAACTCTTGATTCTTTCATTGGCTGACTCCTCTTTAAAATACTCTACTGGTCGAGAAGCCTGACGCTTTCGGTCAATTGATATTCTTTAATCACTCTTCCCGTGCATTCGGACTGCATTCTAATCTTGGAAATAACCTGTCCCATATTCGGCTCGAAGAATATCTGCCATTTAGCCTGGGAAGCATTTGTGTAACCGGGTATTACAGAGACCGATGTCATATACGGCTCTTTTTTTACTGTAAACTTATCGGCTCCCGTTCCGATTATGTTCAACTGATAACCGTTCCCGCCGTTGCTGCCGGGATGAACTTCGGTGACGGATTGACCGGAATCAACAAAATAGATTTGGTCAGCCGTCGCCCGGCATTTCGGCAACGGTTCGCCCTGTCTTTGGGCTGAAACATTGATGACTGCAAACAGGGTGATTACGGTAAATAACCCCAAAATAATTTTCGATATTTTCATAATATTTTCTCCTATTGCTTTACTTAAGCGTAATTTCCAATGTGTAACTCGCCACTTTGTAATTTGAACTGAGCCGGATCGCATATTCGCCCGAATCGGCATTCGGCAATTTGCCCGCCCACGATTTTGTTTCTTCGGTAAAATCTTCGGAATCAAAATTATGTTGAGCGGCAAGAATAAAAACCGCATCCCGCCCGATCAGTTTGATCGTAAAGTTTTGCCCTTTCTTCGCTTTGAAAAAATATGTGCGGTCTTTTTGATCGCTCACTTCGCCTTTGATGACCATTTTGCGCCCCTTGACAAGTTTGATATTTTTGTCCTGGGCGTTAGCGAAATTGGTTAAAAACAAACCGACAAAAACAATTCCGAACATTACTGTCAATTTCTTTTTCATAATTTCAGTTCCTTATTATTTGATCTTTTCCAAAACTGTTTTCGAGGCTTGTTGAATCTGCGGTGTTAATGCGTCTTCGCCGTCTTTTTCGGTCTTTCTTTTTGTAACTGCTTGCGAAATCACACTTTTATCCATTGCAGCGACTTTGTAATCGAGCGTAAATTCATCTTTGGCTTTCGCCGTCTTGCCCATCGTTTGACTCATCACGACGCTTCCGGCAGTTCCCGCGATTATTCCGCCGATACCCGGAACAAATACACTCGCCGCCGTCATCGCCACCATCGGCACAATTTTCCCGAACATTCCGCCGCCGCCGCGTTTTTGAGTGATATTAGTGTAGAAAATGTAATCACAACCCTTTTCTCTGGCTTCACTTTCGATATTTTCAGAATCCAATTGAACTGCTTCAACATTCTCGCTTTTGAGTGATTCGACCAATAAATTTGCTGAAGCAACAGCAATATCGTCACCTGCATTGGGGTCTTTTTTGCTGTCGGGCGTGATTACTTTCGGTCTGGCAATTCCGATCCGAATCATTCCCGTTTTCTTTTCGGTCAGCGGCGGTTTTTCGATTCCGCCGGACGGCAAAGAGAACGTCGGCGACGGATTGTTGACGGGCATCGAAGTTTGAGGCATTGTCCGGCTTGTCGGGCTTGGATCATCCGGCGAATCATCTTCGATTTCTTTGAGCGTGTTGGCGGGTTTATAATTTGCGGGCGGTTCAAAAAGTGAATCGGCAAGCGGAGTTTTCAGAATTTCCGTCGCTTCTTCTTCAATAATGATCGTCATTCCCTGCATTGTCATTTTCTTGATCTCTTTCAAAGGAATTCCGGTAATTGAGCCTTTCATTTGAAAATCAACATCGTCAAAACAATTTTTATCCATCTTGAATTCCTGCATATTGCGTTGAATCGGGCAGAAAAAGTCGGGAACATCGGCATACCAACCTTCGATCTCGATCTGCATCGCGTCTTTCATACAAGCGTTTTTTGAAGGTGTGAAAGTGATGGTTTCCTTCAGATGCCGCGCGTCGTAGCCGAATAATTTTGCCCGTTCGCCGGTATCGGTAACGCTTCCGGTAACGGTTACATAACCGCCTTTTTTCGAATTTTTAGTAGTTGCCGAAGTTGGCGCAGTAGTTGAATCAACATAATACTTTTGCTTTTTGTTGCTAAATGTAACCGTGCGTTTTTTATCGCATTGCACAATCGTGGTTTGAATAAAATCTTTTTTGCCGGAATAATCTTTGACAGACATATCGCTTCGCATCCGCGAGCCTTTGATATAAACGGTTGAAGTGCGATTGTTCATATCATCCAAAGGATTTTTCATTCCGGCAGGCATTTCCGGCATCGCGGGCATTCCCGGTATCTTCATCGAACTTTTTTTCTTGATCGTCAGTTGAGTCTGGGCAAAACTTGCCGAAACGCAAAACACTATAAACATTAAACTTAAAACTAATTTGTATTTCATAATATTTCTCCTTTTACAATTACGGAAGAGCCGTAAAATCGGCGTTTTGGATGTCTTCCGAAACGGTTAAAACTTGGGAATTGAATTGATAGCTTTTGGCGTGAACGCTGATAACATAAGTTTCTCCGGCAGGAATTTCGTCGAAACGAAAATAGCCGAATGAACTTGTCAAAACCGTCCGTGTTTCGCCGTTTTGATTGACGATTGAAACCCGCGCTCTTGAAATGCCGTAACCTTCCGCCGTCGAAACTCGTCCGCTGACGCTGACATTGGCAGTGGACGGCGCGAGATTTTGAGCGACAACGAACGGCGACAAACTCGAAACGCTCGCACAGATTGTTTTCGTCGCAAAATTGCGCGAAACGGTGCGGTCAATCAATATTCCGCCTTCGCTGTGAAAAAGAGTCAGCGCATTAAAAATCGTCGCATCCGTTACGCCCGGAACTTGCAGGCAAACCGTAATCGGCGCGGTGTAAACTGCCGTCGTCGTAATCTCGTAAGCCGGAAAACCCGCGCCGAGCGTGTAACCACCGGGCAAAGTTCCGGCAGTTGCCGGGTCAATCGGCGCGGCGAGGGTTGTTCCTGAAGTTGAAACATTTGAAAAAGTTATCGAACTCGTTCCGGCAATCGCCGAAACATTCGCGCCCGTCGGCGTGTTAAATCCGCCCCAAGCGGGAAGTCTGCCGCTGACACCGAGCGATGTTTGATTAGTGCCGTTGGCATTGATAGTGAACAGATCGAAGCTGTTGTTTTGATAGACCAACTTTGTTGAGTCGGGCGACCACGCCGGAGAAAATATTCGCGGATTGATCGGCGTTACGAGCGGTCGCGGCGGAGAATTAAAGTCATTGATGTCGTCTATCAAAAAAGTTTCCGGCAGACTATGGTCGTCAAAATCAGTTTGGTCGTTGCTGAACGCAATCGCGCTGCCGTTGGGTGACCACGCCGGATCGAAATTATCGGTAGGCAATCCGTTGTTCAAAACTCTTATTCCGGCGGTGCAAATATTACAGGCAGAATCAATGACGGCAATTCCAATATTGCCGAAACCCAAATTTCTACTAAAGACGATTCGCGTTCCGTCGGGCGACCACGAAGGATGAAGTTTGACACCTGACGAAGCATTAGCGGTTATTTGGATGACGTTCGTGCCGTCGGCATTCATCACAAAAAGTTGACCGCTGCGGGCAAACGCAATTCTTGCACCGTCGGGCGACCACGCCGGAGTTTCATCCGTTACGGAATTTGTTGTCAGTCGCGTCGGATTCGAGCCGTTCGCGTTCATCGTGTAAATTTCGGTCGTGCCAAAACTCGCACGGTCGCTGACAAAAACGATTTTCGAGCCGTCGGGCGACCAATTCGGATTGCTGTCAAAAGCCGTATTATTAGTCAGATTCGTCTGATTCGAGCCGTCGCCGTTCATCGAAAAAATCTCATAGTTCGCACCGGCATTAACATAGGCGATTTTGCCGAAAATTACCGGATTAACGCCCGATTCATACGCACCGATGTCCACCGCCGCACCTTGCGGACGCGCCACGCCGCGCTGGTCGGTGGCGGGCGCACCCGAATTATTTCCCGCATTAATCGCCGGACTGCCTGCCATTAAAGCCTGTGTCGGAGTCGTCCCGCCGTTTGCGGCAAGCGTGGAAAGCTGCGGATTGACGTTGAGCAAATCGGACGCGATGAAACCGCTTCCGCCTGTCGAATTGCCGATTAAATTCGTGCCTTGCGAATTTATCGTTCCGCCGATGTCAAAGATTGACACACCAAAAAAAGCCGGATTTTCAATCGAATTCGTGTTTTGCAAGTTGACCGTTTCGCCGACCTGAGTGATTGGAGCGAATGAATCACTGTTGCCTGCAACAATCGTATTTTTGAGAATTACAGAGCCGGAAAAAGCCCGCAATCCGCCTACATTACTTGTAGTTGAATCGCCGGTGCGGTTGCCGCTAATCGTCGAATTTAAAATCGTTGCCGTGCCGCCGTCAATCGAAACGCCGCCGCCGCGCGGAGCGGTGTTTCCGGTTATCGTCGTATTGGTCAAAAAAAGCGTCCCGCCGCGATTTGACACGCCGCCGCCTTCGACCGCCGAAGTATTTCCGTTAATCGTCGAATTCGTAATCGTCAGAGTCGAGCCGGTGAAAACAATCGCACCGCCGCCGCTTTCAGAATCGTTTCCGTTGATTTGACAGTTGTTTAGCGTCAAATTTCCGCCGTCAACCAGCACGCCGCCGCCCGCGCCCGAAGCGAATCCGTCGGTAATCCGCAAACCCGAAATCTGCACATTGCCCGCCGACACATTGAAAACGCGAAATGAATCCAGACCGCTAACGCGGATAACATTCGCGCCCGGTCCGCTGATGATGAGATTTTTGTTAATGACAATCTCATTTATTAAAGAAATTTGTCCGCTCAATCCGGCTTGGAAAACGATTGTATCGCCCGCGTTGGCGATGGCGATTCTCTCCCGCAAACTGCCCACCGCACTGCCGCCGTCTAAATTAGTTACGGTGCGCGTCGCGGCTTGCCCGGCAATCGCCATAAAATTTAACAATAAAATGCTGATTAGGATGTAAGATTTCTTGTGCATAAATTTTTCCTCTGTGCATTACGCGCAGAAAGGAGTAAGATTGGCTCAATAAAAAGTTCAATAAAAAAGAAACGCGGATGAGAAGGGGTTTATCCGCGTTTCTAAAGTCAATCCAAAAAACTGAGGTTTCTCAAATTGACGAGCCTTTTTACAATTTTAAAAATTAGTTACGGCACAAAAGCCGAAGGCACGGCGACATCACCGTTTGTCCCGAATTTTGTATTTACACTATTGAAATTCGCGCATTGCGGAACATACCAACGCTGGTCTGATGGGCGATAAACCGCCGTTTCTGTTGTTCCATCGCCATTAAAATCGCCCGGTGTCAGAACATCACCGGAAAGCCCCCATTGACGATAACTTATCGCGTTGTTTGAACTGTTCATAATATACCAAACCGAATTTGACGGGCGGAAAACGGCGAAATCCGTTTTACCGTCGCCGTCATAATCGCCGGTAACTCGTTTATCCGTTGCGAGTCCCCAATTTTGAGCGCGAAGTTGTCCGTTGGAACTTTGCAGAACATACCAAACCGCGTTTGACGGACGAAAAACTGCGGCATCCTGTTTGCCGTCGCCGTCAAAATCACCGCGTGCCGGTGAATCGCCGCTTGTTCCCCACGGCAGATACGTGATATTTCCACTCGGATTGTTAATCGAACCGCGATAGTAAAAAAAGCTTTGTGCGCCCGAAATCCCGTTGCGATAGACCGCCGGATCAGCTATGCCGTCGCCGTCCCAATCGGCTACGACGGTCGAATCATCGCCGGTTTGTCCGAACTGATCTATCCGAACCGTGTTGTCCGAACTTCGTAAAATCCAAAAAGCGGCAACAAACGGCGCACCTTCGCGCCAGATGGCAATGTCGGTTTTGCCGTCGCCGTCGTAATCAGCCGGAACGAGTTTGTCGGAAGCCAGACCGAATTGTTGCGACGTAAATCCATTAGTCGAGCGATTGACATACCAATTGCCGTTTGACGGACGAAAGACGCTCAAGTCTGATTTTAAATCGCCATCAAAGTCATTTTCCGTTTTGGTAAAAAGTGCGCTGTTGCCGTGATAAAGCGCAAAGCCGCCCTGCCGATTTATGACAATATCTGATTTGCCGTCAAGATTTATGTCCGCAACAGCCAGCACATTTGCAGAAGATGCCGATACCGGAAGCGTCAATTCGTAATGTGTTCCGAATCCTCCCGCACCGTTGCCCGGAAAAATTTCAAAATTAGGAGAGCCGGTAACATTTATGTTTCGGATCGCAATATCAATTTTTTTGTCGCGGTTAAAATCACCGACGGCAATACCTTCCTGACCGATTTGATTAACGACGACGACGGTTGGCGCACCGAAACCGCCTGTGCCGTTGCCTAGAAAAACGCCGATGGTATTCGAGTTGTTTGTAACGGCTAAGTCGGGAATGCAGTCGCGGTTAAAATCGGCGGAAACGAGTTTTCGCGCTCCATTGTAAGTTGTGTTGAGCGCGGCATTAAAACCGCCCGCGCCGTTGTTGAGCAGGATTTGAATGACATTGGAATTCGGCGCGGTCGCCGCAATATCAGGTCTGCCGTCAACATTAAAATCGGCAACTTCAATATCCTGCGCTCCGCCGAACATCAGAGCCGAAGTTGAAAACCCGCTGAAACCGCCCATTCCGTTGCCGAACCAAACTTTTACGGCGTTCGACGGCGCGGTATTATATCCGCCCACTTTAGTCATCGCTAAATCGAGATTGCCGTCGCCGTTAAAATCGGCGGCAACAAGGTCTGAAACACTTTCGATAATAGCCGAACCTGTCGGAATTCCGGTTGCAAAATTACCGCTGCCGTTTCCCAGACGAATATTGAGTCCGGTAGTCAGCGAATCGGTCCCGATTACCATATCGAGATTGCCGTCTTTGTTAAAATCGGCTAGAACGACGACTCTCGCACTCAGATTGCTTCCGGCTTCCAAAGGCGTAGAACTGAAACCGCCCGCGCCGTTGTTTAAGAAAATACCGACATAATCTCCACCTGTTGTCCGGCGGTTTGTCGCCACCAAATCGGGTCTGCCGTCATTGTTGACATCGCCGAACGCAACGGACGGCGCGTATGTCGTTCCGTCATTCGTGTAATCGCTTTGCAATTGCAAATTAACGGTTTGCGCTTTGCCGATTATCGCGGCGGCGCAAAAGATTAATATAAGTGAAATGCTTTTAATCATTGAAATTGTTAATTTTGTTTTCATCGTATTTCTCCTTTAAATTTATTTGCCGAAAAAAATATTTTGTTCGGCAAATTTCCTCTGTGCATTACGCGCAGAAAAGAGTAAGATTGGCTCAAAAGTTTTTTTATCAACATTCTGCTTGATTAGAGATTTGGGCAAGTTTTTATGAGTGAGATTACGAAATTGCTCGATGAATATACCAACGGCAACCGCGCTTGTTTAGACGAACTTTTGCCGCTTGTCTATCAGGAATTGCGCCGACTCGCCCACAGCTATCTGAAAAGTGAACGGCAGGATTTGACGCTTCAAACGACTGCGCTCGTCCACGAAGCATATTTGAAGTTGATTGACCAGCATTCAGTTAATTTTCAAAACCGCGCTCAATTTTTCGCGCTTTCGGCAACGGCGATGCGGCGGATTTTGCTCGATAATGCGCGGCGGCACACGGCGGAAAAACGCGGCAGCGGGGCGAAGGTTTCGCTCGAAGATATTGGTGAAATTTCTGTTGACGCTAACGAAAATCTGATCGAACTCGATTTGGCTTTACAGGAACTTGAAGAATTTGACGAAAAACAGGCGAAAATCATCGAGCTTCGATATTTCGGCGGAATGACGATTGAAGAAACGGCGGAAGTTTTGAAGATTTCACCCGCCACGGTCAAACGCGAATGGACTCTGGCGCGGGCGTGGCTGTTTGAAAAGGTAAGCGAAAAATAAAATTTGAGCCGATCTATCAATTTTTTGCGCGTAATGTTCAGGACAAATATAATTCGATTCAATCTGTTTGAGGATTTAGAATATGATGATTTTCATTGGATTTCTGTTTTCTTTGATCGGGATCGGACTCTTGATATACGGAATTTTCAATGTTTTCAAGGTCTGGCGGCAGTTCGAGAGTTCTGCCAAAGCCGTCGGAACAGTTATCGCTTTTGGAACTCAAACCGGAAAAAGCGGATACATTTATTGCCCGCAAGTTGCATTTCCGCTTCCAAACGGTCAAATCCTTAATTTTCAATCGAATCTCGGCACACAGCCGCCATCTTACAAAGTCGGGCAAAAGGTTGAAGTCATTTACAGTAAAAGCAATCCGCAACAAGCCGAAATAGATTCTCTGCCGGCATTGTGGTTTGCGCCCGGCTTCATGGTTTTGATGGCTTTGGCGTTCACGTTTTTGGGTTTGTCGTTGTTTGGAATCGGAGTTTTAGTCGAAGTTTATAAATAATCTGCGGTGAAAAATGAAAAGTGATGAATGGCAAAAAATAAAGGAAACATTTAACGCGATAATTGAGTTGCCAAAAACGGAACAGGCAGCTTATTTAACAACTTGCGACGCGAATTTGCGCCAAGAAGTTGAAAAATTAATCAAAGCTCACGAAAATGCCAATGATTTTATTGTTGAGCCGGCGTTTGTTGAAGTCGGATTTATTGATGAAACCGCAACCGATTTTTATATCGGAAAACAAATTGACGATTACAAAATTTTAGAAGAAATCGGACACGGCGGAATGGGAACGGTTTATCTCGCCGTCAAATCTGACGAAACTTTTGACAAAAAAGTTGCGATAAAATTAATCAAACGCGGAATGGATACGAGCGCGGTTCTCAAGCGTTTTGTGATGGAACGCAAGATTCTCGCGCAGCTTGAAAATCCGAATATCGCCAGCCTTCTCGATGGCGGTTCGACCGGTGAAGGCTTGCCGTATCTCGTGATGGAATACATTGAAGGTTTGCCCGTGACAAAGTTTTGCGATCTGCATAATTTGGACACGAGCGAACGGCTGAAACTTTTCCAAAAAATCTGCGCCGCAGTTTCTTACGCCCATCAAAATCTGGTCGTTCACCGCGACATCAAACCTTCAAATATTTTAATTACAAAAGACGGAACGCCGAAATTATTAGATTTCGGTATTGCCAAACTGCTTCATCCCGATTGGTCTCTCGACACAAATGAAGCGACCGCGACAATATTTCGCGTAATGACACCGGAATATGCTTCGCCCGAACAAATTCGCGGACTTCCGATCACGACGGCAAGCGATGTTTATTCGCTCGGCGTGGTTTTATATGAACTTTTAACGGGAATACGTCCATATAAAATCGAAAGCCATTTGCCGCAAGAAGCCGCAAACATAATTTTGACCGAAGAGCCGATTCGACCAAGTGCGGTTGGCAGTAAGAATACCAATCAAGTTGGAGAACCTTCCACAAACAAAGACCAAATACCGAAAACTGCGAATCAAAAAGAAAATCGCAAATCGCAAATCGCAAATCGCAAATTATTAAAGGGCGATTTGGATAACATAATCTTAAAAGCCCTACGCAAAGAACCGGAAAGGCGTTATTTATCGGTGCAGGAATTTTCCGAAGACATTCGCCGCCATCTCGTCGGTTTACCTGTTACGGCGACGGCGGACACGACATTTTATCGGATCAATAAATTCGTCAAACGCCATCGTGCCGGTGTTTTGGCAAGTTTTCTTGTTTTGTTTTCGCTTTTGGTCGGAATCACGGCAACCGTTTGGCAAGCACATCTGGCAAATCTGGAACGCGATAAATCTGAAATGCGTTTCAGACAAGTTCGCAAACTCGCTAACACCGTTCTGTTTGAATATCACGACGGCATCGAGAAATTGCCCGGTTCAACTGCTCTGCGTGAAAAAATGGTTAAGGATGCACTTGAATATCTTGATAATCTTTCGGTTGAAAGCGGTAACGATGCTGATTTGCAACGCGAACTTGCAATGGCTTATCAAAAAGTCGGCGATGTTCAATCTAACATTAACGCCGGAACGGTCGGCAATGTAAAAGGCGCGTTGGATAGTTTTCAAAAATCCTTAAAAATCAGACAAACTCTGGTGGCATCAAATCCCGAAAATGCCGAAGATTTGTTCACGCTAGCCGTCGCTTATGGCAGAGTCGGCGACAGCATTGGAGTATTTGACGAAAATGCACGATTGGAAAATTATCAACAGGCTTTGAAAATCTACGAAAATCTCAACATATCTAAGCCGTCTGATACAAAATTTAGTAACGGATTGGCGCAGGGACATTTAGATTTAGGCGTTGGTTTAAAGACAATCCGCGCAAATACGGAAGCCGTTGAGAATTATCGAAAAGCCGTTTCGATTTGGGAAAATTTGCTTGCGGCGGATAGTTCAAATTTTGAATATCGCCGAAATTTGGCACAAAGCTATAAAAGGTTGAGCGAGGTTTTCGATCTCAACGAAGACTACACAAACTCAATCGAACTGAGTCGTAAAGCGTTAATCTTCGATGAAGAAAGAATGAAAGCATTTCCCGAAAACTTGGATGTGAAAACCGATTTATCATTCAGCTACGGCGGAATCGGTTATGATTTGATGAAAACCGGCGACTTGGAAAATGCTTTTGTTTATTTAAATAGAGCCTTGAAATTAAGGCTTGAAGTTGCCGAAGCCGATCCGAAAAGGGTTCGCGGTTCACTTGCCAGAGCTTACGGCAGACTCGGGGAAATTGCCCAACTGCGCGGTGACATAAATGGAGCGATTGATAATTTTCAACGTGTTATTGTCATATCAGAAGAATTAACAGCTAAAGACGCTTCAGACATCTCGGTCAAGATCCTTTTGGGGCAAACTTTTGAAAAACTTGGTTTTTCATATCAAAAATTAGCCTCCAAAAATAAAGATCAGCAATTGCATAAAAAAGCGTGTCTGCAATTTCAAAATTCAATTAAAATATGGGAAACAATCGCTCAAGAAAAACAACTTTTGCCGTGGCAAATTGAAGCCTCTGAAAAAGTTAAAAAAAACTCGGCAAAATGCGAAACAGAAAAATTTTGAATTCCGCATTGCGCCAAGTTTTTTCTGACAGCGAATTAAGGATTAACAACCAATCCTTGTTTGTCGAATTTCATTTTCTTCGGATCAAGTTGCGTTAAAGATGCCAAAGAAATTCCGGCAAGAGTTTGAAAAACTTTTACTGTATCTTCATCATTGCCTTGTTTGCCGATAGTATAACCGCCTAAAACCAAACCGCCGATATAGGTCAGAGTTTCGCTCATTTCCTGTTTTTCGCGGTCGGATGAAGCGGCAAATTGTTCGTCTTCGAGCAGAGATTCGGCTAAAGCGTCATAAAGATTATCAAATGCCTGCTCCGACGGTTCGGGCGCATCGTTATAAACCGTTATGCAGCTTGCCAGAAAAAATGAAAGCGCAAGCGCAACGTCATTTTTTTTGCCTTTTTTCGCGGCTTCCTCGTCATAACCGGATTTGGCGGCGTTAAATAATGTCAGAATTAATGTTTTTTCGTCGGAAGTTTCGGCAAATTCATTGACCAATCTTTGAGCCGTATTTAACCTCGGGTCGGGTTTGTAGGTGAGAATGCTGTAATCAATAAAATCATCCGGTTCAACCGGCTGAGTTTTCGCGGTGGTTTTCCCGCTTTTTGCCGGAGAAGTTTTACTTTTTGCGGTTTTTGCGCTTTGTGTTTTTTTCGGCGTGGTTTTTTTCGCCTCAGGTTTTTTCCCGAGCCGCGCAAAAACGCCGCTGCCGAGTCTGCCGCTGATTTCGGATGAAATCGAACTGCCGAGATTCGCCGATTGACCGCCGCCGCCGATTTGGGCAGAAACATTCGTCATTTCAAAAACGGCAAAAATTACATAAAACGAAAAGATGGAAAAGACAAGTTTTTTAATACTGATTTTCATAATTCATTCTAAAGACGCGAAAATTTATTAAATTCTAAAAACGTGAGACTGATTTTACGGCAATTTGCCGCTTTTGAAAATAAAATTTTGACGGCAAACGTAATGGTTCAATAAAAAGTTAGGGTATTTGTATTTCAACGAAGAGCGGTGGCAGAGCACAATGGCATTAAGTTAAGCGATAACTTCTGTATTATCTTACACTTAGACTTGTCCGGCGAGGTCGCAAAACTCGCACAAAAAGCCTCTAAGTCGCGTTTACTTATATTTTAAAGGCTGAATGGGGCAAGAAGTTGTTTCCGCCATTAACTTTTGTTTCTGTAACCTATTGACGGCATTGAAGTAATCCTTAACTTAATGCCATTGTGGCAGAGCCAACCTTCCTGACCTGAAATCTTTTTTAATTTGATTTGTAAACTCCATCTCCATTGCAAGATAA
>JBBRVS010000169.1:0-12670 GCA_038246645.1 Pyrinomonadales bacterium
AAAAGGATTTGCAAACCGCTTTAAATTACGGCGCGGCAAATTCCGCTCTGACCTTAACGACTCTCGGCGACGGTTCGATGGCGACACTTTCGGAAATCGAAAAAATCGCCGAAAGCGGAAATCTCGATCTTTCGCGCTGATGCAAGAGAAATTTTTGGATTCAAGTCAAAAAAACGGCACTGTCTGAAAAAAATCAGAGAATGCGGTTTTTTGATTTAAATCCAAATATTGTTAAGCAGGTAAGCAAATGTTTTGTGGTGTAATGAAGGTAGAACAGGCTGTTAGCCTGTTCACTAACACTGATATTCCACGGTGAACAGGCTAACAGCCTGTTCTACCTTTTCAGCATCATTATCCCGGATTACTTTTGCTTTCCTGCTTACGAGTTGAAAATTGCCGCCGCCACTTCTGCCCGTCGAAGCATCGTAAAGCAAAGCTGGTACTTTGACTTTGTGCAAAGTTTCGGATGCGGGTGAAATATTCTGGTTCAGCAGACAAATTCGACCATTCATTGAAAAAGTTTTCAGAGATTTAATGTAAATTTTTGCTGTGTAATTCAAACTTCACTTCTATTTCATCTGAAATTAATCTGTAAATTCTAACCTGATTCCTTAGAAACAAAATCATTCTCGGTTAAATAATAAATTTTCAGTTTTCAGTTTAAACCGAATTAGGAAATATCTATAAATTTTGACAGCACAGGGCTTATTCAAAAGTTCGGAGTTGATGTCAGTAAGTTGAAGTGTATTTAAAGTTAATAAAAAGTAAGGAAATTTCAGGAGTAAATAAAAATGAATAAAAAATTCAAATCAGTTGAAAAAATTTTAGTTGCGGCAGTTTTAGGACTGGCAATTATCACCTTTCAAGGCATTAACGCATTTGCCCAAGGTGCGCCGACGGTTCGTATCGTCATACCGGAAAGATTCAGAGTCTTAACAAATCAATACTTTGATCTGCGGATCGAAGCGGAAAATCTTGCCAGTTCAACGGCGCGAATCGAAATTCAAGTCGAAGGCGAAAACGGCGAAGAAAAATATAATTTTGCCGGTCCGCTGGAAAATACCAGCAATAACGATAGTAATCCGAGCAATATAGACAGAGCCATGACGATTCGTAAAATGTATTTCACCACACCGGGAATAAAAACCGTCAGAGCTTTAATTTATGACGGCAGACAAATCTACGGTGTCGGAACACAGATCAGCGTGCAAAATTTCAACTTGAACGGCAATAAAAATGTCGTTCTTTTTATCGGCGACGCTATGGGAACGGCTTATCGCGATGCCAGCCGAATCGTCTCGCAAAGCACCGGAAACCGTTTCCGCGAAGGCTGGTTTGACGAATTGCAACAAATGGACAAAATGCCCGTAACCGGAATGAGTATGACCTATTCGCTCGAAAATATCGTTCCCGATTCGGCACCAACCGCCTCAGCCTGGACGACCGGAAATAAAACGATCAACGGCGCAGTCAATGTTTTCCCCGATAATACCGATTTTCGTTTTTCGAGTTCGAATGTTCAAGGAACGAAACAATATGTTTTGGACAATCCGCGCGTTGAAACTCTGTGGCAATTCTTAAAACGTCGGCACGGTTATAAAACCGGAATCGTGACGACCTCCGATGTAACGGACGCAACTCCGGCGGCGGAAGGCGCACACACGCTACTCAGAGGTTTGGGTTATGACATTGCCAAACAATTCGTTGACGGTTCGATCAATCAGGGAAATCAGTTTGACGTAATTATGGGCGGCGGTTTGGAAAGATTTAATGCCCGCACTGCTTCAAACAGCAGCGACACGCGCAATCTCGTTACCGAATTGCAAGGCAGCGGCTATACATACGTGCAAAACCGCACCGAATTAAATGCGGTCAACAGTGCAAATCCGCCGGCGAAAGTGCTCGGTTTATTCAGAACGAGCAATATGAACGTCGCATATGACAAACTCGGTCTGGTGCGTCCGTTAGACGAACCGAATCCGAACTTCGGCGGTTTTACCGATCAGCCTTTTCTGGACGAAATGACCGAAAAGGCGATTGCATCACTCAACAAAAATGATGCGCCGTTTATCTTAATGGTCGAAGCCGCTTCGATTGACAAACAATCTCATCCGAATTTTGCGGCGGGACAAATCTGGGACAACATCGAATTCGATAAATCGGTCGGTGTCGGTCGCACATATATGAACCGCGATGCCCAAACACGGGCGAAAACTTTGGTTATCGCTACTGCCGACCATGATCAATCAATGCACATTACCGGCGCGGTTGATACTTTAGTGCCGAATTATGTTCAAAATGTATTTGCCACATTGCTTCACCCGAATTCGAGCCGCGGACAAGGCAATATCGGAATTGAAAACCGCGTCGGCGAAACAAGCGGTTTCCCCGATTATGAAGACGCAAACGGCGACCGTTATCCCGAAAATACCAACCGCATTCGCCTCAAAGTAGGTTATCGAACGGGCGATCACACGGGTTCGTCGGTTCCCGTAACTGCGGAAGGCGCGGGCGCATTGCTCTTTTTCGGTTATTACGATCAAACCGATATTTTCTTCAAAATGGCAAAAGCTCTGACGCTTAATACGAATATTCTCGATACGGCTGTCCAGCAAAAACTTTCGGTTGACGTGCCGTATTTTACGCCGGCAACGCAGCTTAGAAACCCGAGTGAAGGCGTTCAAATGCTGCAAAATGCTCCGCTTTTCACCCCGCGCATTTTGACGGAAGATGACCACGCGCACTGCGGAATGAATCACTGATTCCGATTTTTAATTTGACGATTTGGACGCGGTTTGAATGCAAATTCAAACCGCTTTTTTGATATAAATTTCAGCTAAATATTTTCATTGCCTCGCTTAATCTCGCATTGTGAAAAAACATAATACTCTCCACTCAAATAAAAAAATTTAAGGCTTATCTCAATAGTATTTTCTTTACAGAAGCTAAATACCTTTATCCTCAATAAATGTGAGCAAATGTAATATAAATGAAACTAAAAGTTAGCAAATAATTCATACTTATTAAACATTTAATACATATCCGGCAGTTAAAACTTAACCTAGTAACGCACAAAATTTAACAATTTAAGATTTCCGGTTAATGAAGATTCCATTTTCGGAAATTCGGCACAATTTTACGGTTAAAAAGCACTTATGGCAATTCTGATGTGTTCTAAAAAAAACACGATCATTAATAAAGAAAAGGATTTAGCCTAACTTAATAAACAATTTAAAAGGAAAATTGGAGGAAAAATGAAAAATTTATTTAAAGTATGTCTTTGTATTTTAGCAATCGTTTCAATGCAAACAATCATTTCAGCCCAGATCGGTTATTCGGTCAGCGATAACAATCGGGATGATACGGGATTAGCTCAACAGTATTACAGTTTCGACCTTTCGACGGGTCAGGGAACGTTAATTCAAACCTTACCGAACACCATTCGCCGTGAATATGAAGGTTTTGCTTCGATCGGTTCGGTTCTTTACGGCGTTTCCGAATTCGACACCGAACTCTGCAACACGGGTTCCGATCCGGTAACGGGTTTGTCGTCAGACCTGCGTATTTTTACGCCGACCGGTATCGGCAGACAAGTCGGTGAAACCTGTATTGATTTCGGCGGCGAAGCCGGATCAGCCTACAATCCGCAAGACGGCTGGATTTATTCGATTGCCAGCGATGATCTTCTGCCCGGAACTGCGCCGCGCTCGCGTTTATACCGCATCAGCCCGACGACCGGTCTGGCAACACAGGTCGGAACGGGAATTACGCTTCTTCCGTCAAGCCCTCCGGGAGGACAGGTAAATCCGTATATGGACGGACTCGCTATTCTGCCGAACGGCGCAGCTTACGGGACTGAAAATCGTTTCGGCACAACGCCTAGCGGAGAACGCGGCAGTTTATACCGTGTTTTCTTAACAGGTCCGAACGCCGGAAGCGCTTCGTTTATTAAAAATACCCTGACAATTGATGCCAACCGCGACACGGGTTTGGCAAGTCTGCCGAACGGAACGCTTGTTTTATTGCTTGAAGACGGTCGTCCGTTCTTCGGCAATCCGAATGATTCCGCTGTCTTTACGGCTCCGGCTTACGGAACTCTGACCACGCCGGGATGCTTGAATAATCCCTGCCGTGATTTTGAAGGTTTCGACATTCCGCAGCCTTCGCTTCGCTAATCGGCGAATGAACAAAAACCGCGATGAAGCATCGGAAAATTTTTTCCGATGCTTCATCTTAAAAAATTAAAAATCGAATAATATTTACCGCTCGAAAATAAATTTATCAGAGCTATTTTTACTTAAATTATTTACAAATATATTTTTATAACGACAAATTTTATCAAAAGCGGAAAATTAGAAAATAAAAAAATTAAATAAAGGAATCTCGTATGTTAAGAAAATATTCAATCATTTTGTCACTGATAATCGCTTACGGTTTATTTTTGACACCGACCGTTTTCGGGCAAGCGACCGACAACGGCTCACTTGACGGAACGGTTTACGACATCAACAACGCCGTTGTTCCCGGCGCAAAAGTTACGATCAAAAATTCGGGAACGGGTTTGACCCGCAGTGTGATTGCGAATGGAGAAGGACGCTGGCGCGCGGCGGTTCTGCCGCTCGGAAATTACGAAGTTACGGCGGAAAAGGAAGGCTTTGCAATATCTACTTTTCAAGCAAGGGTTGATGCTTCCGTAACAAATACGGTTGACATTATTCTGACGGTCGAAGCCATCGAGGGCGAGGTTGTCGAGGTTAATACGAATACCGGTCAGGAACTCGTCAGCAGCGGGTCGGGAGCGGTGACAAGCAGCAGCATTTCGGGACAAGCACTCGAAGCCGCGCCGGTTGCCAACCGCTCAGCCTTCGGCAGAATTGTGGCGGACAGCGGAACAAGCGGCGATTTGGCAGACCCTTTGACGAACGGCAGCGGCAATCCCGAATTTTCGACAAACGGTTCGCGGACGACGAGCCAGAGCGTTTTGTTTGACGGAATTGATGCGACGAATATTGGGGGTACGGGAAGTTTGACCGAATCAATCGCGCCGAACCCGGAAACGGTTCAGGAAGTTAAATTATTATCGAGTCTTTATGACGCTTCACTCGGAAGAAGCGGCGGCGGAAATGTTCAGGTTGTAACCCGTAGCGGCAGCAACACCTTTAACGGCGCAGCTTTTATCTACGGGCAGAACGAGATTTTTAACGGCAACGATTTCTTTTTTAACCGCGACAATATTGACCGCCAAAAAGCGCGCCGTTTTGAAGGCGGTTTTACGCTCGGCGGACCGATTATTAAAGACAAATTATTTTTCTTCGGCGGCTTTCAAAAAACCGATGCAATTACGGCGTATGTTCCGACGGCGCAGAGTTTCGTGATCTTGCCGGAAGCTCTTTTATATATCACCGACCGCAGCAATCCAGAAAATGTCCGGCAGGCTTTCGAGCGGGCGTCAAATAACGGCGGCGCGGGACAAACCATCAGAAGTCCGGGCTGTATTCAGCCGATCACCCCGTTTACTCCGGCAGGTTCGATCACGAATATCTGTATTGATCCGACCGGAGTCGGTTTCAGATTATTGAGCGTCATAAATCCGATAACCGGCGGATTTCTGATCCCGACTCTGACGGCGGGCAGATTTGAAAGATTATATCTCGATTCGAATAATGTCGCGGCAACGATAAACGGCGTAAGAGTTACGGATTTCTCGATGTTCGGTTTGCCGAATGGTCTTCCGCTGCTTGACGGGCTTTCGCAAGGAGAAGTGATCGGCGGAAATCCACTTGTCAGATTTCGCAATGTTTTTCCTGCCGAATTCAAGCAGGATCAATTCTCGACGCGGCTCGATTACAATCTGTCAAAAGGAAACAGTGAAGGGAATGGGACGAATACTCTGAGTGGTACCTTCTTTTTCGCCAATTTTCCGGCTTTAGAACCGTTTTCAACCGATACGGTAGTTTCGCCGACACCGCTTATCAAAGATGACCGGAACCGGACTTTGTCGGTTACGGATACGCATATTTTTTCGGGAAACTTGATCAATGAAGTCCGTTTCGGATATTTTTCACTGGACAATTCACGAAAGCTTGATGATAGATTTCTGACAAATGAATTAACCAACGAAGGACAGGGAATTTTCAATCCGGCTTCTCTTTTCGAGCCGGGTGCGCCGTCTCAGCGGCTGGCACGCTTTGCCGGAACGGGAAATCTCGGAGATTTTTCGGTTGGCGCACCGACCGATATTTATAATCAGCGGGAACAGTTGACGCTCACCTTTGCCGATAATGTTACATATATTACAGGTGATCACGAATTAAAATTCGGCGTTGAGTATAAACGCAATTCATATGACACATCTTTGCCGGAAGAACAGAGCGGCGAATTCGAAGGTTTGACGAATTTCACGCAGCTCCTGACATCGCTGACACCGGAAGCCGATTTAACCTTTGGTATTACCGACAAACAATTTCGTTTTAACGATTTGAGTTTTTATGTTTCCGACAATTTCCGGTTTAATGACCGCCTGACATTTAATGTTGGTCTTCGCTGGGATTGGTTCGGTCTGCCGACCGAGAAAAACGGGCGGTTCGCCAATTTCGATTTTACGCGCGTAACCGATCCGAATGATATTACAACCGGATTTATCTTGCCGAGCAATGTTCAAAACACGGGTTTTGAGGCGATTGACGGAAGTTTTCCGAGTATTGACAGAGCGGATTCCAAACATACCCTGAACGGACAAGACCTGAATAATTTCGCGCCGCGCTTCGGATTCGCTTTTAAGCCCTTCAAAAACGACAGCACGACGATTCGCGGCGGTTACGGGATTTTCTATGACCGACCTTCAGCGGCATTTATCAACACGATTTACAGCAATTACCCGTTTTTCAAGGAAATCGAACTGAAAACCGAACTTCGACCGGGCGCGATTCAGGCAACGACCGCCTTTATGAATTTAGACCCGCGATTGCCGTTCAGCAGTTATTTTCCGTTCAGCGTCGGGCTTGCCAATACGGCTGAAGAATCACCGTTCGTTTTGATTGATCAAACGCCCGGAGTCGGTCTGACGAACGGCGCGGAGCCGCTGGAGTTCAGAGCAATTGACCGCGATCTGAAAACACCGATGGTGCAGCAATGGAATCTGGGAATTCAGAGAGAATTCGGTAAAAACTGGGTGGTCGAAGCGCGCTATGTCGGAACCCGCGGACAGAATCTGCTGCTCGCCGTCGGATTTAATCAGCCATATGATTTGAACGATCCGAATACGCCGGATTATATTTTCGGACGCATTAATGACGCTTTCACCGCAGTTTTCCCGACCGCACTTCCGCCGCGAACTCCCGGAGTCAGCGAACGTCAGCGCGGCTTCGGCATAACCTTCGGCGAATGCAATCTGGCGTTTCTCGGAGTTGCCGGTTATACGCCGTGCAGTAACTATAACGGTTCGGGTGGCGGACCCGCGCCTCCGGGCGGCATTGATCTGAATATCTCGCCCCTGACCGATACCGGAAGAGCGATAATTTCCGCCGACATCAGAGTTCCCTTTTTAGGACTAGATCCGTCGGATGCCGTAATTCTGCAATCGCGCGGTTATTCCGTTTATCATTCGGGTCAATTAAACGTCAGCCGGCGCCTTGCCAACGGAATCAGTTTTAACGCTTCTTATACATTTTCAAAATCAATTGACATCGGCTCGACCGATCCGGGCAGCACCGAGGCTTCGGGCAGACCCGACACGCCGAATCTGGGACTCGTCGTGCAGGGCGATCAGCGAAATATCAACAGCAACCGCGGACTTTCGGATTTTGACCGTCCGCACCGTTTCAGTTCGAGTTTTACATACGAACTGCCGTTTTTTAACTCGAAAAATAAATTCCTGAGCGGCTGGCAATTGTCCGGTTTCGGGCAATGGCAATCGGGAACGCCGTTTTCAATTTTCGCGTCCGACGCGAGTTTTACCGGCAGAGCCAGCGGCGAGGGTTTCCAGAATCAGTTTCTGGGTTTGATCACCGCCGCCAGAAATCGCAATACGACAATGGGCGGAACTTTCCGGGAAATTATCTTTAACGTCGGTGTCGGCAGCGGAACGATCTATAACACGGCTTTCGGTCGTCCGAGTGTTCGCAATCTGGACTTATTAAGACGACAGGGCAACGATCCGACGCGCCAATATTTTAATACCTGTCAGGACGCGACAGATCCTGACTGCGCTTTGATTTCCCCGCTCGGCGGATTCGGCAATCTCGGCAGAAATGTTTTGCGCGGTCCGGGACAAAAACGGATTGACCTGAGTTTGCAAAAATCAACCAAAGTCTTTTCCGAAAAAATCGAACTGGAATTGAAATGGGATATTTTCAATATCTTTAATTTTGTCAATTTTGCCAATCCGAACTCGGATTTAAGCGACGAAACGGATTTCGGGCAGATCACGCGCACGGTCGGTTCGCCGCGTGTGATGCAATTCGGGGCAAAGGTTCGTTTCTAAAAAGGTCGGCAGAATAAAGAAAAAGATCTGCCGTTTCTATAAATATAAAACACGTTTAAGCCGGCGGTCTTTGACCGCGATACCTGGAAAAAAGACCGCCGGCTTATCAAAGTAATAAATAAAATTTTTTAATTAAACATAAATAGTTGTGAAAAAAGCAGTAATTATAAGTTTAGCAGTAATTTTGGCGGCGGGCGGAATGTTTTTCGTCTGGCAGATTCAAAATGACCGTGCCAATGCGGCAAAACTCGAAGCCGAAATTCTCAAAGGTTTAACGACGGAAGAAATCGGTCTGATCTTAAAAAGCGAAGCCGCGGCAAATCCCGCTTCAATCGTTCAATTCAAAGAAGATGCGGAAAAACGGCAAACTTTTCTCAAGGGAATGAAGGAATATCTCGCTCTGGCGGCGCAGGCGCGGCGAGAAAATTTAGCCGTAGACGGAAATTTTTTGATCAATGTCGAATACAAAAAAAACATTATGCTGGCGGATTTGTATCAGGCAAAGCTCGGTCAGGGAAAGGATAAATCTTACGTTGTGCCGGAAGCAGAAATTCAGGCAGTTTGGGCAAATCCTGAAAACGAAAAACTTTTCAGCCGCGATATGAATGTTCTGCAGGAAATCCGCAAAGCGGCACTCGATGCCGCCGGAAATCAAACTCCGGTTTCCGCGCTTCAGGGCGATATGCTCGCAAAGGCGCGGAAAAATTGGGCGAAAACAAAAATTCTGTCCGACAAAGCCAAAATGGACGCGGAATTTATCAGCCAGCCGGAAATCGGTCTGCGGCTCAAAATCGTCGAAGCCGGAATTTTGGCAAACGATTATCTGCGGCTGAATTGGGAAAAACGGATAAAAGCGACCGACGGTGAAATCAGAGATTATCTCGCCAAACATCCTGAATATGACTTAGCCAAGAAAAAACAAACGGCGGAAATAGTTTTGCAAAAGGCAAAAGCGGGCGAAGATTTCAGCGCGCTTGCCGCACAGTTTAGCGAAGACCGCACGACGAAAGATAAGGGCGGACTTTATGAAGATGTTAATAAAAATACGATCTGGGCAGAGGTCGAAAATGCCGCGCTGAATCTGGAAAACGGGCGGATGGCGGACACGGTGATCGAAAGCTCATTCGGTTTTCACATCGTAAAACTTGAAAACAAACAAATTACAAAAACAAAGGATGCCGGCGAAACGGTGAAATTCAGCGTTCGGCACATTGTTCTGCAAAAGAGTTTTGAAGAACCGAACCGGGTTCCGGGCGTTCCGCCGCCGTTTATGAAGGCGGAAGAAATTGCGAGAACGGAGGTTGAAAGAGAAAAACGCGAGAAATTTATTGCGGAAATCTTTGCTCAAAACCCGATTTCGATGCCGGAAGATTTTTCGGTCGAGCTGCCGGAAGTAAAAAGTTCTAACTAAATCTAAACATGGGGAAAAGTGAAAAATTCTAAATAATGAAAACATCCGCGGACACCAAATAAAAGCGGCGATTTTTATATCAATAAAATATCACGGCAGGTGTCCGTAAATTCGGAAATAATTTGAAAATAATTCAATCAAACAGGCTATCAAACGGAGGAAAAATGAAAAGAATTAAAAACATATTTGCATTAATCGGTACGATTTTTACTTGCATAATTTTATTAAACGTCAACATCAGCGCGGGCAGTTCTGCTCTGCTCGTCAATGAGGTTTTAATTGACCCGCCGAATCCGTCGGTTGTCAGCGACCGCTGTCAATATGTCGAACTTCGCGGAACGCCCGGCGCAACCGTTCCGGCAAACACCTATTTTATTTCAATCAACAGTGATGCGGGAAATTTCGGTTTTCTGAATACGGCGGTTAATGTCAGCGGTCAAGTTATCGGCGCAAACGGCACGCTCACCTTGATCAACACGCTCGGCGGAGTTTGTCCGAACCGCACTTATAATGCAGGAACGACAATATTTAATTACAGTTCTTTAACCACTCTCGGCAAAAATTCGGAAGGTTTTTATCTTGTAACATCGGCGACAACCTTGTTCTCAGGGCAAGATTTGGACACTAACGATGATGGCGTATTAAATTTTACAGTCAATTTCATTGACGGATTTAATTTGATTTTTAACCCGGAAGAACAATATGTTTACGGACCGGGTGAAAATCTGGTCGTAACATTTTTAGGCGACGTGCCGGATGCGGTCTCACGTTTTGCGGGTAACAACACAACATTTGATGCCGATGCCTTTTTTTGGGGTGAACTCGCGGCTTCACCGGAAGAAACACTTGTTTATACATCGCCTGTCAGCACAAATTTTCCGGCTGGATCAAATCTGACACCGGGCGCACCGAATGGCACGGCTGTTCAGCAAGGCGAAGCGCGAGCCGATTTTGACGGCGACGGCAGAACCGATCTTTCAGTTTTCCGTCCGTCGGAAGGAAATTGGTATCTGAACCGCTCGACCGATGGCTTTAATGTCCTTAATTTCGGTTTAGCAGGCGACGAAATCGTTCCGGGCGATTACGATGGCGATGGAAGGGCAGACACCGCCGTCAGACGCGGAACAACCTGGTATATCTTAAACAGCGGTAATTTTTCAGTTACGACGCTTCAATGGGGATTAGCCGGAGACATTGCGGCACCGGCAGATTACGACGGCGACGACAAAACCGACGTAACCGTTTTCCGTCCGTCTAATGGAATTTGGTACGCGCTTTTGAGTTCGACCGGCACACCCGTCTTTATTCCGTTCGGCACAAGCGGCGATATTCCGGTGGCGGCTGACTACGACGGCGACGGCAGGGACGATCAAGCCGTTTATCGCAACGGAACCTGGTATTTGAATCAATCAACTGCCGGAGTTTCAATCCTTCCGTTCGGTTTGGCGACGGACGCACCTGTTCAAGCCGATTACGACGGCGACGGCAGAGATGATATTGCTGTCTTCCGTCCATCAAACGGAACTTGGTATGCGTTGTTAAGTTCAAACGGTTCAGTCACTTTCATTCCGTTCGGAACAAACGGCGATATTCCCGTTCCCGGAGATTATGACGGAGACGGCAGAGACGATCAAGCCGTTTATCGTAATGGTGTTTGGTATATTCGCCAATCAACCTCAGGCGTTTCAATCCAAACATTCGGACTTGCGGCGGACCAACCCGTTCCAAGCGGTTACATTCCGTAAAGCTGAAGTTAAAACGTGAATGTTTCTAAAGTCTGCGAATATGCAAAATTCGCAGACTTTTTTTAATTGAAAATTAACCTGATATTCAAATTTTGTTAGCAGGAAAATTCTAGAATAAAAATATGTTAATCGTAAAATTTTTCATATATATTGATGCGCTGATAAATCGTCTATTTTCAAAAAACTGATTTTTATTCAGAAAAATTATTTTCAAATTTCAAATTTCAAAATGAAAATATAAATCCCAATGTAATAAGCTAAAGAAACGATATGCAGCCTTTAGCAAACAAGATCAGACCGCAGAATTTAGATGAATTCGTCGGGCAAAAACACCTCGTCGGCGCAGGAAAACCGCTTCGCCTTGCCATCCGGCAGAAACATATTTTTTCATTCGTTTTGTGGGGAACGCCCGGCACCGGAAAAACGACGCTCGCGCGGATTTATGCCAATGAGATCGAAGCGGATTTTTACGAGCTTTCCGCCGTTTCCGCCGGAAAGGACGACATCCGCAAAATCATCAATAAACCGCGCGAAGAAAACAGTCCAAGAGTTTTATTTTTGGACGAAATTCATCGTTTTAACAAAGCGCAGCAGGATTTTCTGCTTCCATTTGTCGAAAGCGGCGAACTCGTTCTGATCGGCGCGACGACGGAAAATCCGAGTTTTGAAATAATTCCCGCGCTGCTTTCACGTCTGCGCGTTTTTGTTCTCGAAGAACACGGCGAACAGGAAATGTCCGAAATCATTGACCGCACCGGAATTGATCTGGACGAAGAAGCAAAAAATTGGTTAATTGCAATGGCAAACGGCGACGCGCGGCAAGCCTTGACAATGATCGAAAACACCGCGCAATTATATGAAACCGTAACCATTGAAAACTTAAAAAACACGCTCCAATCAAAATTTCTGCGCTACGACAAACAGGGCGAAGAGCATTACAACGTGATCAGCGCATTCATTAAATCAATGCGGGCAAGCGAGCCGGACGCGGCAATTTATTATCTCGCGCGAATGATCGAATCCGGCGAAGAC
>JBBRVS010000170.1:0-12582 GCA_038246645.1 Pyrinomonadales bacterium
CCGTTTTCTTCTCTTATTTTGAGCATTTGATAATATTGTTCCTGCAATTGGACAAGTTTGGCAATTTTTTCTTCGGGCGAGAGCGAACGCAGATATTCACGCGATTTTTTCTTGCGTTGATTTAAATCATTTATCGTTTCAGCTTGTAAATTATTAAGATTCTTCATCTGCGAACCGCCATTTCTCTTTATCCCATTTTGATATCAAATCGTGTTTTTCCAATATATCAAAAAGTTTGTTTCTATCTAAAATTTCGGCATCCCAAAACATCGAGATTTTCTGATAATCCTTATTTCTCCCCGCAAATATCCACATTGCGACAAGATGCTCTTTATCAATAACCGAAATTTCCTTATTTTCGATCTTTACAGATTCGGCAGTTTCAATCGCTTCTATCCACAAAGAATTGTGACTTGCCTCGACAAATTGAACGAGCCAACCGTGTATATTGATGAATTCGTGATCGAATGAAAAATTATGTTTCTTGGCGTATTCATAAACGGAATCCAGACTTAAAATCAAACTGTCGCTTTTTTCCGTTAAAAGAAAAAAGATGTCTAAATCAATTGTTGAAATCGGTTCATTGTGAAGAATTGCCGCAAAGGCTCCGCCGATAGCGAACTTTTCAATGATATTTTCGTTTTGCATATCCCGCAAAACATCAATCACTTTTCCGATGTCGGCTGAATTCATTTTTGCGCTCTCCGGTATTTATGCGTTACGGGTCGCCTGCGCCCGACACCGATGGCGTTTTTGGAAATTATCAAGGTTGGCGGCAATTGTTTACGTTTGAATTCGTTTGCCGGAGATTCGACTTTATTTAACAGAGAATAAACGAGTTCGGCATCGTGTCCGAGCGCGATTATTTCAGCCGGTGCGAGTTTGTTTTCAAAATACTGTTTTAAGATCGGATCCATCAATTCATACGGCGGCAGAGAATCCTGGTCGAATTGATTCGGCGCGAGTTCTGCCGAAGGTGCTTTTTCAATAATCTCATTCGGGATAATTTCGCGCCCCGCCGTTACGTTGATATGCCGCGCCAACGCGTAAACTTCCGTTTTTAAAAGATCGCCGATCACCGCCAGACCGCCGTTCGTATCGCCGTAAAGCGTGCAGTAACCGACGGCGAGTTCGGATTTGTTTCCCGTCGCCAAAACCAATCTGCCTTCGGCGTTTGAAATGCTCATTAAGATCACGCCGCGCAGGCGAGATTGCATATTTTCCGCCGCCAGATTTTCGCCGCCTCTGGTCGGTTTTTTAAATTCGAGTTGCTTTAATAAAACCTCAAACGCGCCGGAAATCGGCTCGATTCTCGATTCGCACCCCAGATTTTCGACCAATCTTTCCGAATGCGAAATGCTGCCTTCCGACGAAAAAGGCGAAGGCATCATCACGCACAAAACATTTTCCGCGCCGAGAGCTTCCGCCGCCAGAGCCGTTACGATTGCCGAATCAATTCCGCCGGAAAGACCGAGAACTGCGGTCTTAAAGCGATTTTTGTGTGCGTAATCTCTGATTCCCAAAACCAGAGCGCGGCGAATCGCTTCGAGTTCGCCGCCCGTAATTCCGCGCGAATCGGGTTTTCTGACGTCTAATTCGACCGTTTCGACAAATTCTTCAAATGCCGTTGCCTGCAAAATTATGTCGCCTTCTTCATCGGCAATTAAACTCGCGCCGTCGAAAATAATTCCGTCGTTTCCGCCGACTAAATTAACGAAAACAATCGGAATTTTCTGCACCCGTGCGCGATGCGCGACCATATCACAGCGCAGTTTGATTTTTCCTTTATTATACGGCGACGCATTGATTGAAATAATAATGTCTGCGCCTTGATTGATAAGTTCATCCGCCGGGTCTTCGTCATAAAGCCGGTCTTTCCAGAAGGTTTTGTCATTCCAGAAATCTTCGCAAACGACAACGCCGAGTTTTCTTCCGCCTATCTCAAACATCGAACGCTTTTCCGACGGCTCGAAATAGCGCGGATCGTCGAACACATCGTATTCGGGAAGAAGCGTCTTATCGGCAAATCCGACGAGCTTGCCATTGTGAATGACCGCCGCCGAATTAAAAAGCCTGCGTCCGTCGGTTTCCGTATTTTTGCGAATCGTGCCGACAATTACAGTTAAATTTTCAGACGCTTTGATGATTTTTTCGAGATGACTTTCCGCCGTTTCGATAATATCGCGGTCGAGAAACCAATCCTGCGAAGTGTAGCCGTGAATGGCAACTTCCGGCAAGACCAGCAAATCCGAATCATCAGCTTTTGCCTTTTCGATTGCGCCCAGAATTTTAGCGATATTCCCTTCAAAATCGCCGTTCGTCGTATTGATCTGTCCGATTGTAACTTTCATAACATTTATTATTTACGAGTATAATTCAATGTAAATCAAGCAAACAAGAAATTAACAAGGATATCAGGATAGACAAGGATATAAAAAATAAAAATTATCCCTGTTAATCCTGATATCCCTGTTAATTTCTTTTTGTATTTCACAAATTTGAAATCGGCTCTAAAAATAATGCCCCTGTTGTTTTAAAAATAAAAGAGTCGGAAACTTTGTAAAGCTTCCGGCTCTTTTATTTAACTTTTCGCAGCTTTTACGCCGTCAAACTGCGCCCGGTGGCAAGGCGATAAATAGCTAAAACCACTATCGCTCCGATGATTGACGAGATAAAGCTCGGAATCGAACTGCCGATGTCGTCAAAATTACTGACCATCGGATAACCGATAAAAGTTCCGATTACACCGCCGACGACCGCGCCGACGACACCTAAAATTATAGTCAGAATGACACCGCCGCCATCAGCTCCGGGCAAAATCAACTTTGCCAGATAGCCCGCTAAAAAACCCAAAATCAACCAAATAATTAATGAAATCATTTTTTCTCCTTTCTCAAATTGTTATCTTAATTTTTTTCCAGAGTAAAACTCTCTTTGATAAAACAGATAACAATAGCTGTGCCATAAATTTAAGTATAATCAACACTTAAGTTAGTTTGAGAATTACTGCATGCTATTATTTCAATAAATTTTTCGTATTATTCTAATGCACTGTGATTATCTGAAAAGCAGAAGCAATTTTTATAAAGATTTACCGAATCTGATTCGATTACGTTCACGCGCTTTTTCGCGTTCGGTTTCACGGTCTTTCGGCGGCGCGTTCGTTACGAGCAAATCGAGCAAGATTTTCGAGGCGAAAGTAATGTCTTCAACCGCCGCGTCAAATGCTTCGATATTTACAGCCGAAGGTTTATTAAATCCGCCGATCTTCCTGACAAACTGAATCGCCGCCGCTCGAATTTCTTCATCATTTGCGGGCGGCTCGAAATTATATAAAGGTTTGATATTTCGACACATAAAATTACGCAGGTCTTTCGTGGTGAATGATTTCGGAATCTTCGCCCGTAATAATCATCTCGCCCGTCCAGCCGTCAAATCTTTTTTCCAAATCTTTATCAACCTTAAAATAAGCCTCAAGAATCCCGGCTTCAAAATTGGAGATTTCTTCGAGAAAATGACTCTGCTGACGGTCGCTGTCCGAATCATATAGCGAAAAATGCTGTTCGTGATGACAGGCGATAAAAGCCAGATGATTTTTGTCTTTATCAAGTAGCTGAATAATAACCGCCTTTGCGGGAAGTTTTTTGTTTTATTATGTAGATAGAACAAATCAACGCTGAAACTGTTCGGTGTATTCCCCACTTATTATAGATTCAATATGATATTCCCAACTATCCAAAAGATCACTTTTCTTTTTAGAAAGTATTGGAGGTTTGGTTTTTAACGCCTTTTCGCAGATTCCTGTAATTAATTTTGATTGAGTCTCAAAGTTGTTTTCATTGATTTTATCAGCTATTCCATTGATTGTTTGTAAAGCATCGCGAAGATCATTGCATTCTTTCACAAGCTCTGTAAGTTCTATAAATTCTAGTGGTATATACATCGAAAATCCTCCTTAAATTACCAAGTCATTGATTTTGAGTGATAAGAAATCTGCTGTTGCGTTCTTTCCTGTTTTTCCAGAGCGATTTCCGACAGCGGATTAAAAATTGTCGTCATTTTCGGCAAATCTTCGAGATTGCTGACGATTATCAAACCATAATCGCTTTTGTATTCGGTGGCGCGGACGAATTCTTTTTCGGTCATTCTAAATGCGCCGTAAGTTTTGCGAACACCTTTGACTTCGGCGAGAAAATACTTTGTTTCAATCTGAATTTGAAAATCGTAACCATCGCCTAACATTCTTGCGTCTTCCAAAATGCCGCTTTTGAATAATTCGATTTGTTGATAATTGTCTTTGAAATATAATTCGGCTTCGCGTCCGGTTTCCTGTAATTGTTTGAATTTACTTTTAATTATCGGGCTGATTTCGATTTCCGAAGATTTTAAATCATTAAGACGAAAATTATTCTTCAGGTAGAGTTTTACAATGTCAGCGTAATTTCCGACTTCATAATCGCCGAACAAAGAATCAATAAACTTTTTGCGATGAATGTAAGCGTCGCCTTTTTGCCACCAGCCTTTTCTGCCGTTATCAAAAAAAGGGTCAAATAAATCCTGTCTGTTTTTGACCGTTCCGACAGTTTCTGCAACTTCGCATCGAATAATATACTCGTAAAAATCCGTTTTGGTTTTGAATCCGAATTCATTAACAAAAGCGTCATTGAATTTAGCCAGACCATAGCCAATTAGATTTAAAATCTCGTAATTTTCATGTTTATTATCAGCCATAATTATTAATGCCAATAAAAAGCGATTTTTCCCTCTGGCGGCAATTGTTTAAGATATGCCCAAATTGCTTTATTGGTCTGTGATTCTCGGAGAGGTTTAAGTTTAATTAAATCCTTTACAAGCACACAAGTTAATTCTGTGCCATAAGCATCTTTCGTTAAATTACCATAAACGTAATCACAGTCTTCGGTTGAATAAAAACCATTAAAGTCAGATGGCACCGGCGAACTAACTATTTGCATAATTTGGTCAAAAAGATAATTATCTCTTTCGCAAGTTAGAAAATTATCAATACTTGTTATTAGTTCATTAATGCCACTTATCGGAAGTAGTGTTAGATGTAATGACATAGTATTTAGACTTCATCTTGTTAATTTTACTAATCTTCGAATCTTTGATATTCAACTGCAAATGTTGAGGCATATCAGCAGTAAAAGCATTTTCGCCCGGCTTGATATATGTTAATCTTTCGACCACCGCTTTCGATTGATTCGTTAATTCATTATTCGGTGCATCTTTCGGAATAGGCGGAACTTCGATTGCCGTTTTGCAGGTGTTGTCAAAATCTTTATACGGCGCGGGCGAAGGAACTTTAAATTTAACGCCTAAATCTTTTCTGATGCCGACAATAATTATTCTATGCCGCGCCTGCGGAACGCCGTATTTCTCAAATTTGTAGAGATGCGGAACGGTTGTGTATCCTGCTTCGTCCATTTTATCGAGAATTGTTTGAAATGCGTTTCCGTCGTTAGAATTTCGCAGACCGCCGACGTTTTCAGCAAGAAACCAATCAGGCTGAAAACGCTTTAAGACATCAATGCCGTATTGATATAAAGGACCGTAAACGCCGTCAATTCCTTTCTGTTCGCCGACAATTGAAAAATCATTACACGGAAAACCGAAAGCCAGCGCGTCAATATCGGAAATTCCGGCAAGCATTTCAATATCGAGTTTACGAATATCTTTGTGAACAACAGATTTTTTACTTTTTGGGCAGATGTTTGTTTTGTAAGTTTCGCACGTGTCTTTATCGTAATCGGTTGCCCAGGTGTGAGTGATTGAATATTCAGTATTTTCGGTCTGTACTTTTGCCCATTTCGCGCCGAGCGCAATTCCGCCGGGACCGCAGAATAATTCTCCTAATCGGTAAGTAGTTTTCATAATTTCTCCTTGAGGTTTACTTTAGATTACAAAAATCTTTTACAATTAACAATTTTTTAGAGTTTACCTAACTTTCATTAACCTTCAAAACCGCCAAAAACGCTTCTTGCGGGATTTCTACTCTACCGATTTATTTTGATTGCTTTCGTTCTTTATCGAGTTCGAGCAAAAGATTTATCAACGACGGCGAAGCACGGAAACTCGTTTTTTGAAGTTTCGATAACGCATCGGGCAAATCAATTAAATCATTTTCTGCCGCGCTGTTTAGAACGCCGAGAGTTCCGATGACGAATATTCCGCGCTTGACGGCTTCGGCGCGTCCTTGCCGTTCGTCAATTATCAGCGCGTCGGCGTTTATTTCTTCAAAAAGCATTATTGCTTGTCTTTCGCCCTCATCAAGACTCGGCAAAGCGTCGTCAAGCAAAACCGAAACAGGCAAAACTTCAAACCATTCCGGCGCATTCGCCGTCCAAGACGAAACTTCATGAGGAGTTTCGTCCGCTTGCAGTTCATTATAAACGGCGGTCGGCACGATGATCTTTTGATAAAGCGCGGGCAAAACGTCAATCGCGCCGATCAAAATTAAATAATTTATCGGCGAAGTATCGGCAATTACGATCATTTTCGTTTAAGAAATTCGGTTTCGCGCTTAATGTCGCTTAAATCGTATTCGAGATAAATTTTATGCTCCTTTAAAAATGCGTCAACCTGCATATCGGTCGCAAAACCGAGCATTCTTCTAACCTGCGCCTGCGAAAGTTTCCCTTCCCGATAGCCTTCAAGCGCGGTCGCTTCCAAAACTTCACGCTCGATATTTTCGCCGTTCTCGTCGAAAACTTTTGCTACGTCTTCGGGTAAATTTATTGTAACTTCCATAATTCATTGACCTCCGCTTAATTTTACTTTAGCTTTCATTAACCTTCAAAACCACCAGAAAAGCTTCTTGCGGGATTTCTACGCGACCGACTTTTCAATCAAATTTATCATCTTCGTCAGGTTCGCTTTTTGGAACTTTACTCAAGGCTTTTAGAAATTTCTCACGGCTTCCGCGCCCGGCTCTTTCTTTTAAGTATTCGACAGTTGTCCACGCTGATGCTTTTTCGGCAATTGCGGATGAAACGAATTGGTTAACCGTAATGCCTTCTTTTTCGGATAGTTCGCGCACCTTTTTGAGCAACGATTCGGGAATAGCCACATTTTCGATAACAGTCATTTTATTTCTCCGATAATTCTTAAAAACTCACTTGGTTTAATAGCTTTGATGCCGAAATTTTCGGCTTCGGCAAAATCTTTCAAGTTGAAAGTAACGATAAAATCACAATTGCTTTCAACCGCAAGTTCCAAAACAAAATCATCTTTCGGATCGCGCAAAGTCGGTCGCCAAAGATAAAAAATCTCCCGCAAGTTTGCATTTTGACACAAAAAATCAATCACGTCATCAATTTCCCGATGTGTCAGCCGGAGATTCAGTGCGGGACGTTTCAAAACATCTTCGTATTCCAAAACGAGCGCAACGGAAAGATTTATTTGAAAGCGTGAATCACCAATCAAAGTTAAAAGCCGAAATGATGCACCGAGTTGTGAACGCAAAGCGGAAAGCAAAACATTTGTGTCTAAAATGATTTGATAATTTCTAACTTTCATTAACCTTCAAAACCGCCAAAAACGCTTCCTGCGGAATTTCGACTCGACCGACTTTTTTCATTCTTTTTCTGCTTCATTATCATCAAGGATTTTCTGAACCAAATCATCGGAAATGCGAAAACTCGTTTTTTGAAGTTTTTTGATAACCGTTTTTAGATCAATTAACTTTTCTCTTGCCGCGCGGTCTAAAATGCCTAAAGTTCCGGTAATTGCAAGGCTGAAATTCAAAGCCGCCTGCCGTGCTTGTTTGTCATCAACTAAAAGCAAATCGGCGGAAAGTTCCTGAGCCAGTAAAATCGCTTCTCTTTCGCCCGCGTCTAAAATGTCGAGCGAAGAATCTCCGGTTAAGCCGGTTTGTTTTATTTCAATCCATTCAGGAAGATTTTTTGCCCAGTCGCGGATTTGATCCGACGCGCCTTCTGATTGCAGTTCATCAAATACCGCTTGAGGAATAATAACGCGACCGAATAATTCAAACAACAAATTTTCCTGTCCGATCAGAATCAGATAATTGAGCGGCGAGGTATCCGAAATAATAATCATTTTGAAAGAAGTTTTTCCAATGTGCGGCGATCTTGTTCCAAATCTTCGACCGAATAATTAAGCGAAATATTATGCTCTTTAAGAAACTCCTCAACTTCAAAACGATTGAGATCAAGCATTCTGCCGACCTGCGCGTGTGAGATTTTTCCTTCCCGATAACCTTCAAGCGCGGTCGCTTCCAAAACTTCACGCTCGATATTTTCGCCGTTTGCCAGAAAAACCTTTGCGACATCTTCGGGTAAATTTATTGTAACTTCCATAATTTTACTCTTTAACTAAAATAATCTTCGCACATTGCGAATCATTTTTTCAAAGTAATTTTACAAAACCTGCTTGTTCAAAATGATGGTCTTCCGTAAATACTTCTGAAATTTTCATTTCTTCCATTATCAGAAAACTCGTGCAGTCAACTATGCTCCATTCTTTATCAGGACGATTTTTATAAAGCTCGAATCCGAGCGCAAACAAATCTGAACTTGCGGAATTGATTTCAACATCAACCGATTTTTGTAAACCTTCGATAAAATTCGAGGCTTTTCCGCGAAATTCCGGTGCGGAAAGAGCGTTGGCAAATTCGAGTAAAACGAATTCGCTTGTAATAAATTGATAATTTTGACGGCGAAGATTTACAAAAACTTCCTTCGCTTTTTCGTGAAGCGAATCCCGCGTATTAACAAGCGCGATCCAAGCGAGGCAGTATCAACAAATGTTTTGAGCATCATTTATTTTTTCGATTTGCCGTAAAGATAATGATCGTGCTGCGCGGCAAGGTCTTCGATTCCCGTATCAACTTCGCATTCGGCAATCAAATCTTCCAGCGTTTTCGCGCCGTTTTGTTTTTTTTGCGAACCTTCTTCTTTCATTTCATCAAGAAACGTAATAATTACGGTCTTTCCTTCCTGATTTTCCGTAACAGGCTCAAGCGGAAGCGCAACTCCGTTTTTGAATTTTCCTTTGACTGAAATCATAGCTTTATCTCTGGCTAAAATAATCTTCCATAAATCTTCGCACATCGCGAATCATATCTTCAACATCTTAAAATTTTTCCAACAAAAATAGGTATTCGATATATTTTCCGTCGCTATTTATCCATTCATTTGTCCAACGCATTCCGCCCATTACATTCTTTTTATAATCAATCTCGATTGCTTTAAGAATTTTTCCTGAACTGTTGAGAATCGTATAAAGTTCTTCTTTAGTTGCTCTCCCTCCTGAACTGTATGAGAGCAAAATATAGCGCGATTTCGTTTCATGAATCAGCTTTTTGATGGCTTGCATAGCGATAAATTTATTATTTTCGTCTTTGCGAAATTCTTCAAAAATGGAAGCAGAAATTGTATCTCGCGTATCTTCGCGTCTGTTTACTTTACCAAATAATTTCGGTTTATCATTTTTTATAACTGAAGTCCAAATATGATAATATGCAGAATAACGTACCCGACTTGGAGGCATTTTGTCATTATTCGAGCCATAAGGCGGATCAAAATAAGCTAAATCAAATTTGTATTTCGAGATTGTGTCGAAAATATCGCTTTTGATAACTTTGTTTTCGCCTATGTTTATAAATAAATCGGGCAATTTCAGAGTTAAATCTTTATATGAGCGCGGTGACCAATCAGCTAGATATGCAGCGTAATGTCCTAATGTACTGTCAACCGAATCCAACGCGAAAATCAGACTAGTTAAAGCAACAGATTTTTCGATTTCATCCAAATTAAGTCTGTCAATTTCATCTTGAATTGCATCAAGTTTGCGAGTGTTTTTAACCTTAAAAGGTCGTTTTCCGGTATTTTTCTCATCGCCGCCATAATGCTCTGTGAACCAACCATCATAACCTTCAATCGAATTGAGATGTTTAATAAGTTCACTATAATGTTCGGGATTTCGTTTGTTTAATATGAAGCATTTTGCAAAGGTTTGCGACCAAACGGAAATATCAGACGAAGTTGTATTAAAGCCGAGTTTTGCAAAAGCTTGACTTACTCGCGTCGAACCACTAAAACCGTCAAGAATGTTTTTTACATTTAATTCTGCAATAACATCAATAATATACGGTAAGATTTTTAACTTTGAACCTGCATATTTAATGCCTTGTGTTTGTGGGACGGGCAAACTTTTTCGACCAAACAAGTCTATTTGTGTTTGTGGAATCATGTTGTCTTTTTTAACCTATCAATATCGTTTTGCAAAATAATGTTTGCTTCATTATGTCCACGCTCCGTGCTGTTTAAAGCCAAACTGAATAATTTTACTAAAGCAAGATTGTGTGAATAATCAATCCAACCATTTGTCAGACTATCAAAATAATTTACAGCGTTTTTGGTGTGCGTCCAAAGTCCACGTTGAAGCGCGTTTGCAGATGCTCCGCCATATCTAACCTCACAAATATAATTATTGTTCTTATCCAAAAAAAGAAAAATCGGGTGCATTCGGGATTTGCCTTGAGATTTGTTATTAAAACTTTCTCCTCTGCCTATATATATAATTCTAGCTGTTTGATTTACCGCTTTTTCATGATCGAAAATCATTATGTTGCATTGTTTCTTTTTCTCATTGTAAATAAGCGGCATAACATTTATATTTACAAATTCTGAAAATGCGTCTGAATCAAAAATTCTTTTGATAGCTAAACTATCTGAAATATCTTTTCCTTGCGTTTCAAGATAAGGAAACATTTTTTGGCTACTGTCTGTTGAAAGTTGTAAAGGTCCATCTCCGTAGGCTTTCAAACTCACTGGAAATGTTGCCCCAGTAAGTTCGTTGATAATAACTATATCTTCTTCGCGTTCTTTCGCCCGAAATAAATCTTTCCCAACGTGAATACTTTTGAAATCATACATAAATTGGTTGATAAATTCGGCAATACCGATTTCAGCCAAATCACCGTGAGTTTTGTTACCAATTAATCTCATTGTAAAAATGTTTGAGAGCATATTTACAACCAAATGATGCTGTTTGCTAACGAGAAGTTTAAATCTATCCTTAAAATCTGTGTATGTGTTCATTTTTTATTTTTCAATATCATCTTAACTTTCATTAACCTTCAAAACCGCCAAAAACGCTTCCTGCGGAATCTCGACGCGACCGACTTTTTTCATGCGTTTTTTGCCTTCTTTTTGTTTTTCGAGGAGTTTTCTTTTTCTGGAAATATCGCCGCCGTAGCATTTAGCGGTGACGTTTTTGCCCATCGCTTTGACGGTTTCGCGGGCGATGATCTTGCTGCCGATTGCCGCCTGGATCGGGACTTCGAACATCTGGCGCGGAATGAGTTCCTTCATTTTCGCGACGATCAATTTGCCTTTGGCTTCGGCGGTTTTGCGGTGCAGAACGAGCGAGAGAGCATCAACCGGTTCGCCCGACACGAGAACGTCGAGTTTGACGAGATTGCTTTCCTGATAATCGGAAAAATGATAATCAAGCGACGCGTACCCTTTGGAAACGCTCTTTAGACGGTCGTAAAAATCCAGCACGATTTCATTGAGCGGCAGTTCATAAACGAGCATCACACGGTTTTCGGTAATGTATTCGAATTTTTTCTGATGCCCGCGTTTTTCGTCGAGAAGCGGCAGGATTCCGCCTAAAAAAGTATCGTTTGTCAAAATCGTTGCTTCGATAAAAGGCTCTTCGATCTTATCAATTCTGCCCGTCTCCGGCATTTTTGAAGGCGAGTCAACTTCGACGACATTGCCGTCGGTCGTCGTGACGCGGTAACGCACGCCGGGCGCGGTCGTAATCAGTTCGAGATTAAATTCGCGCTCCAGTCTTTCCTGAATGATTTCCATATGAAGCAAGCCCAGAAAACCGCAGCGGAAACCGAAACCTAAAGCCGTTGAAGATTCGGGTTCGTAGAAAAATGAAGCGTCGTTAAGGCGCAGTTTGTCCATCGCGTCGCGCAAATCTTCGTATTGGGCGGAATCGGTCGGGTAAAGTCCGGCGAAAACCATCGGTTTTACTTCCTTAAAACCGGGAAAAGGTTCGGTAACGGGACGCGCCGCTTCCGTGATCGTATCGCCGATCTGCACGTCCGCGACCGTTTTGATCGAAGCGGTCAAAAATCCGACTTCGCCGACGCTCAAAGTGGCGATCGGTGTCGGCACGGGGCGATTTACGCCGAGCGTTTCAACTAAATATTCGCGTCCCGTGTTGAAAAATTTTATCTTCGTTCCCTTTTTGATTGTGCCTTCGATAATGCGGAAAAGCACGATCACGCCGCGGTAAGAGTCATACCAGCTGTCGAAGATCAGGGCTTTGAGCGGCGCGTCCTTGTCGCCTTTCGGCGCGGGAATTTTTTTGACGATCGCTTCTAAAACTTCATCAACGCCCAAACCGGTTTTCGCCGAAGTTTCAACCGCTTCGCTCGCGTCCAGACCGATGATGTTTTCGATCTGTTCCTTGATTCTCGCCGGTTCGGCGGACGGCAGATCAATTTTATTGAGAACGGGAATCAGTTCCAGATCATTTTCAATCGCTAAGTAAGTGTTGGCAAGAGTTTGCGCTTCAACG
>JBBRVS010000171.1:0-12484 GCA_038246645.1 Pyrinomonadales bacterium
CGGCGCGGACGATTATATGACCAAACCTTTTCAGCCCGGTGAATTGATGGTCAGAATCAATCGTTTTTTACGTTAAAAATTATGAAAAAAGTATTTTTAATTTTCAGTCTGACATTTTTTCTGTTTTCTTTAATTTCCATCCAAACAATTTCGGCGCAAACCGAACCCGAACCGACTCCGAATCAATCGGTCGAAGAAACCGAAAAACCGGAAAAACCGGAAAAAAGCGAAAAATACGAAGCGCAGATTATCGTTTCGACCGAACATTTATCGCGAGGTCTCGGCACGTGGCGGACGGCTTCTCTTTATGTTCAGCGAAAATTCGACAATCGGCAAATCGTCTGGGGAAATTACCGCGCCAGCGACCGCAACGGCAGCCGCGATCAGGAATTTGTCGGCGGAATCTATAAACCTTTAAAAAACAACTGGGCGTTCACGGCGGAAACGATGTACAGCCCGACACATAAATACGTCGGCAAATTTTCGGCGATGGGCGAGGTTGAAAAGGTTCTGAAAAAAGGTTTTGTCGCGCATTTCGGCACGCGCGTTACAAAATACGACGCGGTAAATGCGACGACCGGTTACGGTCTTATGGAAAAATACTGGGGCAGCAACCGCGCCGCCTACACGCTTTATGTGACGAAATTGACCAACGCCGGAACCGCGCCGACGCACCGCGTTCAATACAATCGCTATTACGGCGAACGCGTCAACAGCGTCGGAGTCGCGGTTTCATTCGGACGCGAACACGAAAATCTCGGTCCCGATCTCGGAGTTTTGCGAAGCCAAACCTGGAGCATCAGTTTTTCCGCAAAGCATTGGCTGACGAGAAATTTCGGTTTGAATGTTGACGGCACGATTCATCGGCAGGGCGATTTATATCATCGCAGAGGTTTAACATTTGGCGCACGTTATCGCTTTTAATCTGACGGTTACATTAGCCTTTTGGACGGGAATTTCGTTCACTTTGCTAAGTTTTTTCTGCATCGCCGCAATGTTTTGTCTGCGCGGAAGAGGCGAACTGTTGAAAAATCGAAGCGAAGCGGTTGCCGATAAATGGCAGGAAACACTTTATCAAGTAACTTTTTCGCCGGAAAACGAATTGCGTTCAAAAGGGCAAGAAGCGCATAAATTAACCAACGATGAAAAGAAAAATCTGCTTTTCGCGTTAAATGAAAAAGGCAGATTTGATTCGGTCGAGCCGCTTCCCGATAAAGATTTGCCGGATTTTTTGTTTTTGTGGAATTATCTGCACGAAACCTTGCGCGGTGAAGCGAAGGAAAACTTGAATTCCCTCGCTCAATTTCTCGAAGTCAATAAAACAGCCGTCAAAATGCTGAAAAGCATCTCGCTGGAAAAGCAAATTTTAGCGATCAATACGCTTGGAAATCTTCAGGAAAGGGAGGCTTACGAAGAAATCGAAAAATTGATTGTCGTGCGTGATCCGATAATTTCGCTCTGGGCTTGGCGGGCTTTATTTCGGATAGATTTTGAAGTAACGCTCGAAAAACATCTTTCAATGATTGCCAAACGGCAAGATTGGTCGCCGACTTTTGTCGTTAAAGTTCTGATTGAACTCGACAGAGATTTGATTTCCGAACCGCTTGTTCGCCTTGTCGAAAAAACTTACGCGCAAAAAATCGATGAACGGCAAATGGCGCGGATCGTTTCCTATTTAATGATTGTTCACGTCAGTTCATCATCGCCGCTCGTTCATAAAATTTTGCACGAAAGCGATCAGGCGGAAGTTCTTATCGCCTGTTTGCGGCTCGTCAATTCGGGCAAATCTCTGCCGCGTGTGCGCGAGTTGATTACATCCGAACGCTGGGAAATTCGTCTGCAAGTCGTGCAGACTCTGGGGCGCATCGGACACAAACAAGACACAAAACTTCTGCTTGATTCGCTCAACGATATTGATTGGTGGGTGCGTTACCGTTCGGCTTCGGCTTTATTGCAGATGCCCTCGATCAGCGAGAAAAAAATTGAAAAATTTGCCGAAACTCTGCCGAATGAATTTGCCCGCGACATTCTCAAACAAGTCCTCGCCGAAAAGCGTCTGTTATGCAATACGCCGACTTCATCTCCTATTTTGTCCAGGTAGTTCAATGGTTCTTTCTTGGATATTTCATCGCACTGAACGGTATTTATTTGATCCTGACAATAATATCGCTCGGCGTTTTGCCGCGTTTTATTCAGCGCCAGACGATTCATAAATTCCCTCTCTCGGAAACCGGCTTCGAACCGCCGATTTCTCTGATCGTCACGGCATATAACGAAGAAGCGGTCATTGTTCCGACGATTAAAGCCTTGCTCCAGTTAGATTATCCCGAGTTTGAAATTATCATCGTCAACGACGGCTCGAAAGACAATTCGATCGCTGTTTTAACCGAAGAGTTCAAACTCGAAATTCTGCCCGTCGCCTTTCGCCGCCGGATCGAACACAAACCCGTCAAAGCGGTTTATCAATCGAAGATTCATCACAATTTGCGCGTCATTGACAAGGAAAACGGCGGCTGCAAGGCGGACGCGTCAAACGCCGGAATCAACGGCGCGAAATACGGGCTTTTTATGCCGCTCGATGCCGATACGATTCTCGAACGCGATTGTTTGAAATTGATGGTTCAGCCTTTTTTATTAAATCCTGACACGGTCGGAGTCGGCGGAAACGTACGGATTTTGAACGGCTGCGAAGTCGAGGGCGGACAGCTTACAAAAATCGGTCTGCCGAAAAATTTTCTGGCACTTTTTCAGGTTTTGGAATATACGCGGGCATTTTTAAGCGGCAGAGTCGGCTGGAATTATTTTAACGCTTTGCCTTTGATTTCCGGCGCGTTCGGGCTTTTTAAAAAGGAAGCGGTCACGGAAGTCGGCGGTTACAGCCATAAATCGCTCGGCGAAGATATGGACCTGGTGCTACGTCTGCACCGACATTTTCGACTTCAAGGAAAACCGTATCGGCTCGATTTCGTCGTTGATCCGGTTTGCTGGACGGAAGCACCGGAAACTTTGGCTGTTTTAAAGAGACAGCGCGTTCGCTGGCAGAGAGGTTTGTTCGATTGTTTGTGGGAAAACCGAAAACTGATGTTTCACCCGAAAGGCGGTCCGGTCGGCTGGACTTCGTTTCCGTTTCTGCTTTTTCTCGAAGGCATCAGCCCGGTCATCGAAGTCGCCGGACATCTGTTCTTTTTGCTCTGCTATTTTCTCGGATTGATCAGCAGCGAAGGCGTTTTTGCGTTTTTGCTGCTTTCATTCGGCACGGGTTTTCTGCTTTCGATCTCTTCGATTTTTTTGGAAGAAATCACATTCCGCACCTATCCGCGCAAAAAGGATTTGCTGATTTTGATCTTCGGCGCATTTCTGGAAAACTTCGGTTATCGCCAATTACAATCTATCTGGCGGCTCGAAGGAATTATTAAATGGCTTCTTAGAACCGAATCGAGCTGGGGAACAATGACGCGCAACGCTTCGTGGTCTGCGCCGACCACAACCACCAAACCTGCAATTCCGCCAATTTCCGCCGAAAAACAAACCGCTTCAGAAAATATAAAACAGGAAGCATAAAATCTTGCGATGACTTATTAAGTTCAGAGTCAACGCTTCGTCGTGCAACCGCCGGCGGATTGCGGCGTTTTTTACAAACTGAAGCGTTGACTTCTGAACGTGAAATTATCAAAGGTTAATATTTCCACTTATCCTTCGGCTTCGCGGGCAATTGCTGCTTCGCCGCCGACTTTTGCGGCGAGTTTTGCCAAAACCAAAACGACGCTGACTGCAATCGCCGTTGCCAAACCTGCGTAAATATATTTCGATGTCAAACTTTCATCATCTGACATTAAAAGTTTGATTGTTTCCTTGATCGCATCGTTCCACGCGAGCGCGGCGACAAGTCCGAGCGCGGCTGAAGCAACTGCAATCATTGACTGCAAAACCATTTTTGTAGTTTCTCTGGTTGCTATAAATTTCTCCTGTTTTTTGTTTGAATTGGAAATTACATATTTGATTTAGAACAACTTTTTTCTAATGTCAAATTGATTTGGAGTTTGCCCTTCATTTTCGTAAGATTTATTTATGACGATAGACGAAAAACTCAAAAATCTGCCTACCGATGCGGGCGTTTACATTCACAAAAACGAAAACGGGAAAATAATCTACATCGGCAAAGCGAAAAATTTACGAAACCGGATTCGTCAGTATTTTCAATCGTCGCGCAATATGGACGCAAAAACGCGCAGGCTTGTTTCAAACATCGCCGATTTTGAATTTATCGTTGTTGATAATGAAGTCGAAGCATTGGTCTTGGAATCAAATCTCATCAAAAAACACAAACCGCGCTACAACATTTTATTAAAGGACGACAAACAATATCCGCATCTGAAGATCACGAACGAGCCTTTTTCCAAAGTAGTTATCACCCGAAAAATCATCCGCGACGGGGCGAAATACTACGGACCTTTTTTGCCCGCAGCACTGGCGCGAAAAACTCTCGATCTGATCAATCGAACATTCCAGCTGCGCACCTGCAACATCGAGATTGACGGGAAATTGCCGCGCCCGTGCCTTGAATATCACTTAAAAAGATGTCTTGCGCCGTGCGTCAGAGAACTCTGCAAACCCGACGAATATAAGGAAGCGGTCAGCGACGTAAAACTTCTGCTCGACGGCAAAAACAAACAGCTCGCCGACGATCTCGAGCAGCGAATGTGGCAGTTTGCGGAAAAACAAAATTACGAACTCGCCGCCAAATACCGCGATCTGCGCTCGACGGTTCGCGCGCTCGCCGAACAGCAGAAAATGGCGACAACGCCCGACCGCGATGTCGATATTTTCGGTTATTATCGAAAGGATTCGCAGCTTGCCTTGCAGCTTTTCACGATGCGCGAAGGCAAGATCGTCGGTCGCCGTGAGTTTTTCTGGGAAGATCTGCCGGAAGAAAGTTTCGACGCTTCGGAATTTCTCGGCGAAGTTCTCGCGCAGTATTACACGACCGATTATGTGCCGCTCGAAATCCACGTTCCGGTTGATTTTGAAGACCGCATTCCGCTCGAAAAGATTCTGACCGAACGGCGCGGTCGCCGCGTGCATATTTATGAACCGAAACGCGGGCAGAAAGCCGAGATGATTGCTTTGGTCGAAACAAATGCGAAGATTTCCTTTGAACAGAGATTCCGCGTTCTCAAATCCGACACGAAAAAACTGCTCGGCGATCTTCAGGAAATTTTGGAATTGCCGCATTTTCCCGAACGAATCGAGAGTTTCGATATTTCAAACATTCAAGGCGCGGACAATGTCGCGGGCATTGTTCATTTTGAGAACGGCAAACCGAACCGCGCCGAATATCGCCGTTTCAAGATCAAAACGGTCGAAGGCGCGGACGATTTCGCTTCGATGAACGAAGCCGTTTTCCGGCGTTACAAAAGATTATTAAACGAAGAAAAACCTCTGCCGCAACTGATTTTCATAGACGGCGGCAAAGGACAAATTTCGGCGGCGGCAGCAGCAATGCAAATATTGGATTTAGAGATGATTCCGATCGTCGGCTTGGTCAAACCGCCGAAGAAACACAGCGAAATCTCGCATCTTTTAAAATTCGGGAATGAGGAAAACCCCGTCAAATTCGAACCGACTTCGCCCGTTTTTCGTCTTATTCAGCAAATCCGCGACGAAACGCACCGCGTCGCCGTTACATATCACCGCAAACGCCGCGAAATTCGTGACTTTACTTCGGAACTGACCGCCATTCCCGGAGTCGGCGAAAAGCGCAAACTGAAATTATTAAAGAATTTCGGCTCGATCGAACGCATCGCCAAAGCCGAGAAAAAAGACCTCGTGCCGTTCGTCGGATTAAAAACGGCAAATTTGATTTTTGAGCATTTCGAGAAGCAAAGAAGGCTGGCAAAACAAAAATAATCAGTATAGCGAACGGTAGTGAGCAGGTTTATCCGATAAAACGATTATTTTTATCATAAACCATTCGACTAAAACACTTTTGCATTATTATAATTTTGGTAGTGAGCTAAAAATAATGTTTTCATAAATTGCCTCCAACTTTAGTTGGAGGATTGAGGCAAAAGAGTTTAAGGCTTTAGATACTGTCTTAAAAATCAACCTTAAAAAGCCAGATTTGGGTCAAACGGTAGAACTAAAGTTGGAGGCAATTGAAAAATATTCAGCATAATACTTTTAGACCGTTAACATACTTTTTAGAATATCAACGGCTCGCTACCGTTCGCTCGTGCTGATTTTAAATTATGACATTAAAATATCGCTACAAAGAACCGACAAAAACAATCGAATCCGAAAAACCGCCGCTTCTTCTATTGCTTCACGGCATCGGCGCGGATGAAAATGATCTCTTCGGACTCGCGCCTTTTCTGGATGAACGCTTTTTTATCGCCAGCGTTCGTGCGCCTTTTACATTGCCTTATGGCGGATTTGCGTGGTTTGAATTATTGCTCGAACCCGGAAAGATCGGCTTTAATGCCAAACAATTCGAGCAAAGCCGGCAGATGATTCTCGAATTTATTGATGAAATCGTCGCCGAACACGATCTCGACGCGAAACGGGTGTATCTCTGCGGATTCAGTCAAGGTTCGATGATGAGTTTGAGCGCAATGTTGAGCGCACCGGAAAAATTCGCCGGAGTCGTCGCCATGAGCGGACGCGCCATGAGCGAAATGCTGCCCGAAACAAAAGATTCCGACGCATTCAAAAATTTCCCCGTTTTCGTCACGCACGGCATTTACGATCCCGTTCTGCCAATCGAAAACGGTCGCGCAACAAAGGAAATTCTTTCGCGCCTTCCCGTTGATCTCGAATACAAAGAATACGAAATGGCACATCAAATTTCACAGGAAAGTCTAAATGATGTAAGTAATTGGTTAATTTCGGAACTCGAATCTAAATTATAAACTATTTTAAAAATGAGTTTTCAAATAGAAACCGTACAAAAAAACTAAAAATCCGATTGGTTTCACTCAAATTTTCGTTGTATTTTATCCAAATGAATACAGCAATTCGCCAAGCCGCAAAAGCGGATGCAAATTTGATCTCGGTCCTCAGCGCAGTAACTTTTTACGAAGCCTATTTTGAGCAAGATTCAGCGAATAATCTGGCAAATTATATCACCGAAACCTTTGCGCCGGAAAAAATGCGGACGGAAATCGAAGATCCGAACTCCATCTTTTTCATCATTTTCAAGGACGAAAAAGCGGTCGGTTATGCCAAATTGCGGACGGGCGAACCGCACGAGAGCGTCAAAAATGAACCGGCAATCGAACTCCAGCGAATTTATATTTTAGAACGAGTTTTCGGCGCGGGAATCGGCGAAATCTTGCTCGGGCATTCTATTAAAATCGCGCGAAAAAAAGGATTTAAAGCAATCTGGCTCGGCGTTTGGGAAGAAAATCGGCGGGCGCAGAAATTTTACGCCAAATACGGTTTTGAGCAAGTCGGAACGCTTCGGTTTCCCTACGGCAGAGAGGTCGGGACAAATCTTGTTTTGCAAAAAATTTTGAAATAACAAAATGATCGAGTTAATAAAGGATGTAAATAAGTGTCAAAGCACCTGTTATTTTGAATTTTTACCCGGCATTTATGAGCAGGAATGTTGGGGCAAAGAATCCGTGTTTATTTATTATTGGCAGATTTGCTACATTGAACCGATTCTTGCCGGATATATCAATAATTATGACCATTACTCTTTTATGTCCGTAGATAAAACTGTCTGGCAAGACATAATTGATGAACTCAATAAGTTGAAAGAGGTTTTGCGAAAATCCGAAAGTCTTGATGAACTAACAGCTAATCTGAATTTTACTTTTCGAGATATTGAAGAAAATTTCACCAAAGATTTCAAAAAAAGCAGAGTCGAATTAATGAAATTGATTGATGATTTGGTTTTGTGGATTCGTGAAACTTTGAAAAATCACAACAAAATTGCAGTATTAGGAATGTAAAAAATGAATCTACCGAAACACGTTCCACAGATGGCTGATGCCGGCAAGATTTTGCAAAATGATCGGCGATAATCTCCTGTTTAATAAAGCCCCGCGCTCGTATACTTTATTAAACAATAGACATCTTTCCAAAATATCTTTTTCACCGCAGAGACGCTGAGACGCTGAGAAATTTAAGTTAAAATTGCTGTAAATTCAGTAATATTTTGATAACAGGCAAATTTCTTTTTCTTTTATCTAAAAAAATTCTGCGTCTCTGCGTCTCTGCGGTTAATTTCTACTTGAATTTATCAAATTATTATTTAGGAAAGACCTCTAATGAAATTGGCATTTAAAAGAGGTGGTCTGTTTGCCTGACCACCTCTTAACTCTAAGACAACTGCGCTGAAATCAGATCAGGTCGAAGCGGTCAAGATTCATCACCTTGCTCCACGCCGCGACAAAGTCCTGCACGAACTTCTCCTGAGAATCATCGCATCCGTAAACTTCTGCTAAAGCTCGAAGCTCCGAATTTGAACCGAAGATCAGATCAACCCGGGTGCCGGTCCACTTGACTTCATCTGTTTCACGATCACGACCTTCGAACTCTTCTTCCGCCTCGGATGTCGCCTTCCACGTCGTGCCGAAATCGAGCAGGTTGACAAAGAAGTCGTTGGTAAGCATCTCCGGATTGTTCGTGAATACGCCGTGTTGTGACCCGTCGAAGTTCGCGTTTAAGACACGCAAACCGCCGACCAGAACCGTCATTTCTGGCGCGGTCAACGTCAGCAGTTGCGCTTTGTCAACCAGCAGTTCCTCCGCCTTCGTCCGGTGATGACTCTTCTTATAGTTGCGGAATCCGTCCGCCTGCGGCTCCAAATATCTGAATGATTCTACTTCCGTTTGCTCTTGCGATGCATCGGCGCGTCCCGGACTAAAGGGAACCGTCACATTATGATCGGCATCTTTCGCTGCTTTCTCGACAGCGGCGCAACCGCCAAGAACGATCAGGTCGGAGATCGAAACCCGTCTTTCAGCGGACTGAGCATCGTTAAACTCTTTTTGGATGCCCTCAAGAGTTTCCAGAACCGCCGCCAATTGCGCCGGATTATTGACTTCCCAAGCCTTCTGCGGCTCAAGGCGAATTCGTGCGCCATTCGCGCCGCCGCGTTTATCACCGCCGCGGAACGTCGAGGCTGATGCCCAGGCAGTAGATACCAGTTGAGATACGGACAATCCTGAATCGAGTATTTTACCTTTAAGCGCGGCAATGTCCTGATCGGTAATCAATTCATACGTAACTTCCGGGATCGGATCCTGCCAGATGAGTTCTTCCTCCGGCACTTCGGGTCCGAGGTATCGGACGCGCGGACCCATATCGCGGTGCGTCAGTTTGAACCATGCCCGGGCAAACGCGTCCGCGAATTCGTGCGGATTCTCCAGGAAACGTCTTGAGATCTTTTCGTATTCCGGGTCGAACCGCAATGACAAGTCGGTGGTCAACATGGTCGGCAAATGTTGTTTCGACGAATCGTGAGCATCCGGTATGATCGCGTCAGCACCTTTAGCAACCCACTGCTGCGCGCCGGCGGGACTCTTCGAGAGTTCCCATTCAAAGGCGAACAGATTCTCGAAAAAGTTGTTGCTCCACTTTGTCGGGGTTGTCGTCCAGGTAACTTCCAAACCGCTGGTAATCGTGTCGGCTCCCTTTCCCGTACCGAAACTGTTCGCCCAACCGAAGCCTTGTGCTGCAATGCTTTCCGCCTCCGGCTCGACGCTCACGTGCGATGCCTCAGCCGCGCCATGCGTTTTGCCGAAGCTATGCCCGCCCGCGATCAGCGCGACGGTTTCTTCGTCATTCATCGCCATGCGTCCGAACGTGTCGCGAATATCGTGAGCCGCCGCGATCGGATCGGGATTCCCGTCCGGACCTTCGGGATTGACGTAAATCAGTCCCATTTGCACCGCGCCCAGCGGATTTTCCAGCTTCCGGCTATGGATGTCGCCATTCGCATCATCGTCGGACACCAGCACCCCGCCGTCTTTTTCAACGCCTTCAGACCCATTTTGATAGCGGATGTCGCCAGCCAGCCAAGTCGTTTCGGCACCCCAGTAAACATCTTGATCCGGCTCCCAAACATCTTCGCGCCCGCCGCCGAAACCGAACGTCTTGAAACCCATCGTTTCCAGGGCGACATTGCCCGCGAGGATGAAGAGATCGGACCAGGAAATCTTCCGACCATACTTCTGCTTGATCGGCCACAAGAGCCGACGCGCTTTATCCAGGCTCACATTGTCCGGCCAACTGTTGAGCGGCGCGAACCGCTGTTGACCGCGACCGCCGCCGCCGCGTCCATCGCCAATGCGGTAGGTTCCGGCGGCGTGCCACGCCAGGCGAATAAACAATGGTCCGTAATGTCCGAAATCCGCCGGCCACCAATCCTGCGAATCGGTCATCAGCGCGGCAAGATCCTCCTTCACTGCCGCCAGGTCCAGAGTCCTGAATTCTTTCGCGTAATTAAATCCCTCGCCCATCGGATCGGATAGGGGAGAGTGTTGTCGTAGGATGTTCAAATTCAACTTATTCGGCCACCAGTCACGATTAGACCTGTGACTTGCAGTGGTGAATTTGATGGCTCCGCTCGTAAACGGGCATCGGCTTGAACCGTTTCTTTCCAAAGCCGGGTCATTTGATGATTCACTCTGTTCTATGTCATGTGCCATTTTGTTTTACCTTTCCTTTTGATTTGTTTTTTAGATTTTTTTTCGGAACAAATTTATGATGTTAATTTGCTTATTTACTGCACTCAGGACATAAACCACGCAGAGTTAATTCGATTGATTCTGTTTGGAATTTCGAGAGGGCGGACGCTTCTTCAATCAATCCCGCCGGAATAGACAGTTCCAGATCAACCAGCTTTCCGCACTTGTTACACAGAGCGTGGTCGTGCCGCGTCAGTTTGCGGTCGTAACGGGTGGAATCGGTGCCGAACCGGATTTCGCCGATCAGCCCCTCATTCTTTAAGTAGCGCAGAGAATTATAAACGGTCGCGAACGAGATACCCGGCAGAAGTCGGCGGGCATCATCAAAAACCTCGTTGGCTGTCAGATGCTCGTCCGATTCGCGAATCACTCGGAGCACAGTTTGACGCTGTTTCGTAAATCCTAAACTTTCGATAACTTTCATTGCGTGCTTTATGTCCTTAAGATAGGATTATAATAATTCTAACTTAAAAAAATGTCAATAAAAAATATTTATGAAGGAGTTTTGAGCAGACCGGACTTCAGCGGAGACGCGCTGACCGCGGCAGATGAAAAAGTTCTCAGCGGGACATTGAAAAAAAAGAAAGCCGGAAAAGTAATTGCCGAAAGCAAGGTAGAATTTACCCGGGAATCAGACGATTAAAATTTTGGCAAATGGTAAGCGGAAAAAAGGCGGGAAAATAATTTTCCCCGACTTTTTTCTATTAATCGCGAACAGAGTTTACATAAAAAATAATTTTTCTTGCGAGGTGAAATAACTTGTATAACGCATTTAAACTATTGCGCCGATCAAATCGTAATTATGCGCTTCGCTGATTTTGACGTTGTAAATTTCGCCGATTTTCGGATCTAAATCTTCGGGCATATCGTTGATTAAAATATAACCGTCAATTTCCTGCGCCTGTCCTTCGAGCCGTCCTTGAAAAAGCAGATCGGATTCTTGTGAAAGACCTTCAAAAAGGACTTTAAAGGTTTTGCCGATTTTTGCCTTGTTTTTCTTTTTGCTGATTTTTGCCTGTTCCTTCATTAAAGTAGCGCGGCGGCGTTTCATCGTTTTCGCATCAACTTTGCCCGGCAGATCGAACGCCGGAGTGCCTTCCTCGTCGGAATATGTAAAAACGCCGACGTTATCGAATTCGCAATTTTTAACGAAACTCATCAGTTCTTCAAAATCTGCTTCTGTTTCGCCGGGAAAACCCGTGATAAATGTCGTGCGAATCGTAATTCCGGGAACTTTTTCTCTGACACGGCGAATTAATTTTTCCAGAGATTCACGAGTTCCACCGCGTTTCATCAGTTTTAAAACATTGCGCGAACCGTGTTGGAGCGGCATATCAAGATATTTTACGGCTTTCGGCGTTTCCGCGATAGCACGTAAAAATTCGTCGGAAATATGCGTCGGATAGGCATACATTACGCGTATCCATTTTAAATCTTCGATTTCGCCGAGTGCGCGAATCAGCTTACTGAGGGCATCAACTTCGCCCAAATCTTCACCGAACCGCGAAGAATCCTGCGCAATCAGAACGATTTCCTTGACGCCTTGTTTTGCAAGGTCTTCGGCTTCTTTCAAAATCGAACCGAATCTGCGCGAACGAAACGAACCGCGCATTGCGGGAATCGAACAAAACGCGCACGGGCGGTCGCAACCTTCGGCAATCTTGATAAATGCCGTGTAGGAATCGGTTGCGCGATAACGCGGCGTGTCGAAATCATAGAGATAAGTCGCCGTTTTATTGCCGATTTGCATCAGCGGAAGTTCTCTAAAATTAATTTTTTCATCCGCC
>JBBRVS010000172.1:0-12447 GCA_038246645.1 Pyrinomonadales bacterium
TTCGATTTCTTTTGCTTTTTGTTTGCCGATTTCCGCAACGAGTTCTTTTTCCAAAAACAGTTTAAACACCGCATTTGCATCGCTTAATTGCGTGGAAAGTTCATCGTAAATCTTTTGTTCTTCGGGCGAAAGAGCCGAATCTATCTGTGAAAGCCGTCGTTTTTTATCATTGAGCTTTTGAAATTTCTGCCCGATTTCCGTAACTTTTTGCGCCAGAAGCAAATAGCGTTCGATTAATTTCTGCTCTTTTTCAGTAAGCGTGACCCGGTTTTTTAAGCTCTTGATTTCATCGGCATCGCGCCTGACAAAATCGAAGTATTCTTCTTCCTTGAGCATTGCCAAAACCTGTTCGGCTTGGGCAAAACGCCCCTGTTCGATCAGCAGATCGGCTAAATTACGATAAGTATTTTCAATCGATTGAAGATAAGTTTTTTGAATTTTCGGATCCAGACCTTTGATTGCCAGACGCAATTCCTGATATTTATTGACCGATTGTTTGCCGTAAAAAATCGCCAGTTGCGGATTTTCAAAAGTTTTCAGGGCAAGCATTAGATTACCGAGCGTGATGGCTTCGACTCTTTTTTCGCCGATTTCGCGCAAAATCGGCAATGCCCGGTTGAAGTTTTCCAGAGATTTGTCCTTGTTCTTCAGTTTTGTAAAAACAAGACCGAGATTATTATGCGTGGTTGCCGCATCGCTTTTATTTCCGATAGAAATATAAAGTTCCAAAGCCATTGTATAAAATTCGATGGCTTTCTGATTCTCTTCCAAATCTGAATAAACTGTGCCGATATTATTGAGCGCAATAGCTTCGCTCGATTTATCTTCGACATTCTTAAATATCTTGAGCGATTGTTCGTAAAACCCCAGAGCTTTTTGCAATTCGCCCAAATCAGCATAGATCAAGCCGATATTATTGAGTGTGGTGGCTTCGCCGTTGAGATTTCCGGCGGCGCGGCGCAGCGGCAGAGCTAAATTGTGATATTCGAGAGCCTTTTGCCGATCTCCGAGATTATCAAAAACTCTGCCGATATTATTTAAGGTAACGGCTTCGCCGTTTTTATCACCGACCAAACGGCGAATCGGTAATGCTGAATTGAAATATTCCAGAGCTTTTTCATTTTCACTCAAATCCAGATAGACCGCACCGATACTGTTTAATGTAACGGCTTCGCCCGAAGAATCTTGGGCGGCGCGGCGCAGCGGCAAAGCTTTGGAATAATATTCGAGAGTTTTTTGTTTTTCGCCCAATTTATCATAAATACTGCCGATATTATTTAATGTCCGCGCTTCCCAAAAATTGTCTTTCAGCTTCTGAAAAATAAGAAGTGCGTTTCGGTAAGCATTTAGAGCATCGGCGGTTTCTTCTAAAGCGTCTGTGGTGATGCCGATTCCGACCAGTGATTTTGCCGCGCCGCTTTCATCGCCCGCATCCTTATAAAGTAGGTTTGATTGACGAAACTTTTCTAAGGCTTGGCGGTAAGATTTGGCAGTTCTTTGACTATTTAACGAGAGGGCTTCGTCAAATAAAATTTTAGCGCGGGCAATTTTTTCGGCATTTTCAGGTTGTCCGAAAATATTCGAACCGAAAAACGAAAAAACAACCGACGCTAAAATTATCAGGCAGATTCGATTATTCATCATAATTTTTAGAATCATAAACTACAAACCGTTTAATTTACACCGAAATAAACCAAAAAACTCTTTTTGAAGCTATGATAATAACGAATAAGCCTTAAATAATTGCAGACCGTAAAAAAAGTTTTACTGCCGGAGTTTTGAAAATTCCGGCAGTAAATTTAATCAAAAAAAGATTTCGCCGGGAATTCAAAACTGTTTCCCATCAAAAAATAAGCAAGATTCGGCTGATCGTGTGAGCGGTCATAGCCGACGAGTTCGACGTAAGCCCGACCTGTTACAGCATTTTCGCCGGATTTTCCGTTCACGGAACACGCGCCTTCCCAATAGACGATCATCGTCGTGCCGCGGGTATCTAATTCCTGATCTTCGATGACCGGATCAACCGTTAATTCAATGTCGAATTGCGGAACTTTGATTTTCCAGCCGCTCGGATACGTCGCTTTGGTGCGCGGACTTTTCCAAAATCCGGTCGGTTCGATTGTAAAATCTTTATGCATTAGCGGCGTAAATTCGCCGTCTTTTTTGACGAAATTTCCGCTCGAAAAATCAGAAACTTTGCCTAAACTGTCGCGCAATTGATAACACATTAATTCGGTTTCGTCATCGAGCTGAATCGAGAACCAATCCCAACCCTTTTGTTTTTCGGTCGGTGTCCACGTGCCGAATTCTCTGTCCATCCACGCCGAACCGTTAAAATGTTCGGTCTTGCCGTCCAGGATCAGATCGCCTTCCATTTCCATCCGCGTGTATGAAAAATAGCGCGAGGCTTCCCCTTCGTCTTTGAAGGAAACGCCGTCTTTGCCTGTGCCGTTCAAGATCGGTTTTTTTGTCGGTTTCAGATTCGCTTCAAAAACGACATTTTCTCCGACCGTTGCCCGCAAAATATGCGTGCCGTGCGATTCGCGCAAAGACCAATCGCCCAAACGCAAATGAAAATGGCTTTCGCTCGCCGAAGCCGGAAAATCAAACCAGCCGTTTGAACTTTTGCGGTGCGCGTAGCGGAATTTTTTACCGTCAACGTCCGTCAGCGCAAAATGCGCGAAATAGATCGGATTGCCGAGAAGCCTGAGCGGCACGAGCGAAAATTTGTCCAAATCCGTTCGTCGTTTGAAAAACACGAGCTCAAACCCGAATTTTTTGCCCGATGCGGTTTCGGCGTGTCCGGTGTAATACCACCATTCGGTCTGCGCGTGTTCGTGCGCGTATAGATCACGCGGCAGCGCGACCGGATCGAGTTCTGTTCCGTCGCGCAAAGTGTCGGCTTTCCCGGCAAATGTATCGGCGGCGATTTCAAACCAATCGGCGGCGGTTTTCTCGAAATTTTTTATGTAATCCTGAATCGTATCTTGAAAAGTATTTTGTTCACCCATCCTTGTTCTTCCTCTTTTGTGAAATTATGTACATAATTAAAGCTAACAATTTTGGGCAATATATGGCAAGTTCGGATTGCAAGGTGTGTGGCTTGCCTGAAGTGCTAAGTATGAAAGAAATCTGTCTGACAAGAAACATTGGCATCCATAACAAAAATTTTAACAAATTATCCAATCCTCATTTTTTGCTGAGGCAAATTATAACAAATTAATTTTTATTGTTTTTAAAGTTTTTTGCCGTTAATATAAGTTTTAAAAGAAATGGATTACTGAACCCGAAAGGTAGAGAATTACGGATTTCCTACTCTGTGAATAGAGCCTTGAAAACTCTTTTTAATTGTTTTGAATACTAACTAAAGGCTATTTCAAAAAAACGAAATAACCCGTTAGGCAAGCCGCTCTCAAGACCGCGTTTGCCACTAAACACGCGGTCAAAGACCGCTCACTTAACCGAATTTTGGAATTTTTGAGATAACTTCTAATAATTATGGCAGAAAATTATCGTGTAAAATTGGGTGATTGTCTCTTTTGCATAATCCATGAAAAGTATCTTTTGCCGGAAACAGTTTGGAATCACTCAAATAATGAATCTTTACGCAGAAAACGAATTGAACTGAAAAATCTGCAACCCGGTGATTTTATTTTCATACCCGACATACGACCGAAGGAAGTTAAAGAACCGACCAAGCAGGTTCATAAGTTTCAAATGAAGGGCAAACCGCATCTGCATTGGATTGAAATCGAACTTCTTGGAGAGGACGGAAAGCCGATCCCGAATGAAAAATATAAAATGACATTACCGGACGGAAGTGAAAAAGAGGGAACCCTGGATCAAAACGGCTGGGCGCGGGTTGAAGGTTCGGTTAATGGTGATTGTGAAATAACTTTCCCCGAATTAGACAAAACATCGTGGGAATTTGTCAACACTGGCGGTCCTAAGACGGAATCGAGTCAATAAACGTTTATGAACTATGAAGAATATATAGTAAAACAAGGCGACTGCATTTCGAGCATTGCGTTTGAAAGAGGATTTTTCCCGGAAACCATTTGGAACGATCCCAAAAACGAAAGCCTGAAGCAAGAGCGAAAAAATCTCAATGCTCTTTTACCGGGCGATGTGGTTTTCATCCGGGAAAAGGAAGAGAAAAAGGAAACCGTGGCGTACCAGAAACGGCATCGGTTCAAACGCAAAGGCGTTCCTGAAAAGCTGGTCATCCGATTTATGAAAGATGATAAACCGCGAGCCGCCGAAAAATACGAACTTGATATTGATGGCAAAAAGACTGAAGGAGAAACCGATGACGACGGATATATCAAAGCGGTAATTTCTCCTGATGCAAAGTTGGCAATTATAACATTTTTGAAAACAGGAGAAGAGTATTCTCTTCAACTTGGACATTTAGATCCGGTTACGGTGATTTCGGGTGTTCAGGGACGACTTGATAATCTGGGATTTTATTCGGGTCCGGTTGACGGTAATTTAAACGAGGCTTTGACTAAGGCTATTAAAGAATTTCAAGAAAAGTATTTGTCCAAAGAGCAGGCAACAGGTGAGTTAAATGAATTGACTCAAGAAAAGCTACGGCAAACATACGGAGGATAACTATGCATTTGATTTGCAGGCGTTGCGGAAAGGTTTTCAGAGATGAAACACTCGACGAAGAACCTAAAGAAGTAGAGTTTGAGGATCATCACTTATTTTATTTTGAGGAAAACCAAATACGATTATTAAAAGTAGCCTTAACAGAATTATGTACTGATGATAGATACCACGATTTAGGATTTGGCAAATTAAAAGAAGTTGAAGAAGCTAGGGTAACAACAGTAGAATCAAAAAAGAAATTAAGTAAAAAAGCCCAAAAATCCAAAATAAACGTAATACAAACAGAAGTTGTTCCTGAAATTATTTTAGAATGTCCATTCAAACCATTAAATCGCAGGATTGTGATCTCTCCGGCTCAATTTTGTTCCGGTATAGGTTTAACAGACTCTAGTATGACTTTAGAGCATTGGAAGTCATATATGAAAACTGTGGTCTATGATGAAATTGTTTTCTTAATCAAAAAACCTGTAGTTGAAGAAAAAAAGAATTTAATAGAAACTCACTACAAAAAATATGAAAAATCCGAATTAAGTAAAAAGAAAGTTGAATTAGATGAGTTAATTGCTGTGGTAAATATTTTGTTATTTACCGATGACCAAAAAGAAGTGAAGGGATTCGAAAGCTGTGTGTGCGAAACGATAAATAAAAAGCATTTATTTCCGACCGTTGTGTGTCCAAATTATTTAAAACGGTACCATTCTGTCCCGTGTGATGGATACCTACATTCCAGTCTGATAAAATCGCAACCAGTTTGGAAAAATGATCCGGATATGTGGGAACAATGTGCCAATATTTTAGGTCCTTTGCTTGTTAAAGGTGAACTCAAAACAGTTAAACCTTTGGGTAAGGATAAGTTAGAATTAAGACAAATCCCATGGAAAACAGCGAAGATACTTTTGCCCAGACCACTACTTAATATGATCTTTGATTTGCGTTTTCAGTTTGAACCTTGCGGAGCATTATTTATTGACGAACGCACCCCTGACGAATTAAAGCGCAAGAAGACAACTCCCGGTGAAGGGGGAACTTTACGAAGTTGGCATCAGGATTCTCACGAAGTCCTTCCGTCTCCAACATTTGAAAGCGAAACAAGACTACCTGAATTTTGCAAGGCATTACATAATCATTATAAAGAATTCTCGGGAGAAGGAAGCGGTTCATCTATTGTCATAGGAAAATATGTCGGACCACAGGGGCTAGCTGAATATACAGGAACAGGATCAAATACAGAACACAACACAAAGGTTGTAGTTGACTATATAAATAAGCGGATTTACCTAACATTATCGCATTATCAATACTGTTGCATTATTAAAAAAGAGGAAGGAAAATACGTATGGTGGATGAAATCAGGAACACAGGAACTTAGCAAAGCATGGACAGATTTGGATAAAGAAAGTGGGGAGAAATTTCTGATGAGTCCTTGGATGGAGATTCTTTTGCCGAATGCCGAAGATTATTAGCGGATAATTAGATCAATACCTTCGCCAGTTTTGGGCGAATTCAAAATACATAATCATTGAAAACAAAAGACTTGAAAAATTAACTGAAAATCCAAAAATAATTAATAATAGTTCTGCAAAATGCAGACCTGATATTAAATATAAATCCTGATTTTGGTTATATTTACAAAGCCCATAAAATCAATGCCAAAAATCAATTTTTAATTCTGATTTTGGCGAAGGTATTGTTAGATGTAAAACCATAAAAATAAAATAACTTGGAGTCGGCAATTACGATCAAACCGATGAATAGAATTTTTTAAATAGAAAAAGTTAAAAAACTCGGAATTCAGAAGTGAGGTGAGGATATTTGAAGTTTCACAGGCGGAAATTAATTTGGAGATAATTTGTTCGTATCGAGATTTACGGTTTGAAATTTCAACACGACGCGCACGGTTTCGGAGCGGTGATCCATATTTGCCGGAACGAACGGCGGCGCGTAATCCGGATTTGTTCTCAAGGCTTTTTCAAGTTCGATCACGGCGCGGCGGTCTTTTGAAGGTTCGACCACTTCGGCAATCTGCGCCAAACCATTGCCGAACACATCGGCAACGACGACGACTTCTTCATCCTTCATTTCGCCGCGCATAAACGATTTGGTCAGCGCGACCAATGCGCCTTGCGGATTGAGCGAAGGCGACACGGCTGAAACAGAAATACGTTCGTTAGCAAATTCAAACGGTGTTAATTCGGCATCGTAAAGATTCGGTGTGGCTTGAGCCAGTAAAATCGAAGAAGTGCTGGGTTTTTCGTAAACGGCAGACTCATCATCCTGACGAATTCCAGTGTTTGCCGTCATCAAAGCCCACAAAAGTATAAAACCGAACAATAAAGAGACGGCAGTTCCGACCATAGACGGCATCAGAAAACTACGCGCCCAAACTTGGAATTTGTCGGAATAAGTCGGTTCGACATATACTTGCGCAGTTAATTCCTGAGCCACACGGTTTCTTACCGAATTTAATAGATCATTCGGTAAGACCGGGCGCGGCATCATTCGCAAATCTCTCCGCAGAGCTTGAAAATCCGACAGTTTTTGGCGGCACAAAGGGCATCGCACCAGGTGTTCATCAAGCGCGACGCGGTCTTTATCCGTCAAAACGTCATCGAGATAGATAGAGAGATTAAATTGTAAATTTTCGCAGTTCATTTTTTTTCGTCCTCTGTCCTTTGTCTTTTGTCGGTTGCTGTTTAACACAAATTGCAACTGACAAAAGACAAAGGATGTTTGACTAAATTCAGAGTGAATGACTCACTGACCCCGGCTGTTTTCTTTTTTGCAAGAAAACAACGCTTGTTCGATGGCGGATTTTTCAAATTGCCCATTTTTTAAGTTTCGGAAAAGTTGTTGCTGATCTATTTTTTCAAATAGTTCCGAAACTCGAAAAAAATTACGGCTTTTCAAATTATCCGCTCCGAATTTCATCGTCACCTTTGACCCGTTTCTAGTTGGCACCGATTTTGGTTAATTAAAAGTGATACCGGGGCGAGTCAATCATTCACTCTTGTTTGTCTTTCGTCACTAGTCATTTGTCCTTAGTTCTTTGCAAAAATTTTGAATTTCAAAAGCAAAGAACAAATGACTAATGACGAAAGACTAAACTTATCAAATATCTAAAAACCTTCCAGTTTTTTTCGCAGTTCTTCGCGTCCGCGGGCGATTCTCGATTTTACGGTTCCGATATTTATCTCTAAAGTTGCGGCGATTTCTTCATAACTCAAACCTTCGATGTCGCATAAAATCACGGCTTCACGGAATATGTCCGGCAGAGAATTTAACGCTTTGCTTAAAACTTTTTCGCGTTCTTTTTGCAAAACATTTTCTTCCGGCGAAAAAGAATCGCTCGAAACCGTTTCGCTCAGAGGCGTTTCGCTTGCTCCGACCGGCGCATCCAGAGAAACCGTTTTTTCACGATTGCGGCGTTTCCACCAGCGAAAACGATTCTTTGAGTGATTTATGGCAATCCGGAAAAGCCAGGTTTTCAAATCCGCTTCACCGCGAAATTTTCCAATCGCTTTTAATGCGCTCAAAAAAGTTTCCTGCATTAAATCTTCGGCTTCTTTGGCATCTTCGGTGATTCTTAAAAGAAGCACGTAAACATCATTTGCATAACGATTTACCAAAGTGTCGAAGGCTTTTGCATCGCCCGCTTTCAGATTTTCAATAAAGCCGGAATCAATCGCGGATGAGCTTGCAGAAGAAATGCCTGTCGCCAATGCAACATTTGTTAATTCCTTCTCGTCAATTGTAATTGACTTACTGAAGAACATTTCCCGCCTTTTTTCTTTCCCTAAAATTGAAAGTTTCAAATTGCTCATCCGCCGATTTCCCGCGAACTATTCTATTAGACACCGTTTATTTTGAATTGTTCCCGAAAATCTAAAAAAAATTATATTTATTTTATTTTTGCTCATTTTAACTCGTTAAAATTATAACGCCGTCCGTCCGGGCGGCTGTCATAAGAGCGTCCCGCTCTTATGTTTTTGTATTTTCCGGTTTTTTGTGGCGGCAAGATGCCACCACGACTGCCAGCGAGACGCCGCGGTACGATGTTAACGCTAAACTTAAACACAAACTTGATTTCATCGGTGCTTTACGTTAAATTTGCTACTTTGCATAAAAACAAAAAAAGCATATCATCAATTATATAACGAATAGCGAAAGAAGGATTGCAGTTTTAACAATGGCTAGAAAAAAACGAAAAGTATTATCACAATTTCAAGAACCGGTGGTTCAGCAAGAAACCGCCAACCCGAAAAAACCTTTTCAGGATGAATTTCAATCAACCGTCGGGAAAAAAATAGAAGATTTCAGCACTAAATTTGAAGGCAAAGGCAAAACCGTAACCTACGCTCTGGCGGCAGTTGGAGTTTTGCTGGTGATCGGCGGAATCTTTTATGTTTGGAGCAATCGCAACTATAACGCGGCGCAAACTGCGCTCGGCAAGGCGATTGAAACTTCTCAGGCATCCGTTTCCGATACGCCGCCGCCCGCCGGTTCGACGCAGAAAACCTTTAAAACCCAAAAAGAACGCGCGGAAGCTTCAATCAATGAATTTCAGGCGGTTGTAGATAAATTCGGCGGAAGCGTCGGCGAAAAGGCAAGATATTTTATTGCCGTAAATCGTCTGGCAGTTGATCGCGGCGCGGCAATTCAGGAATTGACCGCGTTATCGAATGACAGCGGGGAAGTCGGGATGCTTGCCAAATTTGCTTTGGCGCAAGCATACACGGACGACGGAAAATTGGACGAAGCCGCCGCGCTTTATCAGCAATTAGCCGAGTCTAAAAATCCGATTCCGGCAAAAGATACGATCAATTTTAATCTGGCGAAAATATACGAGAAACAAAATAAAACAAATGAAGCCGTCGAGGTTTATTTCAACATTGCGAAACCGGCAAGCGAAGCCAAAGATGCGGACGGCAATGCCATTCCGATGTCTTTGACGGCACGCGAAGCCAAGGAAAAAGTCGCGGAATTGAATCCGGAAAAAGCCAAAGAAATCGTCGAACCCGAACCGACCGCACCGATGGGCGGTTTGCCGATGGGAATGTAATTTTCAAGGTAAATGGTAAAAGGTAAAAGGTAAAACAAATATAACGCGGATTTTTGCGATAGGTTGGAGTTTTGAACGGAAAGTTTTTTTATCCGTTTTAACTTTCAAAATCAATAAAATCTGCGGTTTTTTTTTATTTAGCGAAAATAATTTGAAAATTTTCGTCCAATTGGTTATTTGTAGTAAATAGACTTTTTAATAAAACTGAACCCGTAAGGCAAACGGTCTTTGACCGCGAAAGACGAAAAAAAGGTTTATTTGATGAAGGAAAATCCAAAAACGTGAGCAATATCGCCCGGGCAAAAACTGCGAATATTTCGACCGAAGCAAATTCGGCGGTTGAAACTCTGTCCGGTAAAATTATCAACATAAGGGTTTCGCCGAACAGTTATTTTACCGCGCTTTTTCTGCTGACGTTTTTTTCGGGATTTCTTTTTTATCTGAAATTAGATTTTTACGCCATTCCGCTTTTTCTGCTGAGCTGGCTGGTTTTTCCCTTTTTAGCCTGGAATGACCGGATTACTTTTGACGGAAAGCGTCTGACGCGCACGGGATTTTTGCCGAAATTATGGGCGCAGGCAAACGGCACGAAATATCGTCTGCGAATTAATGATATTGAACAGATCGAAACGCAAGCCTTACGTGCACTCAAACGCGGCGGCAATGTTTTTTATCGCTACCGAACTTCGGTTCAGGGCAAGAATCTGCGTTTTGTCATCGCTTCGGGCGGCGAAGATTATCGCCGGATGGTTCACAAACTTTTTCCGCTGCTGTCGGAAAATCTGCTTGATAATCGTTCGATTGAGTTGCGCGATTATTTGGCAGAACCGAAGGAAACTCTGATGAAGGCGGAATTTGCCAAAATTCCTTCGGCGGAATTTCTCGAAAATTCGCTGCAAAATCTTCATTCAACGGTTAAACGAAAAAGAGATAATTATCAGATCACCGAAGATGCGATTGAAAAAGCCGATTATCTGCGGAAACTTGCCAACGAATTAAGGCTTTCCGGCTATTTGATTCAGGCTCTCGAAGCCTTTCGCCGCGCACTCGTTCTAAATCCGAAAGATGCCTGGCTTTTGTTTGAATTTGCGCGGTGTCTGCATTCGTTTGCCGGTTCGGAGCGCAATTCGAAATTACAGAAAAAAGCTTTTGCCGCGCTTCGTCTGGCAGAAAAACGCGGGGAAAATGACAGCCTCTTTCTCGAACGACTCGGCGAAAGTTATTTTCAATACGGCGAATGGGAAAGAGCATACAGGGTTTTTAACCGGGCGATTGAAGTGGCGGAAGAAAGTTTTCGCTCGGTCAGAGGTTTGGCGGAAATCGCTCTGCGCGAAGGCAAGATCGCGCACGTTATTCATCATTTCGGCACCGCGTATCGTTTGGCGGAAACTCCCGCTCTGCGCCGTTGGACGCAGGCAGAAAACGAGTATTTCTCGCGCCTGAATACCGATGACGATTATATGGAACTCGAAGTCAGCCGCGTAAATATGCTCGAAACTCTGGAAAATTCGCGCAAAACATCGCTCAGAGTCGCGCTTTTCGGCTTTCCGGTAATCATTTTCGGTCTGCTTTTTGAAGAACAACTGGTCGCCAATATCGGCTGGGCGGTTTCAACTATTGCCTTAATTATTTGGGTCGGCTTGATCACCAGCCGGAATCTACTCTCAAACCGAATTCCGGTTGAACTGGTCGAAGAAGATTAAAGTTGAAAATTTAATAAACTCAGTTCTGCCAATGGCTTAAAATATGTAGCAAATAATTAAGCAATAAAATCTTGACAATATATATTTCACAAATATAGAATAAATTCAAACAATCTCAAGAAGTAAAAAGCAAAAGAATTTTGAATTTATGAAATTACTTTTTTCACAAACATCACGCCTCAAATTTTGTTCCAAATTTCCAAAAAATTATTTTTGCGAAAAAAAAGCAAGTCGTGTGCCAGTTTTACAATTACTTTTGAGATTAAAAATATTAATTTCAATGAAAAAGCCCCGCAGACATTTTAAGGATGATCGCAGGGCTTTTCATTTTCACCGTTTTAACCGTGTTTCGGGCAAACGATGTGTCCTGACAGACAAATTACATCATAAAGCAAATACAGTTAAGGCTCAACCTAAAACAAAGAACAGAAAGATTTTAAGCTAAAATTTTTCCGATAGGTTTTTTTACCGTATGAAAAATGTCCGTCAATTTATTTTTGTTCTTCTCAGTAAAATTTGGAGTAAATAAAATGAAAAAAATAGTTTTATTTGTCTTGAGTCTGGGTGTATTTGCGACTCTCGGAATAGGTGTGTTTTTCTTATCAGAGAAGAATGTTGCTCAAGCAGAAAATATTCCGCATCCTTTGGAAACAATTAATCAAAAAGCCATAGATGCGCGAACCGGAAACCAAGCCGATGCGGAAGAACTCGTCGGTGAAATCATACGGGTTGCCGGATTTGAAAATGTACTGATCGGCTTCACGTCTTCTTCAATAAAACAGCCTGTCGGAAGAGCCGAAAGCCGCTATCGTTTAGGACAATCGTCAGGAATTTCCGAAAGAAAAATTGTCAGAACGATTAACGGTTTGGTCAAACAATTTGATCTTCCCGCCTACGCAAAAACAGATTTATATGAAGTGAGAAAACTTTGACTTGAACTTCTTCCTAACTTCCCTGATCTTATCAATCAAAAAACTCAGAGAGTGCAGCCGATGGCGGTTGGAGCAGGACTTGAAGCGGAAATGTCGCCCGCCGAATCCGTTTTAATTTTGTCTTTGATGATTCAACAAA
>JBBRVS010000173.1:0-12253 GCA_038246645.1 Pyrinomonadales bacterium
ATTGTATGAATGCGTCAACTGTCATATTTCTATCGGGCGCGACAAAAACGCCGCTATAAATATCAAAACTTTGGGATTACAAAGTTTAGGCTTTGCCTTAGAAGCCACTTCCAAGCCTTGCTTGGTGGTGGAGTAATCACTATGCTTTTCAGCCGAAGTTATCTAAAAACCGAGTGTTCAATTCGGAACCGCAGGAGATAAACCCGTTATCGGTGATTTTGACCATGACCATAAATCGGATATTACGGTCTATCGTCCGTCAGAAGGTAACTGGTATATTTTGAGAAGTTCGGATTTCGGTTTAACTGTATTAAACTTTGGATTAGCCGAAGACATTCCGCTGCCTGCCGATTATGACGGCGATGGAATAACCGACATCGGAGTTTATCGTCCGAGTACTTCTACTTGGTATGCTCAGCGTTCGACCGGCGGTTATTTAGAACTTCAACTCGGAAGCGTCGGAAGCATTCCGGTTGTCGGCGATTATGACGGCGACCAAATAGCCGACTTTGCCACTTGGACAGAATCGAGCGGAACGTGGTCAATTTGGAGCAGCAATGACGAAGAAGTGAATTATGCTTATTGGGGAACAAATGGAGATATTCCTGTTCCTTCGGCTTTTAACCGTTAGTTTTAAGGAGGAAAATTCAAATGAAAAATAAATTATTGATTTTAAGCATTTTCGGTTTAATTCTTGCCGGAGTATCGGCATTTATTTATCCGGCGATCAAGGCTCAAATATCACAAACCGAAACCAAACACGATGATGAGGCATCACTAATTGTTAATAGTCAACCTGTTTCAAATACTTTTTATGAAGGATTGAAAGAGAACCAACTCTTTAAGTCAAGCGGTCTGAAATTAACAAAAGCCTCTTTTATAGAACAAAATCAGGGGGAAAATATGAGAAGAATAGGTCCTTTTGAAAAATGGTATGTGATGGATTTCCAAAACGATAATTTCAAGATAAAAATTCTGATTGAGGATTACAAATCCCAAGAACTTGCTTCTGAAGTTCTTAATAAATTTTGGTATAGTCAAGGATATATTGAATCAACCAAAGAATTTGGTGATGAAGGGATAAAAGTTTTTTATGCAAAGGGCGGGAAGCTGGATGGTATACGATTTAGGAAAGATAGATTTAACATATATATTTCTTGTAAATCGGAAGAACTTCTGAAAGTCTTCGCCGAAAATGCACTAAAAGCCATTGAGGGGAAATAACGGAAAAACGTGGGCTGCCTTTCAATCTGGCTCTTGTTTTTATACAAATAATTTATCATTTAATAATGGGGAGAAATAATTTATAAACGAAAATCGCATTTCTATCGAGATTTCACAGAAGCCGTTCAGACTTTGAATTATAAACCCGTTTTGTCTTGAAATGAACCATTAGTCAGCAAAAATTACAGCAAAAAAGAAACGCTTCGGACGAAGAAGAATAAATAAAAAATCAGTATAAAATCTACAAAACTTTTTTGTGAGTTTTCCGGATTTGTAGTAGCATCAAATGACTGTGAGTTTTATAATAACTTGCAGTCTTTTTTGTCTTAAAAAATCATAAAATTCACTTTTCCCCCGGAAATCATTTGATTTTTGTTAAGTGTTTTTGTTCTTAAAGACTTATGGCAACACCGAACCCGGAATTTGAGCGCGAACAATTTTTGAATAAACCTTTGCCTTCCAGCACGGAAAGCGAACGTGCGCTGCTCGGTGCGGTTTTGCTCGATAATCAATTATTTACGCAAGCCGCCGAGGTTTTAACGCCCGAAGATTTTTATTCGCCGCTGCATCGCCGCGTCTTTAAAGCGATGACCGCGCTGTTTGAAGCCAGTCAGAAAATCGATCCGATCTTGATCGGCGAAGAACTTAAAAAAGACGGTTCGATTGATTCGTTCGGCGGCGTGGCGACCATCACGAATCTAACCTTCGGTCTGCCGCATTTTTCCGATATACAGGATTACGTTCGGGTAGTTAAAGATAAATCCATCACACGGAATCTGATCAAAGTCTGTAATCAAATTACTGCCGAAGCCCTTGCCGAAGAAGACGATGCCGAAGTTATTTTAGACAATGCCGAACAGATGATTTTCGCGCTCGCCGACGAAAAAACGCGACAGGGATTCTCGCACGTGCGTCCGGTTGCCGAAGAGGTTCTGGCAAAAGTCCAGGAGTTTGCCAAACGCGATTCACACGCTCTGACCGGACTTGCGACCGGTTTCCGCGAACTCGATGAAATGACTTCCGGTTTGCAAAAATCCGATCTGATTATCGTCGCCGCTCGCCCTTCGATGGGAAAATGTTTAACTGCAAATGCTGAAATAGTTGGAGATAATGGACAGGTTTCGACGATTGAAGAAATCTACAAACGAAAAAAAGCGAAACTTTTAACGCTTAAAGATAATTTCAAATTTGAATTAACCGTTGCGAGCGATTTTATTGATGACGGAATCAAGCCTGTTTTTCGCGTAATAACAAGACTCGGCAGAGAGATCGAAACGACGATCACACATCCTTTTTTAACGATCAACGGTTGGCAAAAATTAGAACAAATCAAAGCCGGAGATAAGATCGCCGTTCCGCGCGTTTTGAATGTTTTCGGCAGAGACGAAATGCGCGAATGTGAAATAAAAATTCTCGCATATTTGCTCGGCGACGGTTATCTAACAAAAACTTGTCCCGAATTTACTGCGGAAAATAAGGAGATTCAAGAAGATTTTAGAATTTCTGTCAAAGAATTCGGCGGCGTTGAAGCTATTCAATCAAACACGAAAAATCGTGCATTTTCTTTCAGAATCCGAAAAACCGAAAAAACTGAAAATAGGAAAAATCCTCTGCGAAAATGGCTGGAAGGTTTAGAAATTTATAATTGCAATTCGCACACTAAATTTATTCCGAAGGAAGTTTTTTTGCTGAAAAAAGAATTGCTTGCTTTATTTTTAAATCGTTTATTTTCAACAGATGGTTGGGCAAGCGTGTTAAAAAGCGGACAGGTTCAAATCGGTTTTTGCTCGGTCAGCGAAAAAATGATCCGGCAAATCCAGCATCTGCTTTTGCGTTTCGGAATAATCGCAAAAATCAAGGGAAAATCGGTTAAATATAAACAAACTCGAAAAACCGCCTTTCAAATAGACATAACCGATGCGCTTTCAATCAAAGCATTTATTAGTAAAATCGGAATTTTCGGAAAGGAAAAGGCTTTAAATTCTGCCCTCGAAAATCTCGAAAATCGAAATTATCAATCAAATAAAGATTTGATTCCGTTGGAAGTTTGGGAAAATATCGAAGAAAGCAAAGGTGATGAATCTTGGGCGGCTTTAGCGCGTCGCGCAGGAATTAAAGGACATTCAAATATTCACGTCGGAAAACGCGCTCTGAGCCGGAATCGTCTGCAAGTTTTAGGAAATGCTTTAGAAGATAAATATTTGCAAAATCTCTCCGAAAGCGAGATTTATTGGGACGAGATCGTTTCTATTGAATATTCGGGAAACAAACAGGTTTATGATCTGACAATTCCCGGAACTCATAATTTTGTCGCCAATGATATTTGCGTACATAACACGGCACTTTGTTTAACAGTGGCGCAAAACGCCGCAATTATTGAAAAAGCGGTGGTTGCAATTTTTTCGCTCGAAATGTCGAAAGAGCAACTCGTTATGCGGATGCTCAGTTCGGAAGCGAGAGTGGATGCACATCGTTTTCGAACGGGACATTTGATCCGCGATGAATGGGGAAGATTGGCGACAGCCATCGGGACGCTTTCGGAAGCAAAGATCTTTGTTGACGATACGCCCGGAATTACGGTTTTGCAGATGCGCGCCAAAGCGCGGCGGCTTGCCGCCGAACAGAAAGGTCTTGATCTGATCGTCATTGATTATATGCAATTGATGAGCGGTTCGGGACGCACCGAATCGCGCCAGCAGGAAGTTTCAAAAATCTCGCGTGAACTCAAAGGTCTGGCAAAAGAGCTGAATGTTCCGGTTATTGCGCTTTCGCAGCTTTCCCGCGCTCCCGAAGCGAGAAATCCGCCGCGTCCGATGCTTTCCGATTTACGTGAATCGGGCTGTTTAGCGGGCGAAAGTTTGATAACTCTGGCTGATACGGGCAAACGTGTTCCGATCAAAGATTTAGTCGGGAAAAAAGGGTTTCGCGTTTGGTCTTTGAACGAAAAAACCTGGAAATTAGAAAAGGGAATTGTCACGAACGCTTTTTCAACCGGCAAAAAATCTGTCTATAAACTTAAAACACGGCTCGGAAGAGAAATCCGTGCAACCGTAAATCATAAATTTTATTCATTTAATGGTTGGAAAAGGCTAGATGACTTGCAAATCGGTGAACGTCTCGCATTACCGCGCGAAATTACGAACCAAACCGGTAATAAAGAACTCGCTCTGCTTGCTCATCTGATCGGCGACGGCAGCACTTTGCCAAAACATTCGATTCAATACACGACACGGGAAATAGATTTAGCGGAAACTGTCGCCAAACTCGGATCGGAAGTTTTCGGCGAAAAAATCATGCCGAAAATAAAACAGGAACGAACATGGTTTCAGGTTTATTTATCTTCGACGCGGCATCACACGCATAATGTCAGAAGCGCAGTTGCCGAATGGCTCGATGATTTGAATGTTTGGGGCTTGCGTTCACACGAAAAATTCGTGCCGGAAAAGGTTTTTGAGCAGCCGAAAGAGGCGATTGCGCTTTTCCTGCGACATCTCTGGGCGACCGACGGTTGTATAAGAATGAAAAAAGGTTTTTATGCACCTGCCGTTTATTATGCCTCAAGTAGCGAAAAACTTGTTCGTGATGTTCAAATGCTTCTTTTAAGACTCGGCATAAATGCTTGGCTAAGAAGAAGATCGCAAAACGGCAAAGGTCGTGATCAATTTCACGTTTCCATTACAGGAAAACCTGATTTGGATAAATTTATTAAATTGGTCGGAGCAGTCGGTGAATATAAAAAGCAAAGTTTATTCGAGATAGAAAAGTATTTAGATGGACGAACAGCTGATACAAACAGAGATATTATTCCATTTCAACTCTGGAATCAGTTTGCTCACGAGAAGATTGAATCAAGTAATCTCAATAAAAAATTATTCAGAATTGCTTGCGGATCAAATTTTTCATCAGTCAAAACACAAAATTTTAGCAGAGAAAGATTAGAAAGAATTGCATCAGCTATAAATTCAAAAGAACTGAAGGTAATTTCACACAGCGAAATCTATTGGGACGAAATAGTTTCAATTGAGCCTGATGGAGAAACAGAGGTCTTTGATTTAACTGTCAAAAATCTCGCAAACTTTGAATCTAATGGACTTATCGTTCATAACTCAATTGAGCAGGACGCCGACGTCGTGGCGTTTATCTACCGCGAGGAGTATTACAAACCGGGTGAAGAAAATGCGGGCGTTGCCGAGCTTTTGATCTCAAAACAGCGAAACGGTCCGGTCGGGAGCGTGAAACTGGCATTTTTGAAGGAATTTACGAGATTCGAGAATTATTATGGCGGCTGATTTTTATTTATGATTGGTTTTAATTGGAGAAATATATGAGCGAAGATTTGCGGTATCCGATTGGTGAATATGATAAAAACATTGAAATTACACCTGAATTAAAAAAGAAATTTTTGAATGATACTGCCGAACTTCCGCGCCATGTCAGAGATGCGGTCGAAGGTTTGTCTGATGAACAGCTCGACACGCCTTATCGCCCGAAAGGTTGGACGATTCGGCAAGTCGTTCATCACATTCCTGACTCTCATTTGAATTCTTATATTCGTTTCAAATGGGCTTTGACGGAAGACGCGCCCGTCATAAAACCTTATTTTGAAGAGCGTTGGGCGGAACTCGGCGACAGCAGAATGCCGATTGAAAATTCTTTACAAATGTTAGAAACTCTGCATTTTCGTTGGATTGAACTGTTAAAATCTTTGTCTGATGAGGATTTTGCAAAAACTTTGATTCATCCGGATACGGGCGAATGGAATTTGCTTCAAGTGCTTGCTTTGTATTCGTGGCACGGCAGGCATCACACGGCGCATATCACGAGTTTGCGCGAACGAAACGGTTGGTGAGCCGATTTTAGATTTTGGATTTTGGATTCTTTTGAATTTATTTACTTATTGATTTTTAAAGTTCAAGCAAAAGCAAATCTGTAATTTTATAAATACCCGTTTGACTAATTCAAAATCAAATAAAACATTTAACTTATTCGGAGTTTTTGATATAAGTTGATAAAACTTTTTCAAGGATGAGAAAAAAATGTCCGAAATTAAATTGCAGAATCGTCTGATTTCTTTAGATGTTTTTCGCGGAATTACCATCGCGGGAATGATTTTGGTCAATAATCCGGGAAGTTGGAGCGCGATCTATTCGCCCTTGGCGCACGCCGATTGGCACGGTTGGACTCCGACCGATTATATTTTTCCGTTTTTTCTGTTTATCGTCGGGATTGCCATTCCGCTGGCTTTGGGCAAAAAGGTCGAAACAGGCGGCGTTAAGGCGGATGTTTATTTGAAAATTTTCCGGCGGTTCGCACTAATTTTTCTGATCGGACTTTTTCTGCACGCGATGCCGTTTTTTGAATTTTCGACCTTGAGAATTCCCGGCGTTTTGCAGAGAATCGCCGTTTGTTATCTCGTCGCATCACTTATTTTTCTGCATACGAACTGGATACAGCAGACGATTATCGGCGTTGCGCTTCTTTTTATTTATTGGCTTTTAATGACGGCAATTCCGGTTCCGGGCTGCGAAATTACTTCGATAAACGACAAAGCCTGCAATTTATCGGCGTATTTAGACCGCGCGATTATCGGACTGGATCACATCTGGAAACAGGGAAAAGTCTATGATCCGGAAGGACTTTTAAGCACGATTCCGGCGATTGTGACGACTTTGTCGGGAATTTTAACCGGAACGTGGCTCAAATCGAAACGCGAAAATCTTGATAAAGTGAGCGGAATTTTGTTTTTCGGCATCGTTTTAGTTGCACTCGGCTGGGCTTGGAATTTCTTTTTCCCGATCAACAAAGCTCTCTGGACGAGTTCCTACGTTTTATTTACGAGCGGAATGGCACTCTGTTTTCTCGGCTTTTGCTACTGGCTGATTGACATCAAAGGTTTTACAAAATGGACAAAACCGTTCGTCATTTTCGGCGTAAACGCGCTCGCGCTTTTTGTTTTTTCGGGAATCGTTTCAAAATTGATTGATATTATTAAAGTTACGGGCGCGAACGGACAGCCTGTAGCTTTGAAATCCTGGATTTTCAAAAATATCTTTTTGCAAATCGCCTCGCCGATCAACGCTTCGCTGATGTTTGCCGTCACATATATTTTGATCTGGCTTTTCTTTATGTGGCTTTTGTATCGCAAAGAGATTTATATCAAAGTTTGAAACACGCGTACCGCCGCCGTCCCGGCGGCTGTCGTGACGGCGTCTCGCACTGACGAGTAGAAGATTAAATTTTCGAGAATCAGTTCGGCTTCAAACCTACTTAAACGCGCCAGCGAGACGCTGGCGGAACAGCCGCCGGGACGGACGGCGGTACGCGTGTTTTTTCATTTATTTTATTTCAAAGTTCTTGATTTCTACTGCCAATTGCCGTTCTTTTTCTTCCTTTTCATTATTCAGATTTTTGCGTTCTTTGTTTATTTCCTGAAGCCTTGTTTCCTGTTCATTGGCAATTTGCACATAACGGGTTATAAGTTGTTTAGCTTCCGAAGTTTTTGCCAGAGCTTCGATATTTTCCCGCAGACGTTTCTGATCTTGCGAGATTTCTTCGATTTCCTTGTCGAGTTTCTTGAGTTTTTCGTCCGTTTGAAAAATTTCCGTTCGCAGTTCGATCAGCTTTGCTAATTTTGCTCGCGTCGGTTCGTCAATATAGCGGCGCGAAATGAACAAATCCAAATCCTTAAAAGTAATCGAAGCCAGACGGTAACTATCTTTCAAACCCTGATTTTCAGTCACAATTAAATCTCTGCGTTCAAAAGGCGGAAGTTTCACGCGGAACCGATAGAAATTTTGCGTGATTTCGTCGGGTTTCGGCGTGGAATCGGAAAGTTTCCAGCCGTCGGTTACGGGATGTTCGATATAGACGTATTTTAATTTATCGGTTTGATTTTGAAGCTGATAGATTTTCTTGTCGGTTTTGAAATAATGCACTTCAAACGCGCCTTCGACCGCCTTGACGAGTTTGGCGGGTTCGCGGTCTTCTTCCTGTTTGACATTGATCAGAGTTCCGAGATCGAGCGCGAACGAAATCAGCCGATTTTCGCGCGGTTTCAAGCGTTCCATCAGAGCCTCGCCGGCGTAGGCGTTGCCGTCAACAATCGTCATCGAACCGCCTTCAAAGGTCAGCGGAGTCGTATTTGTCAAAAGCATTCCGCTCATCGGTCGCGGCGTTGGTTTTTCGTCATCATCATCGGCATCTTCCCGTTCGCGGAAGATCGAAACTCTTTCGCCTTCCATTTTAGTTTGAATGATCGGAATCAAAGCCGAACGATTTTTCGGAACGGAAACGGCTTGTTCGATGCGGTATTCAAACAAATCGCCGAACTGCGCCCCGATTGCCGCCGTTTGAACGCCGGAATCTTCATTCATTAATGCTTCGCTCATTGACGTTGTAACGGCTTGTAGGGATGAAACTTTTTCCACAATTCCACGTCCGTCTCCAGTTCCTCTTCCAGAACCGGAACCAGCTCCAAAACCGTCTCCGGTTCCGCTGCCGGAAGTAAAAGTCGGATCATAAAGCTGCGGCTCAAGATTCAAATCATCGGGAATCGGCACGACCGGACGATAGCGATAGAGCGGTTTTTGTAAGTTTTGAATAAACGAAACGGGCGAACCGGAAACGAGTGAAAGCTGGACGTTTTCCCAATTTTCGTCCGAAACATTATCAACAATCGCCCAGCCTTGAAAAAACGGTTTGCCCTGTTCGTCCAGAACGACGCGATAAGTCGTTTTCCAGATCGGCGCGGCGATTGTATATGAAACGATCATTTCGCGCTGTCCGATACCTTCGGATGTTACCGTAATCGTCTTGGCATCGCGCCGCCTTGCGGATGAAACCGCCGTCTTAAATTCATTTATATCGCGGCGCGTCTCGTCATCGAGAATCTTTACCGAACGAACTTCATTTAGATCAAAACTCGAAATCTCGCCCGCGTCCGAGGCGATCACCAGAAAATGCAAAACGCTTGCAGGTTTATCTTTTTCGGCGGGAGATTTTCTTTTTTCAACCGTTAAGATCGAACCTGAAGACGTTCCTTTAGTTGAAGTTACAAGCACATTCGCGCCTTGCAATTGCGATAAAACCCCGGCAATTCCGCCTTCGTTGTCGTCGGAATTTTCGGTCTTCGAATCAACCGAAAAGGGAATTTCAGAAGTTTGCGCCGTTACGGGCTGAGAAGAATTATAAGAAACCGAACCGATTTTCCCCTTGCCCAAATCAAGCACGATCATAGATTTTAAAACATCGTCAACCTGCGATTGCTTGAACGAAAGATTAACTTCCGCATTTCCCGAAACAAATCCGCGCCGCTCTATATAAGCTACGCCGTTCGAATACAGAATCACGCGCTTGATCGGTAAACTTTGCGAATTATCTGTTGATTTGATTTGATTTACCGAATTTGTTTGAATTGTTTGTCGTGAAGATTTTCTTTGTCCGAAAGCTGCAATTGAACACACGAATATCACGACGAGAATTATAATTTTTCTCATAAATTTCTTCTTTAAGTTTTGAGATTAGACACCGAGTTTGAAAAAAAGTTTCAAACTATAAGATGAGACGAGTTGCGAATTAAGTTGCACGAGCGGAAAATTTAGATGCTTTAAATAAGCGCGTGCGTGAAGTTTTATCAATTGCCTCCAACTTTAGTTGGAGGTCAGTTTTGGCTCAAAACAAAGGCTTTAGCCAAAGATATTTGATTAAAATTAAATTCCTTATTGCTTTAGCGCAATTGAGCTGAAGCAATAAGGAATTTATTATTTTCAGAAATTCGGCTAAAGCCGGACTGATTTTTTCAAGTCGTCCTCCAACTGAAGTTGGAGGCAATTTATTTCGCCCGAATTATTTACAGTAAATAAATTTACAAATTAAGTCCCGGAAATCTCGAAATTTCTGACTTCTTTGGATAATTCAATTTCGAGTTTTTGCTGTTCGGCTTGCATTGATTTGCGTTCGTTTTCGATTTGTTCGAGCCGTGTTTCCTGTTGATTGACCTTTTCGATGTAGCGCGTAATCAGAGATTTGGCTTCGGCGGTTTTTGAAAGTGCTTCGATATTTTCACGAAGACGTTTTTGATCGTCGGAGATATTCTCGATCTCGTCATCGAATGATTCTAATTTTACTTCGATCTGATTGATCTGAGTGCGCAGATCAATCAATTTTTCGAGCCTCGCTCTGGTCGTGTCATCAATATAACGGCGCGAAATAAATAAAGACAGATCGGTGCGCGACAAAGAAGTCAGTTGATAGCTGTCCATCAAACCCTGTTTTTCGGCAACGACGAAATTTCTCTCTTCCAAAGGTTTCAGTTCGACGCGGAAACGATAATATCTCTGCGTCGTGTAATCCGGTTTTTCGGTTTTGTCGGTTAATTCCCAGCCGTCGCGGATCGGATATTCGATATAGAGAATTTTGGCGCGGTCGGTTTGATTCGATATTTGAAAGGTTTTTTCATCGGTGCGAAAATAATGAACCTGAAAAACTCCGTTGACGACCTTGATCAATTTCGCCGGTTCGCGGTCTTGGTTCTGGCGGACGCGAACGTGCGTTCCCAGATCGAGCGCAAATGAGATCAGGCGTTGTTCCTTGGCTTTGAGGCGTTCCATCAAGGCTTCGCCCGCGTAAGCGTTGCGGTCAATGACGGTCAAACTTCCGCTTTCGAGCGTCAGATTGGTCGTGTTATCGAGCCGCAAACCGCTCAAGGGGCGGTCCTGGCGAACCGCCTGATTGTAAACCGACACACGTTCGCCGTCCATCATCGTCTGAACAATCGGAATCAAAGCCGAACGGTCGCGCAAGACCGTTACGGGCTGTTCGATTTTATATTCAAACAAATCGCCGATCTCATCGCCCGTCGCGGCGGTTTGAACGCCGGAATTTGCGCCCGTTAATGCTTCGCTGACCGTAGTTTGAGAAAGCGGAATACTGTTATTTGAATTCAAACTTCCGGTTCTGAAATTTGATAATTCCTGACCGTCAGCTATAAAAGTATTCTCTGAACCACTGGCGCCATCAACTTGAAAACCGTCTTTTGTTGGTTCCGGGCGAACTCCCGGCGAAGTTTTTAATAGTGAACCAAAATTTGTTCCTTTGGGAAGTTCATTAATGGATTGCTGATTGTAATTGCCGCTTTGAGGTTCATAAACCTGCGGAGACAATTGCAGATCAGACGGCATCGGCACGACCGGACGATAGCGGTAAAAAGGTTTTTGCAAATTTTGAATAAAGGAAATCGGCGAGCCGGAAACTAAAGAAAGCTGGACGTTTTCCCAATTCTCGTCGCTGACGTTATCAACAATCGCCCAGCCTTGAAAAAAAGGTTTGCCCTGTTCATCTAAAACGACGCGGTAAGTCGTTTTCCAGATGGGTGCGGCGATGGTATAAGAAACGATCATTTCGCGCTGTCCTGCGCCCTCGCTCGTTACCGTAATCGTCTTCGCATCACGCCGCCGCGCCGAAGCGGTTGCGCTGGCAAATTCGTTGACATCACGCTGCGTTCCTTCGTCGAGAAGTTTTACCGAACGAACATCGGCAAGGTCGAAATTCGTGATTTCGCCCGTTTCCGAAGCGACCACCAGAAACGTCGTCATAGTTGTCGTTTTTTCTTCCTTAACTTCGCGTTTTTCAACCGTCAGAATCGAACCCGTCGCCGTCCCTTTTGAAGAAGTAACTAAAACCCGCGCGCCCTGCAATTGAGCTAAAACGCCGGAAATTCCGCCGCTGCCCAGTGATTCGGCTTGAATCGAAAAAGGGATTTCTGCCATTCGTGCCGAAGGCGGCGCGGACGAATTGTAAGAAACCGCGCCGATTCGTCCCTTTCCGAGATCAAGTACGACCATTGATTTTAAAACATCGTCAACCTGCGATTGCTTGAACGAAAGATTAACTTCAGCATTTCCCGAAACAAATCCGCGCCGCTCGATATATGCCACGCCGTTCGAATACAGAATCACGCGCTTGATCGGCAGAATCTGCGAATTTGTTTCGGGAAATGCTGAAGTTAATCTTTCGTTCAAGCAATCGCAGG
>JBBRVS010000174.1:0-12084 GCA_038246645.1 Pyrinomonadales bacterium
AGATTTCAGATTTCAGATTTCAGATTTCAGATTTCAGATTTCAACTAAAAAGCGGAAGTTTATACAAACTTCCGCTTTTTTTGATTTTAAATTATTCGTTTATGTTTTTAACCCGAAAAAAATCTTGAACAAATTATAAAACAATGTAATATCAATACCTTCGCCAAAATCAGAATTAAAAATTGATTTTTGGCATTGATTTTATGGGCTTTGTAAATATAACCAAAATCAGGATTTATATTTAATATCAGGTCTGCATTTTGCGGAACTATTATTAATTATTTTTGGATTTTCAGTTAATTTTTCAAGTCTTTTGTTTTCAATGATCATGTATTTTGAATTCGCCCAAAACTGGCGAAGGTATTGTTAGTAGAGTTTGTTTAAAACAAATCAGCTTGCCATTGAAAAAAGGAGATAATCGCTTATGTCAATTCAAATAACCCGGAAATTGCAATGCCTCAATAAAAAGTTACAAACAAAGTTTGTTGGGAAAAAGAGGCATTTTATTTAAAAACAAATTTATCTATCTAATTTAATCTCATTCTGTTACTATTAGCTATTTCCATTTCAAATTAACCCTAAAAACAGTAAGAATTATCAAATAATCAACTTATTTATCAAGACGGAAAGGAGTTTGATTCAATGAACTACGCCGAAGATTTACCCCTTGAAATTAAACAATCGCCGGAGAACTTGCAGACTTCCGAGACCCGTTATCGCCGGCTCTTTGAATCATCTCTGGACGGCATTCTGATTCTTGATGCGATCACGCGAAAAATCACCGATGTCAATCCGTTTATGATGGAACTTCTCGGCTACTCGCGTGAGGAATTCATTGATAAGGAACTCTGGGAAATCGGAGTTCTCAGAGATAAAACGGAAAGCGTCGCGGCATTTATCGAACTGCAAATGAAAGATTATATACGCTATGATAATTTGCCTCTGATAACCAGGAATGGAGTGCGCCGCGAAGTCGAATTTGTCAGTAATGTCTATACGGAAAAAGGGCGTGAGGTTATTCAATGCAACATCCGCGATAATACCACGCGAAATGCCGGCGATATAAAAACGCGTCTGATCGAACGGGCAATCGGTTCGATTGTCGAAGGCATTTTAATTTGCGACGTGCAACAACCTGATTATCCGTGTATTTATACAAACGCCGCTTTTGAAAAAATAACCGGATATACATTTGAAGAGGTCGAAGGTCGCGACTTTCTTTTTCTACACGGCAGAGAAACTAATCCGAAGACGGCAGAAGAAATCAAAGAAGCACTTAAAAACGGAAAAATGTTTCGCGGTGAAATTCTCAATTATCAAAAAAACGGAACTCCTTTTTGGAACGACCTGAGAATTTCTCCGGTATTTGACAAAAGAGGTAAATTGACAAATTTCGTTGCCGTTTTGCAGGATATTACCGAGCGCAAAAATGCCGAAGAATGGCTGAAAATCAGCGAAGCGCGCTTTCGCCTGTTGTGCGATTCCGCACCTTTGGGAGTATTTCTGGCTGATAAAAAGGGGGATTTTCTCTATGTCAACCATTATTTGCAAAAAACTGCGATGTTGTCTTTTGATGAATGTCTGAATTTTGGCTGGGTAACAATTATTCATCCCGAAGATCGCGAACAAATTTTAAATGAATGGAAAACCGCCGCTGAAAACGGAATTGAGTGCTTTCAACAATACCGTTATTTACCGGGCGACGGGATAACTCGTTGGGTTAAGATGCGAACTGTTCCGAATTATACTGCAGAAGGACATCTGGTCAGCCATGTCGGAACGGTCGAAGATATTACCGAACGCATAAATGCCGAAGAATCGCTCAGTCTTGCCGAGATCAAATACCGCAATATTGTCGAATCGCTTCCGGCAATCATTTATCGCACAGAATTAGATCCGCCTTACTTGCCGAAATATGTCAGCCCGAATGTCGAAAAATTAGGCTACACGCTCGAAGAATGGTTTAATTCGCCCGATATTTGGATGCGTATTCTGCACGAAGAAGACCGCGAACGTGTCATCCGAACGGTCGAAGTGGCGATGAGTCAAAATCTGGAAACCGATCTCGAATACCGCATTGTTGCCAGGGACGGTACAGTTTTTTGGGTACACGACAAGGGGCATTTCGTGTTTGATGAAAAAGGTGCAAAAACCGCCTGGCAGGGGGTTATGCTCGATATTTCCGCCACCAAAGAACTTGAAAAACAGCTGCGTCTGGCGCAGAAGTTGGAATCGGTCGGAATGCTGACGGGCGGGATTGCCCACGATTTTAACAATATGCTGACCGTGATTAACTGCTACAGCGATTTAACTCTGCGGAAATTAACGAAAGAAGACCCGCTGCGTCAGAATATCGAAGAAATCAAGAAAGCCGGACAGCGTTCGGCTGAATTAACCCATCAATTGCTGGCTTTCAGCCGTCAGCAAATAATGGAGCCGATAGTTACGAATCTCAATGAAATAATCGTTGATACAACAAAAATGCTCCAACGTCTGATTGGCGAAGACATCCAACTGACTACTTCCCTCAATTCCAAAATCGGTCAAACCATCGTTGATCCCGGACAATTTTCGCAGATCATTATGAATCTGACGGTCAATGCCCGTGATGCGATGCCGCAAGGCGGGAAACTGACGATTGAAACTGCCAATGTCTTTCTCGATGACGATTATACGCGCCGGCATGTCGGGTTTCTTCCCGGTGCATATGTCATGCTGGCGGTCAGCGATAACGGCAGCGGAATGAATGAAAAGATCAAACAACATATTTTTGAACCGTTTTTTACGACCAAAGCTTTAGGTCGCGGAACCGGACTCGGCTTAGCCACAGTTTACGGCATTGTGAAACAATCCGGCGGTAATATCGAGGTTTACAGCGAGCAAGGAATCGGAACGACATTTAAGATTTATCTGCCGCGGGTAAACGAAGAGGTTGAAAAAGTGAAAACCCCGGCGGTTTCTCTTGAAATGTTAATGGGAACGGAAACCATTCTGTTGGTTGAAGATGAATTTTTAGTGCGAAATTTATCAAAAAAGATTCTGGAAACCTGCGGCTACCGGGTGATCGAAGCCGGCGACGGTTTGGAAGCATTGGAGCTTTGTCAACAGGATTCTTCGATTGATTTGCTGATGACCGATGTCGTCATGCCGAAAATGGGCGGGCGAGAATTATCCGAGAAATTAAGTGAAATTTTTCCGAAATTAAAAATTCTCTATACCTCCGGCTATACTGACGATGCGGTCGTGCGCCACGGTGTGATCGGAATTAATAAAAATTTTATTCAAAAACCGTTTACTCCCGAAGCACTTTCAACCAAGATTCGCGCAATTCTCGATAATTCCTTATAAAAAATCAGTATTAGTGAGCGGTAGCGAACACCTTGATTATCTGTAAAAACCTGCTCACTACCGTTCGCTATACTGATTTTTTATATCAGGTTTTAACTTTGGTCAACAAAAAAGCACCTAAAGTGGCAAAAAGCAGGATCGGACTCCAGACGGCAATATTCGGCGATAAAAATCCGTTTTGTCCGAATTGTTCGAAAACATTCGTGATTCCCATAAAAAGCAGCCAGATTCCGACGGCGTAACCGATAGTGATAACCTTTCCTTTGCGGCTCAGGGATAAGGCAAACGGGGCGGTGAACAAGGTAATAATCAGCGGCAGAAAAAGCGTCGTGTATTTCTTTTGAAGCGCGATTTGAAAAGTCCTCTTCTCGATTTCGGATTCGCGGCTCTCTATTTGTTCCCGTGTTTCGGAAGCACTTAAATGATTGGGTTTTTCGTATAAATTATTAAAAGGATTAGCTTTAACCTCTAAATCTCCATTTGAAATTTCCGTTGTTTTTACTTCATTTTCCAGATATTCCGTTTTGCTTGCGCTGCCGATTATATTTATTTTTTCGCGCTCCCAGATGCCTTTCGGAATCGAGAAAATCGTTTTTAATTTCGATTCATTTTCGGAAAATTCATAAATGGTCAGATTGTTTACTTCCCTTTTCGCCAAACTGCTTTTTTCGTCAATTTCAAACGAAAAGATTCGTTCATTATTAGCCACCCAGTATTTTTCTTTTTTATCGTTTGAAACGCCGCGATTACGGATTTGAGTTCGGAGTTCATCCTGAATTCGATTGGTCTGCGGAGCAAGTTTTTCCTGAATTCCCCAGTTCAAAACGCCGATTATCGCCATCAGCAGAAAACACGGCGCGAGCAAACGATAGATGCTCTGCCCGGATGCCGTCCACGTGACGATCTCGTTTTGTCTGGATTTTATGACATACGTCGCAAGAGTTGCGATCATTAAAGATGAAGGTGCCAATTGAATATAGATAAACGGCAGTAAATAAAGAAGATAACTGAAAAGAAGAATAATCCCGTTATCAATCGTACCGGCAAATTTCCATAATTCGAAAGCGGTAAAAATCAGGTAGATGGAAGTTAAAAATGATATGGTCAGCGCGAAATATTTGAGCAGCGTTAAAATAATATCAAAATCAAGAATTCCGGTCGTGACGTCTATATAATAATTACTTTTAGCGAGTTTTTCTTTTTTTCGCGAAAAATCAACCTTTATAAATTCTTTAAATCGGAGAGGAGATTTTTTCAGCACATATCTGTTTGATAAAAACAACCAGATTATGACCAAAACACTGATCAAAAGCGGCACAAGCCCCGCCATTAACACATTTATATAATTCGTACGGGCAAGTTGTTCGCTCAGAAGCGAGATCAGATAATAGGCAACCAGACTGACAAGTGCCAGAAATATGCCGAATCCTCTGCCGCTCCGGTTGTATCTGATGACTAAACCCGCTCCGAGCAGCGCAAAAATCAGAGGTGTGATCGAAAGCAGAATTCTTCTCTGCCACAGAACCTGCGCTTCGGTTCTTTCTTTTCCGTCCCTGGTTGAAGCATATCTGGCAAGCTCCGTTAAACCCATTTCTTCGGGCGTTGATTCGCTTTTGCTGAGTCTTTCGACAATCTCGTTGCGCTTTGTCTTGATCGCCAGACGGATTTGTCCGAGATTTTCCGAAACGAGTTTTTCCTGTTTTTCGCCCAGCGAAATCGTATTGACAAAGGCATCATCCAGAACCAGTTCGGATGTTTCATCGGTTGCATCTATCCGACCGCTTTTTGATGTTATCAGACGCAATTGATTATTTTGTTTATCTTCCTGATAAATAAAGACGTTTTTCCAATCGCCGCTTTCCAGATCGCCTTTTTTGACATAAATCGTAAACCCGTTGATTTCAGTATTAAAAACTCCCGGCTCGATCGGCGATTCGAGCTTAAAAAGTGCGGTTTTAACGGCGACCGCCCGAACGATCTGGGCGGCGAACGGCACACCTTTCAAGTTGATAAAAAATGCAAAACAGGATAGCAAAATGCCGAGAAAAATAACCGGCACGGCGATCTGCAGATTCCCGACGCCGGCGGTGCGGATGGCGATCAGTTCGCTGTCGCCCTGCATTTTGGAAAGACCGATAATCACGCCGAGCAGAACCGCCATCGGGCACGTAAAAGCGATCACATTCGGCACCAGAGCGAGAGTTAATTGCCAGACTAAATTGTTTGGAATGTTGATGTTAAAGAAAATGTCGGAAAATCGGCTTGCCTGTTGGACAAAAAGAATAACACTCAATAAAAGCCAGGAAAATATAAAGTAAGGCAGAATTGATTGCAAAATATATTTTGAAATAAGCCAACTAAAACGCTTCATTTTTTCATTACAAACTTGCCGTTAGAATCTTTTCTCCGACGATTTCCCGTCCCAAAATTTGCGAAATGATCCGCCTTAAAATTTGCGAAATCTCTTTTAATTCCCTGTCATTTTTCAGCGTAAGTTCGGAGAATCTGCCGGGAGAAATTTCCTGTGCGGCGATAAAAATGTTTCTTTCGTTCGGAGTAATCTGCCATTCGTTCCGGCTTTTTTGGCACGCCTGACAATGCAGATGAAAATTTATCTGCAATCCGGCGGTTTCCTTTGATTTCAATTCCCGCTTGCATCTGTCGCATTTGCGCCAATCCGGCAGATAGCCGCCGAGCCTGAGCAGCCAGAGTTCGAAATAAACCATTATGCTCTCAAGGCTTTCCGGCATTTTTGAAGCGGTTTCCAGACACGCTTTTGCCATTCGATAGAGTCTTTCGTTCGGATCGTGCGGCGGCGCGAATTCGATCAATAATTCGACAAGATACGAAAATTTTTGCAGAAATTTGATTTCGCCCGCATTGGCAAAATAGGATTTGACCAGATCAATCCGGCGAATCGAGACCAATTCTTTTTCTTCCTTTTGGAAATATTCGATCTGAACAATCGAAAACGGTTCGAGACTTCCGCCGAAACGACTTTTCAGACGTTTTGCTCCCTTGGCGACCCCGCGGATCAGTCCCTGGTTTTGGGTGAGCAGCAAAATTATTTTGTCCGCCTCTGCCAAACTGTAACTTTTTAAGATCAAACCCTCTGTTTCAAATAATGCCATTAGAATAAAATTACCAGGGAATAAAATAAAAAACCCACGCCAAAACCAGGCTGATGACGACAAATTGCAAAAATGTTTTCGCGCCGTAAATAACCCTTTCCTTCGATGTGCCGTCAAGAATCGCTCCGAAAACTATTGCCACCAATAAACCGAAACCGACCAGATATAAAAAATGAATCATCTTTTTCTCCCGATGCTGATGTCAAAAGCATCCACCACCGCCAAAAAATTGAGCAACCCGGCGATTTCAAGAAATCTGCCCCCGTATTCAAAGGTTGCCCAAGCCGCAACATTCGGCGGCGGACTTGCCAACAGAATAAAACCGATAATTGCGCCGAGACCATTTCCTAATCTCCCGAATATATTTAATATGTAGAGCAATGATCCGTCTTTAAATTCAAAGCCCGGATAATATGCCCCGCCGCTGATTATCGCAATTATAAACATTGTCCAGATGACCGCGCCGAGAATCAGACCTCTTTTGATGCGCCCCTGCAGAAGATGTCCTGCGCCCGGCAGGAACCAAGAAATTATTCCGATAACATACGGATTTTCCATTATTTTGCCTCGATTTTTGTTCTCTCAAAACTTTAACAGTCGGCAGTTCGACAGTTAAAGTTTTGATCATTTAAAAACTTATATTTTATACTAAATAAATGTGTTTATACTTGCCTGGAATTTACCTTAAACCTAATAAAGCAAGTATTGTTTTCGCAACTTTTCAAAATTTAATATATCTTTATCCAAAAAATTTTCTATTTCATTGAAACTGCTTCCCGCTTCGAACATTTCGCGGATTTTCGTTGTGCCGGCAATCACGTCAAACGGGTTTCTTTCATATTCATATTCATACGGCGGAATTTTCCACTTAAAATCATTCGGATACATTTCAAACAAAATCTTGATAATGGCGATTCCGGTCAATACGGATTTAAATTTCTGCCTGTCGCTAATATGCAAAAATGTTCCGCCGCATATCGTATTTTGATGCTTTTGAAATGTCGGTAAAAAGTTTGTTTCCCTAAAGATAACGCCCGGAAGCTGAAGTTTGTTCAAGCTGTCCGTAAATTCTTTGGCATCAACATACGGCGCACCCAAGATTTCAAACGGCTTTGTCGTTCCCCGTCCTTCGGAAACCTGTGTACCTTCGAGAAAAACCGTCGCCGGAAAAACGACCGCCGTATCAACCGTCGGCATATTCGGCGAAGGCAAAACCCAGGGCGCATCCGTTTCGTCAAAAAAATCTTCCCGCGCCCAGTTTTCCAATTCTATTATTTCAAGTTCGCAATTTATATCGAATTCGCGGTTAAAGAACAGTGCGAGTTCGCCGACCGTCAAACCGTGGCGCATCGGAATCGGGAACATCCCGACAAATGATTCGTGTCCCTTTTCAAGTAAATTCCCTTCTATATTAACACCGTTAACCGGATTCGGGCGATCACAGACGACAAACTTTTTGCCGAATTTCGCGCACGCCCTCATCGCCTTTGCCATCGTATAAATAAACGTATAAACGCGGCAACCGACATCTTGGAGATCAAACACGATCGCGTCCACATTTTCCAGCATTTCACCGGTCGGTTCGCGTGTTTCGGAATATAGAGAATAAATCGGCAGATTTGTCTGTTTATCTATTGAATGAGATGTTTCGATCATATTATCCTGCACATCTCCGCGAATTCCGTGCTGCGGTCCGAAAAGCGTCGTCAGATTTATTTCGGGGTTTTCAAAAAACAGATCGGCAGCGTGCCGAAATTGATGATTGACCGAAGCCTGATTGCAGATCAAACCGATTCGCCAATTTTTTAAAATCCCGATCTTATCATCTTCTAAAAGCCTTTCCAGACCTAATTTAACAGACTTGCGCTCAAGCATTGTCACAAATATTTTCTCCTCCGGTTCCGGCAAAATTTTCCGCCGCTTTGACAAATTCCTTAAAAATTCCGCTCGAAAGTTTATCGTTTTTCCATGAAAGTTCGGGATGCCATTGAACTCCCAACACAAATCTGTCTTCCCTTGTATCTTCGATGCACTCGACTATCCCATCTTTTGCCCACGCCGTCGCTTTTAAGTTTTTGCCGACTTTTTTAACAGCCTGATGATGATGCGAATTGACAAATACATTTTTTGACGTTATCAGACGCGATAAAATTCCCGCACCGTTAAAATCGAGGCTGTGCGAATTTCTCTCAATCGGAATTCCCTGTTCGTGTTTGACGCTGTTTTCGATCTGCGATTCGATGTCCTGAATCAGATTTCCGCCGCGCGAAACATTTAAAGCCTGCATTCCGAAACAAATAGCGAGCAGCGGGATTTTATATTTTTCGGCGGTTTTTAAGACTAGCAGATCGGTTTCATCTTTTTCCGGCACGACTCTTTTTAATTTCGGATGCGGTTCTTCATAAAAAATCAGAGGGTTGACATCCGAATCACTTCCCGGAAGTAAAATTCCGTCCAGATTTTTAAGAAGACTTTCGATATAATTTTTGTCCGGAATCAAGCTGATATGCACCGGAACTGCGCCCAGATGCACCAGAGCCTCGCTGTAATCGCGCCCGAGATAGAAGCGCCGGGTTGCCGCTTCGAGCCGCATCGTGATGCCGATTTTTGCCGAATTCTTCATAAACTTTATAATGTTCAAACAAACGACGCTCTTCTGTCAATTTGAGCATTTCAATTTAAAGATTTATTATTACACTTTTTATGAAACAAGAATCAAAAATACCGAAAATACCGAAAATACCGAAAATACGTTCGACGACCGTTCTGCTTGTCCGGAGAAACGGACAACTGGCAATGGCTGGCGACGGTCAAGTTACGCTCGGCGAAACAGTTATGAAGGGCAATGCGCGAAAAGTCAGGCGCATTTACAACAATACGGTGATCTGCGGTTTTGCCGGAGCAACCGCCGATGCTTTTGCGCTGTTGAGCAAATTTGAAGGAAAACTCGAACAATATCAAGGACAACTCGAACGCGCTTCAATCGAACTAACCAAAGAATGGCGAACCGATAAATATCTGCGGCATCTCGAAGCACTTTTAATTGTTGCCGATACAAAGGATGCCTTTCTGATTTCCGGCAAAGGCGATGTGATCGCTTCGGATGAAGGTCTGCTTTCGGTCGGTTCGGGAAGTATGTATGCAATGGCGGCGGCTCGCGCTCTGATGAAACATACCGAACTTTCTGCTAAAGAAGTTGCCACCGAATCTTTGAGAATCGCCGGAGAAATCTGTATTTATACGAATACGAATATTATTTTAGAAGAGCTTTAAGAGTGAAAGAGTGAAAGAGTGAAAGAGTGAAAAAGTGAAAAAGTTTAAGGGTGAAAAAGCTTTTGGGCTTCGGCGAAAATATTTTATGGGAAATTTACAAAATTTATTTGAAAAAACATATTTGCTCTAAATCCAAAAAACTTTTTCACATTTTCACTCTTTCACTTATAAACTTTATTTAATTGATTTACAAAAAATGCCTATATATTTAAGTGGTGAAATTAGCGAAACCATGACCAAACCAAAACTGGATGAACTTACGCCCCGGCAAATTGTCGAGGAACTCGATAAATACGTCGTCGGACAATCAAAGGCAAAACGTGCCGTGGCGGTCGCGCTCCGCAACCGGATTCGACGGCAAAAACTTCCGCCCGAAATGGCAAGAGACGTCCTGCCGAAAAATATTCTGATGATCGGTTCGACCGGAGTCGGAAAAACCGAGATCGCCCGCCGTCTGGCGCGGCTTGCCAATTCTCCTTTTATCAAAATCGAAGCGTCGAAATTTACCGAAGTCGGATATGTCGGCAGAGATGTCGAAAGTATGGTGCGCGAACTTGCCGATATTGCCATTGATATGACCAAGCAATCCGAATTTGAAAAGGTTTCCGAGCGCGCCAGGGAAAATGTCGAAGAAAAAATTCTGGACATTCTCCTGCCAGCGTCATCCGATTCGCATTATTCAAATTATGAATCCGACAATGCGATTGATCTGACCGATAAAAATTCAAAAAACCGTACGCGCGAAAAATTGCGCGAACAGCTCAGAAACGGCGATCTGGACGAGCGTCTGGTCGAGATCGAAACTCAGGATCGCTCGACACCGATGATAGATTTTGTCGGCGGACAGGGAATGGAAGAGATGGGCGTGAATTTCCGCGATATGTTCGGCAATCTTTTTCCGACGAAAACCGTCCAGCGAAAAATCAAAATTTCCGAAGCCAAAACCTATCTCCTGCGAGAAGAACAGGAAAATCTGGTTGATATGGAGCAGATTACGAGAATCGCCATCGAAAAAACCGAATCTTCCGGCATAATTTTTCTTGATGAATTAGATAAAATCGCCGGACGCGAATCGGGCGGCAGCCCTGATGTTTCGCGTGAAGGCGTGCAGAGAGATCTTCTGCCGATTGTCGAAGGCACGTCTGTTAACACCAGATACGGAATGGTCAATACCGATCATATTCTGTTTATCGCCGCCGGAGCTTTTCACGTTTCCAAACCTTCCGATCTGATTCCCGAACTGCAGGGCAGATTTCCGATCAGAGTCGAACTTGAATCCTTAACGCTTGACGACTTTAAGCGCATACTTATACAGCCTAAGAATTCGCTTATTAAGCAGTATCAAGCACTGCTTAATACAGAAGGAATTAAGCTCGAATTTACCGAAGACGCAATTTCCGAACTTGCCGAAATGACCGAAGAGGTTAATAAAAACACCGAAGACATCGGCGCACGTCGGCTTCATACACTTCTCGAAACACTGCTTGAAGAAATTAGTTTTCTGGGAAATGAGATTGAAAACAAACATCAAATCATTGACGCAGAATACGTCAAAGGAAAGCTCGCCGGACTTATTCAAGACCAGAATCTGCGGCAGTATATTTTATAATTAAACACTGATTAAACACTTATGCTTAATGCTCTTAAACAAAACAGACTTTATACAAATAAAGCGTTAATCGTGCTTATACTGCTTTATATGTTTATTGCATTATGCTGCGGTAAGCGGATGCCGCCATTGCCGCCCGTCGAGCGAGTTCCGCAGCGAGTCGAGATCGAAGGTTTGCAGCGAGGAAATGCTGTTTTATTAAGCTGGACAATGCCCGCCCGAAATGCGCCGGACGGAAGCATCTTAAACATTGACCGGGTAGATGTCTATCGGTATGCCGAACCTTCGACTCTTTCTTTATCCCTGACCGAAGAAGAATTTGCTTCACGCGCAACTCTGATTTCTTCAATAAAATTTTCAAACACGGATTTCGGTTTAAAAAAACAAACTTATTCAGACAGACTGGAATTTGCCGGTCAACCGATTCGTTTGATCTACGGCGTCAGATTCGTCAATGCCGAAGGGCAAAAAGCGGCTTTTTCTAATTTTTTATTGGTTGAACCGACCGCAAAAGTTGCCAAAAACCCGGAAAATCCAACAACAGAAATTACCGAACCGGCGGTTATCCTCCGGTGGATTGCACCGAACGCCAATGTAGATGATTCAACACCGGTAAATATTGTCGGATACAACATTTACCGGAAAGAAAAGGAATCCGAACTATTTACACAAATAAATTCAGCCCCGATTACCGAAGCAAAATACCTGGACGAATTATTTGAA
>JBBRVS010000175.1:0-12048 GCA_038246645.1 Pyrinomonadales bacterium
AATGAACAAGCGATGGAGAAGAGGTCTTATCTTACGCACAGACTCGTGGTCTAAGGTGAGTTTCGGACTCATCTTCTCCTCTCCAAACAGCGTCCTTGTTTGGAGTTTATCAACTAACTTTCAAGATACAAGGTGAGTAATTAAGTTGAAAAATCAATTTATCGGACGAGTTAGAAAACCAATGAAGTTAATTTTTATTAAAATTCCCATTTTCCTGATTTTGCTTAGTTTTCCTGTGTATTCACAAAGCGATCTGCCGCAAGAATTAAGGGAAGGATTACAATTTTTGCAAACAGAAAATTTTGATGCGGCGGTCGGCAAATTCTCGAAAATTTTGCAGAGCGAACCTAATAATTATCAAGCGCGTTTGGGCTTGGCTATTGCTTTAATCGGAAAAGATAAGTTTTCCGAAGCAAGCAGAGAGATTGCCAAATTACTTTCAAAATCTCCTGATGACAAACAGCTTTTGGAAATGGCGGCACAGTCTTTCTGGAGGCAAAAACGCTATATTGAAACTGAAACCGTTTTGAAACGGCGTTTAGGTTTGGGCAGTCAAACGGCAGAGCTGTGGGCTTTATTCGGCGATGCGCTCGACGCGCAGAAAAAAACGATCGAAGCAGTGTCGGCATATAAAAAAGCAGTCGAACTAAAGCCGGATTCGATTGATTTTCGTTACGCGCTCGGTTCGCTTTATTGGAAACAAATTCTTTTTGAAGAATCGGAGAGGGAATTCCTCGAAATTTTGCGGATGCAGCCCGGTGAACCGCGCGCTTCGTTTAATCTCGGCGACATTTATTTAAGTCGCGGCGATGCCGGAAAAGCCGTGCCTTTTTTAGAAGTTTCGGCAAAGGCTTTTCCCGAAGAATTCGACCCGCAATTTGCGCTCGGACGCGCCTTTTTATTACTAAAAGATTATGCTAAGGCTATAAATTATTTAGAAACAGCGGTTAAAATTCGACCTGAGATCGCCGAAGGTTTTTATCAATTAGGGCTTGCGCTCCGGCGTTCGGGTAAAATAAAAGAATCAGAAATCGCTTTTGAAAAAGCCAAACAATTGCAGAAAAACAAACACGATGCGGAGAAAAAACTTTATCCCGTTCAATAAAAAATTCGTTTTGAAAATTCTTTAATTTAACCTGAGTCTTGATTAGAAAATCAGCAATGTTTTTAACACAGATGCAAACAGATTTAAGATGATAAGGACAGATAATTCATTGCTTTAGGAACATTCATTGGTCTTTATCTTGCCTTTATCCGGCTTCATCGGTGTGCATCTCTAGTGTTAAATTTCCTCTTGTATCTCTAATCAAGACTGGAGTTAATTTATATAAGACAGCGAAAAAAAAATGCGTATCGAAATATCTGTTTCGATACGCATTTTCTTGATGACTTTTCAGCGATCAGTTTAGAAGTAAAGTTTTGCTCCAAACTGGAATTCACGCGGAAGTCTGGTTGCGGTCGGTCTGCCGAAAATCGTATTGCTCAAAGGTCCGGCAGTCGGCAAGGTCGCGTTTATTCCCGTAAACTGGGTGTGATTAAACAAATTAAAACTTTCCGCCCGAAGCTGTAAATATGTTGTTCGTTCGGAGTTAAAGTAAAACTGTTTCATCAAAGCCAAATTTGTCTGATTGCGTCCGGGAAGACGTGCAAACGAACGAACGGAATTACCGAATTGTCCGTCGGCTGCCGGAGCAAATGCCTGTGGATCGAAAATAAACGGTAAACCGGTTACCGGATCAATCGTACCGGCTAAACCGCCATTCGGATCGCTGATCTGATTCGGGTACAAACCGCGTGTTAAATTGTTTGTGCTGGCAACCGTTACGCGCGGAACGGGTGCGCCGGATTCGATATTTGTAATACCGGAAACCTGCCAACCGCCGAGCAGAAGCCGCAGTGCCGTGTTTTCGTTACTTCTGAATAACGGAATTTCATAAACATAACTTGCGCTGAAAATATGCGGTCGCGATGTTCTCGCTTCGGCATATTCAGCCCGCAAATTAAAGGGATTTTGGGGACGGTCAATCGCATCACGGTCATTCGTCGAATCAGTCAAGGTTTTGCTGTAAGTATAAGCGGCGGTTATCGTAAATCCTTTTGCCAAACGATAGTTAAACGACGACAAAAATCCGTGATAACGCGATTTCGCGCTGGTTTCATAATACAGAATATCTCCCCAACCTTTATATGGGCGAACTCTGTTGATATTTGCCGCTCCGACTGCGAAAACTTCTTGCGGGGTTACAAAATTTATATTAGTCGGACGAATCAGGTGATCCGCCTTCGTTCCGACATAACTGAGATCAATAACCGCATTTTTGAAAACTTCGCGCTGAACGCCCACTGACCAAACCTGTGTTTCAGGCGTTTTAAAGTCGGGGGAAATAGCACCGCCGACACCTAAACTACGTGCCGGATATGTTACGCCGACGACGGGTTGACCGGGAACGGCAAGCGGATTGGAACTCGGATTCGAGAACGTAATGACATTTGTCGGTGTGCTGGTAAATGCCACAGAAGTATTAATGGGCGGCGTAAAGAACGTCGCATTTTCAAAAATACCGATGAGTGCCTGGTCATAATAAAATCCGTAACCGAGCCGAATGACCGACTGCCCCGGATTTCCGAAAATGAATTTGCCGATTCCGCTTTCAAATTCAGGCTGATAAGCCAGACCGACGCGCGGACTGAAATTATTTTTATCCTTCGGAACGATTGACCTGCCGAAACGCGAATTGACTCCGGCTCTGGCAATGCCGTTTAGCGGATCCAGAACCGCCGTGTTTAGTGATGTGCAGGCGACATTCGCACAAATCGAAGTTCCTGCCGGAACACCCGTACCCGGAAGAAGCGGCGCATTCGGTAGGCGATAAAGTTCAGGGTCAAATGAAACGAAGAAATCATTGACCTCGGTCGGCGGCAGGAAATACTGGTAACGAACGCCTAAATCCAATGTCAGATTCGGACGAACTTTCCAGGTGTCCTGCACAAAAAATTCACGCCGTCCGAAACGCAGACGAACGCGCGGATCAAATTGTGATTCGGAATAAGTATTGGCTCTGCCGAGCAAAAATGAACCGAATGAATCGCCTGTTCCGGGAAGCGAAATCGGCGTTGCTGTTGCTCCGGCACCGAATCCTTGTGTCTGCAAGGAGCTGAAACCGAAACTGCCGGCGGCTGAATTTCCGCCGAGATTTTCATTCTTGAATTCAAAGGTTAATTCTCCGCCGAATTTCAAAATATGATTTCCGCGCGTCCAGGTTAAAACATCGCGGAACGTGCTGTTTCCGTATTCGATGCTGTAACCCTGAGTCGAACCGATTGAAGAATAGCGCGACGTAATCAGCGGAATCGCTCCTGCCGGATTTTCATTAAAAAATTCGACAATATTACCGGCATTCGGATAATCCGATTTGCGTCCGCGTCCGATAAGAGCAGAACCAATCGTATTGGTTGAATAATTATAAGTTAATTCGTTCACCACCGAAGAACCGAAAAGTCCTGTCCAGGATGCCGCCAAAACCTTACCCGGAACTTTTGTGTCGGTCGTCGAAACATTCGGTAAAACAATATTGTTGAAAAGTCCGAATGATTCTTCCGTTTGGCTCAAATCCTGGGTGTAACGTCCGAAAATCTTATGATTAGAATTAAAATTATGGTCAATTCTGACGACTTCCTGGCGCGTGTTATTGATATTAACGGGCGAATAGGTAAAACCGTTGCGCCCGATATTCGGCAGAGGAAAGGCATTTAATAAACCTAAAGAACGCGGATCGAGATTGCTTAAAGGAATTATATTGCCTGTATAGGGAACATTATCCGATTGACGAAAAATCTGATTTTGACGAACTTGTATTAATTGACCGGAGGTATCCAAAGTTTCATAAAGCATACCGTTTGTCGGACAAACATTAGCTGACGAGGCGGTTGCATAGCTAATAACACCGGTAGTCGGATTTGTAACCCGGCAAATTGATAATCCGAGCGTTTCCGAGAAATTTCCCTGACGTTCGAGCGCCGTCGGCACGCTCACGCTGGCATCCGTCGTCGCCCGTTTAATGCGGCGTGCTTCGGATGAAACAAAAAAGAAGGTTTTATTTTTTCCGTTGTAAATCATCGGTCCGCCTTCGCCGAAATTCAGAAAATAAACCGGACCGCTGATGGTACCGCCGAAATTGTGATAGCGAAGTTTCGGGGCAGCCGCACGGGGTGAACCGTCAGTATTTCTGCCGAGACGATTGTTGAAAAATGAATTGGCATTAAAAGCATCGTTTCGGGCAAATTCATAGAGCGATCCGTGAAAATCATTGCCGCCGCCGCGGGTGGTTAAAATAACCGTACCGCCGCCTGATCGCCCGACTTCTGCCGTATAATTTGACGAAAGTACTTTAAATTCCTGAATCGAATCAACCGTCGGTGTCGAAAGCAACGTAATATTTGAACCGACATCCACATTTGATACGCCGTCAACCAGGTAATTGACCGCATTGCGGCGTAAGCCGTTGATCGAAACATCAGCCCGGCTGGTCAAACCGAAGTTTGACTCATCATCCAGACTCGAGCTGACACCGGGAATGGTTTCTAAAAGACGTATAAAATTACGATTGTTAAGCGGCAATTCCGTAACCTGATTGCCGGAAACCAGTGTTTGCCCTGTCGAGCTTTCCTGAATCAGCGGCGGTTCATCCGTGACGATAACCGTTTCCGTAGCATCACCGACCTCTAAAACAATATCAACCGGACGACGGTCTTTTGTGCTAAGGGTCAAATTTACAACGGATTTTTTGAATCCGCTCTGTTCGACCGAAACTTCATATTCGCCGGGATTTAATGGGAAAACTGTATATTGTCCGGTTGAATTGGTTTGTACCTGACGGGTTTGTCCCGTGGCGGTGTTTCTGACGACAACGGTCGCATTCGGCACAACAGCACCTGCCGAATCTACCACTTGTCCGAGAATTGTTCCTGCCGAATCATTCTGCGCGAATGCGCTTCCGCTAAAAGATATGATGAACGCAATTAATAAAAAAAGATTTATAAAACTGCGTTGGGTGGCGTTTTTCATAAACTTCCTTCCTCTCTTTGTTTAAATTGAAAATCCAAAGCCATAAGATTTATTTACGTTTTCGGAGATTTATCCAAAAATTTGTTATATCTCAATGATTGCAAAAATACATTAAAACGTGCGAAAAGACCAAAATTGTTAATTAATTCTTAAGACTTAAAGGATAAAAAAAATTGTTAAATTAATTTTTTTAATTATAAAGCAAAAATGATGCCCGACGAGATTTAAATTCCGAAGTATTCGTATCCAACATTTTTTTTATGCTTTCGAAACTATTAACAGACTTGATCGAATCAAAAACTTTGTCATTGACGAGCAAACGATTATATCTTTCGCTCTGCCACTGGTTCGGAAAAAGTTTCCGCAGAGCGAGCGCGATTTCGATACCGGTTTCGACCGATTCGAACATTTCGCGGTTTGTAATAATAATGTTAATGCCGCCAAGACTTTCGCCTTTGAAAACCGAAGCGTTCGGCGTAAATCGAACGGGAACAAAGCGCACGCCTTTTAAGTTCTTTTCATTTAAATGCACGGCGAGTTTTCGTCCGTCAAGCCACGGTGCGCCGACGACTTCAAACGGCGTATCGGTTCCGCGTCCGACGCTCAAATTGGTCGTTTCAAGCAAACCGATTCCGGGATAAAGTGTTGCCTGCGTTAATGAGCGCATATTCGGCGAGGGATTTATCCAGGTTTGATTCGTTTGGTCAAACCACATTTCGCGCCGCCAGTTTTCCATTTTTATTACGGTCAGATTTGCGCCGATCTTGTTTTCCGCATTAAACATTTGTGCGAGTTCGCCGATGGTCATTGCGTGGCGAACCGGAATCGGATGCGCGGCGACAAAGGTCAATTTATCCGCATCGGCATTTGATCCTTCGATCTTTACGCCGCCGATCGGATTGACGCGGTCGAGAACAAACACACGCTTTTTCGCTATTGCCGCTTCTTCCAGGACATTTTTGAGCGTCGAAATATACGTGTAAAACCGCGTGCCGATGTCCTGAATATCAAAAACTATCGCGTCTAAATCTTGCAGTTGTTCGGTTTTCGGTCGCCGCGTTTCGCCGTAGAGCGAATAGATCGGCAAACCCGTTTTTTCGTCCTTTGAATCGTTAATCTTTTCCTGGTCCAGTTCGCCGCGAATCCCGTGTTCGGGCGCGAAAAGCGCGACGAGTTTGACGTTTTTGGCTTCATTTAAAACATCGATCGTCGGTTTCCCGTTCAAATTTCTGCCCGTTTGATTCGTTACAAGCCCGATTTTCAAACCTTCTAATTCTTTAAAATTATTTTTCTCTAAAACATCAATTCCGTTTAGAACTGTTTGGTTCGTTGTTTTTTGTTCGTTGTTTGCTGCGGTTTGCTGAGCAGAATTTAAGGGTTTCGCATTTGAACTTTGAACTTTGAACTTTTCTATCTGCGGAGTAACTTGCGACCAGTAATTATTTTCAGCGAGTCGAACGACTTCGATTGGCGTGTCTTCGATTGCCGAAGCCGCGACGGTTGCGACTTTGGCGCGAATATCCGTTACATTTCCTTTGCCGTCCGGGTGAACGCGGTTTGAAAGAAAAATTACGAACGTCTGAGAAACGCGGTCAATCCAGACGCTTGTTCCCGTAAAACCCGTATGCCCGAACGAGCCGAGCGGAAAAAGTTCGCCGCGATTCGATGAAAATGAAGTATTTATATCCCAACCGAGTCCGCGCGTTTCGCCCGCTTCGTTAATCACATACGGCGAAGTCATTTTCGCAATCGTGTTTGACGATAAAATTCGTTTGCCATCCAAAATTCCATCGTTCAAAAGCATCTGACAATACCGCGCCAGATCGTCCGCCGTCGAGAAAAGTCCGGCGTGTCCGGCAACTCCGCCCATTCGATATGAAGTCGGATCGTGAACCTGTCCGCGCAGAATTTGATTTCCCGTTTTTTCGTCGCCATCAAATTTCGAGCCGAGATAACTGTTTTGTCCTCTGATATTTTCAGTCGGTGCAAGTCTTTTTTCGTCGAACACTAAATCACTTGTTGTTTTGTAGTTTTTAATTATCAAATAATTGCTGAAATTGGTTTTTAACTTCGAGAAAATATCTCTACCAACAGCAAAGGGAAAATCCCCATTGTTTAATCTTGCGACGATCTCGCCAAGTACGATGAAACCGATGTCCGAATAAACGAATTTCGTTCCCGGCGGATTGCGGAGTTTTTCTCTTTTCAACGCTTCGAGCATTCCGTCGCGTCCCGTCCATTTTTCGCCCAAATCAAAATCGGGGCGATAACCGGAAGTGTGCGTAAGTAATTGCTGAATCGTAACTTTTTTTGCAGTTTCGTCTTCGATTTCGGGAATAAATTTGCCGATCGTGTCATTCAGACGAATCTTTCCTTGCTCGACTAAAATCATTATCGAAGTCGCCGTCGCAATCGGTTTGGTCAATGAAGCTACATCGAAAATCGTGTCAATCGTCATTTTTTCCACCGACGGCACGAGCGCGCGATTGCCGAACGCTTTGCGATAGACGATTTTTCCTTTATGCCCGATAAGCACAACCGCGCCCGGCATATTTTTATCGGCAATCGCTTGTTCAACCAAAACGTCAATCTGATTCAGCTTTTCAGAATTCATCCCGACGGAATTCGGCGCGGCAACTGGCAAACCCTGCGCGTCTGCAAAGGTAAAAGTAAAAAGTAAAAAAGCTAAAATAAAGGTTAGTTGAAAAATTTTCATTGGTTTTGATTAATTTAAAAAATGTAAAAAAAGAGCGCATTTATTCGCGAAGCGGACTGGAGCGCAATCCGTCCCGGTTGCATGCGTTCGAAAGAACGTAAAAGCGTTTAATTAACAATAAACTTTATCAGAAGCATAGGCATTTTCGCACTAACGCGCTCATTGCAAGCGGGAACGCTTGAGCTCCAGTCAAAATACTTTCCAGTCCTAACTTTTATTTTCCGCTTTAAAGGCTTTTTCCTTTTCGGCAAAATTTTCTTTGCAAAGGAGGATAAATTCTTCGGCAATCGGCGAAACGTAACCGCCGCGCAGACTTGCCAGACCGAGTTTCCATTTAATTTCCGCGCCTTCGATAAACCACGAAACCAGATGTTTTTCGCGGATTCTGCGGGCGACGTTTTTTGCACCGGCAAGCCCGACTCCCATATCATTTTCGACCATTTTGATGATCGCTTCCTGTCTTGATAATTCCATTACGACATTCGGTTTGACGTTTGCCCGTTCAAAAAAATCGTCAATCATTCGCCGCGTGTTTCCGCCTTTTTCGCCCAAAATCAGATGTTCTCCGGCAAGCGTCGCCGCGCTGATAAATTTTTCTTTCGCCAGTTTATGCTGTGGATGAGCGATCGCAATAATTTCGTCGCTAAACAGTAAATCGGTTTTTATATCGAGATTTTCAACCGGCAGCGAAACGAAGGCGATATCAATTTCGCCCTGCAAAATCCGTTCGACCAGAATATGACTCGTGCCGGAACTGACGTTAATTTCGGCATTTTTGAATGATTTTTTCAGGTTTTCCAAAATTTCCGGCAATTGTTCGGTCGCAAACATTGCCGAAGCCGAACCGATTCGAAGTCGTCCCTGATCATTTCCGTTGATCTCTAAAATTTCTTTGAGCAGATCATTATATTCACGCAGAATTTTTCGCGCTCCTTCGATAATCTGTTCGCCTTCTTCGGTTAAAATTGCGCGGCGCGGCGTATTTATAAAAAGCTGTAAACCTATTTTCTGCTCTAATTGGCTGATTTGTCTGGAAATTTCTTCTTCCGAAATATCTAAATGCTGCGCCGCTTTTTCAAACGTCTTTAAATCGGCGATGGCAGTAAATGCTTTTAGTTGATTAATTTCCATTGAATTTCCGGTTCCTTAAATTGAATTAAAGATATTTTGTAACTGAGTATGTCTTTGATCAAATCCAACCACCCCCAATCCCTCCTTAGAAAAGGAGGGATTGGGGGTGGTTGGATTTTGTTTATATTTCTTGAATCACAAGCGCATCAACCACCCTGACCTCGCGGGCATCTCTCCTTTTCTAAGGAGGGAAGTTTTTTGACCAAATCAGTTACGAAATTTTCTAAACAAAATCAGCGTTTGTAAAATAAAAACTTTATATAAAGAAATTTTATGGCAAAAAAAATATCTTTTAGTTTTAATTATATAAAGAGTATTGTTATAATAACCAAAATTTAGACATTCGTCCATACAACTTCTGATGGTTTCGGCTGGCGGAAACAAAAATAAAACAGGCGCACATAAACCGGGAAGGTTATTTTTAGGCGTTGACGGCGGCGGAACGAAAACTTTTGTCGTCATTATTGACGAAGAAAAAAAGGTCGTCGCCGAAGGTCTTTCCGGCGCATCAAATCCGGTTCGCGTCGGAATCGAAAATGCGGTAACGAATATCTCGGAAGCGGTTTCGATTGCTTGCGACAAAATCAATCAAAATCCGGCTAATATAATCGCCGTAACCTTGGGTTTAGCCGGAGTCCGGCGCGAAGATCTGCGGCTCAGAATCCGTGAACGCATTTCCAGAAATCTGAAAATCAGATCAATTGAAGTTGTCACCGACGCCGAAATCGCTCTCTACGGGGCGGTCAAGGAAAATCCGGGATTGGTTGTCATCGCCGGAACGGGTTCGATTTGTCTGGGGAAAAATGCAAGCGGCGAAAAGTTTTCGGCAGGCGGTTGGGGACCGCTCGCCGGTGATGAAGGCGGCGGCGCGGGAATCGCCCGCGAAGCACTTCACGCCATTGCCAAAGCCTCCGACAATCGCGGAAGTCAGACAATTTTAACCGAAAAAGCGATGGATTATTTTCGTGCCGGCAAGCCGGACGATTTGGTTTTAGCGATTTACGCACCGCAAATTGATAATTTGAAGATCGCCGGTTTTGCCAAATTCGTTGTCAAAGCCGCCAGAGAAGGCGACAAAGTTGCACTTAAAATTATGGAAAATGCCGGCAGGGAATTAGGCATTGCGGCAACTGCCGTGATTCGCCACTTAAAACTGGAAAACGAAGAATTTCCGATTGCCAAAGTCGGGAGCGTTTTCAAAGCAAAGAAAATAATCACCAAACCTCTGATGGAAACGATAAAAAAAGTAGCACCGAAGGCATATTTGATAAAACCTTTATTGCCGCCGGCGGTTGCCGCGGCGCATCTGGCAATCAAATTAGGCAACGTGGAAAAGCAAAAAGCGGTTGAAACTGTATAAGTAACGGCAGTTTAATAACATCATCCAGTTGATAAATTTGTTCAACTCAAGTAATGACCAAGAAAAACCAGTATTCCGAATGGCGATTTTTAGACAAATGTTGAGCTACCTTATGAATTACTAGAAAAACAAAGCCAACATTATCTGATATTCAGTATATCTTCTGTGGATGATGTTATTAAATCTCTTTTACTAAGGTTTCAACCGCTTTTTTTGCTTTGATAAATTTTTTATTCGTAACGAAGAGCCTCAATCGGATCGAGCCGTGCGGCTTTCCAAGCAGGAAAGAGTCCGAAAACAACCCCGATTCCGACGCTGGCAAAAAATCCGAGCGGCGGCGCCCACCAGGGAACATACGACGGGAAAACCAGTGCGATCAAAAAGGTCAAAACCCAACCGATGCCCAACCCGACAAGTCCGCCGAAGCCCGTCAAAGTGGCGGCTTCGATCAAAAACTGCAATAAAATATCGCTCTGCTTGGCGCCCAGAGCTTTACGAATGCCGATTTCGCGGGTTCTTTCCGTGACGGAAACGAGCATAATATTCATTACGCCGATTCCGCCGATTAAAAGTCCGACCGATGATATAACGACCATCGCTATTGCCGCTCCGGCGGTTATCGCTTGAAATTGGTCAATAATTCCGGCAGCAGTTTCCATCCCGAAATTGTTCGGTTCACCGAATGAAACCTGACGCCGCACACGCATTAAATCCTGCACCTGATCTTTTGCCAGATCAAGCTGACCTTCTTTGGCAACCGCCAGCAAAAACAAATCGTCGGCATACGGTTTTAGCCGCAGTGCCGCTCCGATGGGCATATAAATAATGTTGTTCTGATCATTGCTGCCGCTCCCGCCGCCGAAAAGCTGTTCGCGTTTTTCGAGCAAACCGACGATCCGAAAAATTCGTCCGCCGATTTCGATATTTTCACCGATCGGCGAACCGAACGGGAAATAACTTTCGGCAACCGACGAACCGATCAGGCAGACATCGAGTTTTTCATCAGTTTCATTTTGAACAAACCAACGACCTTCTTTCAAAATTACAGTGTTGGTTTTTTCAATATCGGGCATAGTTCCCTGAATGCGTACGCTCGAAGAAGTTTTGCCGTTTCTGCCGGAAACGAGCAGCTTCTGCCCGAAAAAATTGTTTGTAATGTCGAGAAATGGAACGGCAACCTCGATTGAGGAAAGATTTTTCAAGGCTTCGGCATCTTCGATCGTCAGCGGTTTGCGCATTCTTTCTTCCTGCGAACGTCTGCCGGTGCTGAGCGCCTTGATATCGAATTTCCGCAGAAAAATCGAACGTGTGCCGAATGATTCAACCTGTTTTTTGACCGCCGTATCAATTCCGCTGATGATCGAGGAAATCAGCATCACGGTGATCACACCGATAATTACACCGAAAATCGTCAAAAATGAGCGCAGTTTATTGCTTCGCAAAGTTGCAAAAGCCATTTTTAGATTTTCATAAAACTGATTTGTTCTTAAAGCCATATCAATCTGCCCGTAATGCCTCGATCGGATCAAGCCGCGCCGCCTTCCACGCCGGAAAAAGTCCGGCTAAAATGCCGACAATTGCCGAAACTCCGATGGCAATTACTGCCGCATACCAGGGAATAATCGTTTGGATGACGAATGCGGTAATAATAAAACCGAGTATTTTTGCCAGGATCAAACCGATCGTTCCGCCGATTGCCGAAAGCGTTGCCGATTCAAAAAGAAATTGCTTCAAAATATCGGCTTGCCGTGCGCCTAAGGATTTACGGATGCCGAT
>JBBRVS010000176.1:0-11989 GCA_038246645.1 Pyrinomonadales bacterium
ATAATGTTCGTGAAGCCTTTCAATCCCATAACCTAAAACCAGCCAATAAAATGAATTAAAAAATAAAAAGGCAAGATTTCCAATTATTACGAATCTTTCATAACTCCAATGAGGATGTTGATTTTTCAAATCAACTAATAAATAGCTGGTAACTATAGCTGTCGGTAAAGAGATTATGACAAAAGCTGTTTTTGTTTCAAAAGGCTCTTCACAATGATAACAACCAAAACTCGGCGGTTCTTTGACGGTTGCAGAAGAATAACGGCTTTCCTCAATACTTTCGATAGGTAAAAACATTTTATCCAAATCAACAACGAACGCGAAAAACACAAGTTGAGCAATTAAAAAAACGCACCCGAGTTTGCTTTTGAAGATTTCCGGGCAGAATTTGGATAAGTTTTTCATCATGTTACTCCGATTATACAGGTCAGAACCATCTGCGGTAGCGGATGGTTTAACTTGGTATTTCGAATCATTTTCCAGCACCTTAAATCATAATCTTCAACCGCCCGCTTGCGGCAGACGGTTCTGACATTGAAAATTAGACACTAAAACTCACGAAAAGTTCCTGAAAAATTATTTTACATTGATTGAATCTTTTTCCGAAATTTTCACGCGTTAATAAATGCACGCTCTGAAATCGGGCGATTTATAAAAAGAAACAGATTGGAATAAAGGCAATTTTACGTTTCTGATCATCGGCTGGCGAGCAAGCCGTGAATCAACAAATGCGCTGAAACCCGTTTAAAAAAGACTAAAAGACTGGAACGCAATCGGCTCGATTGCACCGTTGCGGGTTAGCGGCGGAAAGAAGTTTGAGTACAATTAAGATTATTGCAAGCAAACGTTTTTCGCGCTACCCGCGCTCATGCAAGCGAGCCGCTCGCGCTCCAGTCAGTCGGAAAATTTATTTTCCGGTAAATTCACTTGCCAGATATTTTGAGAAACGTCCGATTAAAAGCCATTGAACAAGAATAAAAATCGGAAGAAAAGCTGCTTCCATTGGAAATTGTCTAAAGATCGGGAAAAAGGCTTCGGCTAAAACTCCGAAAATAAACGAAAAAATCATTGCCGGAAGATTTACGCAGGTAAACGCATGTTCCAAAAACAATTTAGTTTCTACGGGTAAAGAAAAATAATCGGTAAAAAATTTGTATAACGGAATACAACAAAGTATCAAAATTCCAAAAATCAATCCCAAACGATTGGTCAACAAAGATTTAACAAACTCTTTCATAATTTTATTTTCACTCCTGTAAATATTTTCTCCTCTTTACACATTGTTTTGTTAAAATAGTTCCCGAAATGTCTTCTATAATTTTTCCGAATCCGCGCACGCACGAATTTTCCGAATGGGTTTTGTTCGGCGATTATTATTACAACGCCCGCGACATCATCGGATTCGGCGGCGATCTGACGATTGAAAACCTTCGAGAAGCATACAGCAAAGGAATTTTTCCGTGGCATATTGACGGTTTGCCGTTGCCGTGGTTTTGTCCCGAACACCGCGCGATTCTCGAATTTGACGAGCTTCATATTCCGCGAACCCTCAGAAAAGACCGGGAAAAAACCGGATTTACGTTCACGATTGACAGGGATTTCGGCGCAGTCATCAACGCTTGCGCCGAAGCGAAACGCAAATTCGAGAGCGGAACCTGGATAACCGACGAATTTATCGAAACTTATATCGAAGTTCACAAAACCGGAACGGCGCACAGCGTCGAAGTCTGGGAAAACGACACGCTCGTCGGCGGACTTTACGGCGTTGACGCGGGCGGCGTTTTCTGCGGCGAAAGTATGTTTCACCGGCGTTCAAATGCCTCGAAACTCGCGCTTCTTTTCCTGATCGAACATTTGAAAAAACGAGGCGCAAGTTGGATTGATATTCAGGTAATGACTCCGCATTTTGAAGTTCTCGGCGCGAAAGAGATTGACCGCGAAGAATTTTTGGACAAACTTTTTGCCACACAAAAACGATATTTACAGCTTTTCTAAATTTCAAATTCCAAATTTCAGATTTCAAATATTTCCAGCAGTTAAAAATTTATGAAAAATTTTCTGATCTACGGCGCAAACGGCTACACCGGCGAATTGATTGCGCGGGAAGCCGTAAAACGCGGGTTAAAACCGATTCTGGCGGGGCGAAGCCGCAACAAGGTCGAGCCTCTGGCAAAGGAGTTGAATTTGACTTGCCGTATCTTTGCGCTCGAAGACAAAAAATCGCTCGAATATACTTTGAAGGAAGTTGATTTTGTCATTCATTGCGCCGGACCGTTTTCGCTGACTTCCGCGCAAATGGTCGAAGCGTGTCTGCGCCTTCAGAAACATTATCTCGATATTACGGGCGAAATCGCGGTTTTTGAAGCGCTTGCCGCGCGTGATGAAGCGGCAAAAAAAGCCGGAATTATGATTATGCCGGGCGTTGGTTTCGATGTCGTGCCGTCGGATTGTCTGGCGCTTCATCTGAAAAATCGCCTGCCGTCGGCGACCGATCTGTCGCTGGCTTTTTACGGTTTGGGGAAAATTTCGCATGGAACGCAAGCGACGATGACGATGAACATCGGCAAAGGCGGAGCGATTCGGGAAAACGGCGCGATCAAGAGCGTTCCGGCGGCGTATAAAACCCGGGAAATTGATTTCGGCGAAGTTCAAAAAAAATGCGTCACAATTCCCTGGGGCGACGTTTCGACCGCGTTTTATACGACCGGAATTCCGAATATCGAAGTTTACACGGTCGTGCCGGACGCGCAATTGACTCTGCTAAAATTGAGCCGTTATTTCGGCTGGCTTTTAGTTACAAAACCGCTTCAAAGTTTTCTGCAAAAACAAATTCCCGAAGGCGGACCAAACGCGGAAGAACGCGCCGGGGGCAAAACTTATCTCTGGGGAAAAGCAACAGATGAAAAAGGAAACTCGGTCGAATCGCGCCAAACCTGTCCCGAAGGCTACACGACGACGTATCTGACCGCTCTGAAAATTGCGGAAAAGATTCTGGAAGGAAATTTTGCCGCCGGATTTCAAACCCCGGCAAAGGCTTACGGCGCGGATCTGATTCTGGAAATCGAAGGCGTTGTCCGCACGGATGTTTGATAGTGAAAATTTAAGATTCAAAATTCAAAATTCGAGATTTCAAATTGAATCAATCATTCTTCTTCGACCGTGCAGAGAAACGGATATTCGTGCGCCCGCGCCATATTCATCGCTTTTTCGGCTTTCATCGTTGCCACTTCATACGGATAAACGCCCGCCACGCCGACTCCTTCGTTGTGAACCTTAAACATAACCGCAAAAGATTCGGCTTCGGAGCGCATAAAAACCGTGCTCAAAACATATACGACAAATTCCATCGTCGTAAAATCATCATTATGGAGCAAAACCTTATAAAGTTTCGGCTTTTCAAGCTTTGATTCGCTCTCGGTCAAAACGTCCGTGTCGTTTTCGATATCTGGAAAATTCGGCATAATTCATTTGCGATTGGCAATTTGCGCGATTTGCGATTGCTTTTCGGCTTAACTATTTTATCATTTTTTCGGAATTTCACAGTTTTAGCGGATATTAAAACAAAAACTATTCACTATTCACTATTCACTTTTAACTATTTTTCAGTTAAATACTGCGCTAAATTTCAAATGAGTTTGATTGCTTTCAGGCGTTACAGAATCGAAAAAATAACTTTCGGAATAACTTATAACTGAAAGATTTTTCCGAATTTTATTAATCGGTTATCAGTTATTCCGAAATTTCCAAATCGGACAGTACCGCTGTCGTCTCGACCGCTGTTCCGCCGTCCGTCCCGGCGGCGTTTTATCTCTAACTTACAAAAAAGTTTGAATTTTAACGAAAAGCGGCGGCGGGACGGACGCCGCGACTGCCGACGGGACGGACGGCGGTACTTTTCTTAAATCTTTGCGATTTCAAAATAAGTTTTTATCGCGTTGTATTTTCCGCCGTTTTCTAAAATATCAAAAACTTTTTCAAAATTTTCCAAACCTTCGACCTTGTGCGTCATCATTCGCGAGAGCCAGCCGGGAAACATTGCTTCGGCGAGCGCGATGTCTTTGACGCCCATTTCAAAATGTTCGCGGCTCGCATTGACCGTGCCGACCATCGCGCGATTGCCCAAAACAAACTCCTGATTGATTTTATCAGATTCCACGCCGTCGGTTTTGCGGTCGCCGCCCGTAACGGAAGATAAAATCAAAATCCCGTTTTCATTCAGAGATTCCATCGCTTCGAAAATTATCGGCGAATAGCCCGTGCATTCGAAAATCAGATCGTATTCGCCGTATTTTTCGGTCGAATCTCTCACGGATAATTCATCGGTCGAATCATAAGTCGCGCCGATTGCTTCGCACAGTTCGGCGTTTAAGTAATCTTCTCGCAACTGTTTACCAAAACCGTGAACTTCAAAACCGCGCAAGCGTAGAGCCAAAACGGTCAGAAGTCCGACGTTTCCCGTTCCTAAAACGGCGGCGGTTTTCGGCTGCCAGATGTCGAGGCGTTTTTGAATATCTTCGGCTTGTTTTAAACCTTTTTCGATGATCGAAAGCGGTTCGAGCAAAACGGCGACTTCCGATATTTTCGGCGGAATTATCACGAGAAAATCTTCGCTTTCCGCGTAATATTCCGCCATAAATCCGTGAATGCGCGAGATTCCGCGTTCCCAATATTCAGCGTCAGTCGTAAAATCCTGCTGTCCGATTGCGTCATAAATGCTCGCGCCGAATGGTCGGCGAACGGTGGCGACGACAAAATCGCCCGCTTTCAAATCCTTGACATTTTTGCCCGTTTCGACGACGCGCCCGAAATTTTCGTGTCCGAGTACGAGAAATTCAAAACCTTCCGGCGCAATTCCGTATTCGGCATTATTAATTTCCCGATCAGTTCCGCACGCGCCGACGCGCAAAACTTCCACTAAAACGCCTTTTCCGTCTTTGATGTCGGAAATCTTCGGTTTGTCCATTTCTACGAGATGAACGCTGTTTTTCGTTTTCGGTATAACTGCAATTGCTTTCATATTTTCCTTTATATTCCAAAATGCCAGATAGACTTTTTATCATTACTTTTAATTACTTCATCACAATAATATGAAAGAGTATTTAGTTTTTCTACAAACTCATCCCGATTTATTTTTATTTTGTTGTAATATCCTTTCTCGTGATTTTCTGAATTTGAACAATAACTTCCGGTTAATTCAAAATTTTCTGTTCCGTTCAGAAATAGATTTGCCCAATTTTCAAAAATTTTCTTTGCAATAATTGCTCCATTTTTTTTGATAATTGTCGTTGAATAAAAGTAAATGCCTAGTTCGTCTCGATTCTTCCATGAATTATAAGTTGGAATCCAAATTAACGTGTCAGATAAATATCTCAAATGGTCATCGTGCATATTTACGCATTTATAATTTTCCCATATTTCATCTAAATCTATTAATCGATTTTTTCTTGATTTGTCAGGGAAATAGTTATCTGTTTCAACCAAGAAAAAATTATGATGTAATCCACCTTTTCTATTTTCTTCAAGCATTTTTATCTAATTTTTCGCTTTGCTATGAGTCTCTAATCTATTGATTCATTGTCAATGATTTCGCTCTTTTCTCCGTCTTCTTCCTTCGAATATTCGCCGACCTGTTGCAGGATTTTGCCCATCAAACCCGTCCAGCCGGTTTGATGACTGGCACCAAGACCGCAGCCGTGATCGCCGTGGAAATATTCGTAAAAGAGCAGATAATCCCGAAAATGCTCGTCCGTTTGGAATTTTTCGACTTTGCCGTGAACGGCGCGGTTTCCGTCTTCGTCCTTTAGGAAAATATTCGCCAGACGTTTTTCGAGTTCCTGCGAAACTTCCCAGAGCGTCAACATATTTTCCGAACCCGTCGGGAATTCGACCTTGAAATCCTTGCCGAAATAATAATCGAATTTTTGCAGCGATTCGATTATCAGATAATTCATCGGAAACCAGACGGGACCGCGCCAGTTCGAGTTTCCGCCGAACATTCCCGAACGCGATTCGCCGGGTTCGTATTCGACCGTGTGGCGCGTACCGTTCATTTCCAAAACGTATGGATTTGCTTTGTGAAAATGCGAAAGTGCGCGGATTCCGTATTCGGACAAAAATTCATTTTCCGAAAGCATTGTGCGAAGCACGCGCCGCAAACGGTCGGGATTGACGATTGCCAGAAGCCTGCGGTTATTCTCGCCCGTTGCCTGCATACAAGCGATTTCTTCGATTAAATCGGGGCGATTTTCCAAAAACCAATCGGTGCGTTTTTTAAATTCGGGCAAATTATCGAGCGAAGATTCCTCCAGAGTTTCCACCGCAAAAAGCGGGATCAAACCGACCATCGAACGCAGGCGAACCGGAATATTGCGTTCGTCCGGCAGATGAAGAACATCGTAATAAAACCCGTCGCGCTCGTTCCAGAGTTCGGTATTTTCGTGTCCGACGTTGTTCATCGCGTCGGAAATATAAACGAAATGCTCGAAAAATTTGCTGGCGACATCTTCGTAAGCCTTGTCGGTTTTTGCCAATTCGAGCGCGATTGCCAGCATATTCAGGCAAAACATCGCCATCCAGCTCGTTCCGTCTGATTGTTCGAGATGTCCGCCCGACGGAAGATCCGCGCTGCGGTCGAACACGCCGATGTTGTCGAGTCCCAGAAAACCGCCTTCGAAAACATTGTTGCCTTCCGCGTCTTTGCGGTTGACCCACCACGTAAAATTCAGGAGCAATTTGTGAAAAACCTTTTCCAAAAATGTGTGATCGGCGGTGCCTTTTCGTTTTTTTTCGATTTGATAAACTCTGAGCGCCGCCCACGCGTGAACCGGCGGATTGACATCGCCGAACGCCCATTCATACGCGGGAATTTGCCCGTTCGGGTGCATATACCATTCGCGCAAAAGTAAGATAAGCTGGCGTTTGGCAAATTCGGGATCAATAAGAGCGAGCGGAATGCAGTGAAAAGCCAAATCCCACGCCGCATACCACGGATATTCCCATTTATCGGGCATCGAGATCACATCGTCGTTATAAAGATGCGTCCAATTTTTGTTTCTTCCCTTCAAACGCTCATCCGGCGGCGGCGCAAACGCCGAATCGCCTTCGAGCCAATTTTTGACGACGTAATGATAAAACTGCTTTGACCAGAGCATTCCGGCGAGCGATTGCCTCATCACATTTTTCGCGTCATCGCTTAAATTATCGGGAATTACCGAAGCATAAAATTCGTCGGCTTCCGTAATTTTTTCGGAAAAAACTTTTTCGCAATCAGCGATAAAACTTTCATAAGACAATTCACCGCCGAGACGCTGAGACGCTGAGTTTTCTTCAAAATTATTATTTACATCTTGGTTTTCACTCTGCGTCTCCGCGTCTCGGCGGTTTGATATTTTGGTCAAGCGCAAATAAATTGTTTCGCTTTTGTTTGCTTCAATCTCGAAATAATAATGCGCGGCGGCTTTTGTGCCTTGGTTTTCAAGGTTTACAGCTTTTTCTTCGCCATTTACAATGAAATTATTGATTCCGTCTTTGGTAAATTTCTCTTTGTTTTCCGAATTATAAAGTTTTTGAAAATTCGTCTCGTTTTCGGTAAACAGCAGTTGTTTTGAATCGGCGCAGATCATTTTGTATTCGCCGAGCAGTTCTTCGGAAAGGTGAATTTCCGCCAGATTTTCCGCGTTTGATTCCGCTTTTTCCAGCGAAGGTTTGTTCGATTTTTCATACCAGGACCAGCGATTGCGAAACCAAACGGTCGGCAAAAGATGAAGCGGCGCGGTTTCCGGTCCGCGATTGTGAGCGGTGATTTTTATGCAAATATCATCCGCGTTTGCCTTTGCATATTCGATAAAAACATCGAAATATTTGTCTTCGTCGAAAACGCCCGTGTCAATCAATTCGTATTCAGGCTGTGATTTATCGCGTTTCGAGTTTTCTTCTTTTATTTTTTTATACGGAAATTCGTTTTGCGGATATTTATAAAGGAATTTCATAAAGGAATGCGTCGGCGTATTATCGAGATAATAGTAATATTCTTTGACGTCTTCGCCGTGATTTCCTTCGTTGCCGTTTAATCCGAAAAGTCTTTCTTTCAAAAATGCGTCTTTTTCGTTCCAGAGCGAAAGCGCGAAACAAATCCGCTGTTTGCGGTCGCAAATTCCGGCGATTCCGTCCTCGTTCCAGCGAAATGCTTTGTGAGAAGCGTGTTCAAACGGAAAATAATCCCACGCCGCGCCCGTTTCGGAATAATCTTCGCGGACCGTTCCCCAGGCGCGTTCGCTGACGTAACAACCCCATTGTTTCCAATCTTTTTCGTGTTTCCGGGCTTCTTCCAAACGCTTTTCTTCTGCTTTCACGTGTCTTTCTCCTTGAAATTTTTACCTTTTAAGAATAATGGAATTTTATTTATCTTGCGACTATCCTGCCATTTTTGCAAAGTGCGTAAAAAACTGGACGAAAAACCAAATATTTGATAGATTCACAAACAGGAATTGATTCAATAAATAATTAGAATTTACCCCTTTTTTAAATTTTTGATATTCAATTACTGAAAATCAGTTTTTATTGAGACTTTTCTTTTTTTATTGCGGGATGAAAAAAGATTCGTTTTCGACCATCAAAAATACGTCGGGAAATGCCTATCCGTTTGAGAAGGCACGGCTAAGACTGCGCTCAAACGGCGTAAGAAGTATATCCGAAGAAAAATTGTGGGAAATTTTCGCCGATGTCAAGCAAAAACTCGGCGAAGGAATGTCCGGCGCGGCAGAGAAAATTCTGACGAATATGCTGGAAAATTATGCTCATTCCCAGGAAACGGAAGCCAAATTTCGCCGTCTTCTTTCCTACACATATGAAACGCAGGGACGTTATAAAAAAGCTCTCGAAGCCATCGAAAAATACGACGACGACGATATTCTGGGCGAACTCGAAGCGGAAACGGCTCTTTCCGTTTTGGCGCAGCTTGCCATTTCATACAACAATTCAAAGGATTATCCGAAAGCCGTTGCTTTACTGAATTTTGCTCTGGAAGAAGCCAAAACTCTGCATCTGCAGCATTTATATGGTGAAATTTATGTTGCCCTGGCGCGTGTTTACCGCAAATTAAACGAATTTCCGATTGCCCGCGATCACGCCGAAAAAGGTTTGAAGATGTATCGTGAAGACGGCGATTGGCACGGAATGGCAAATGCTTATCATATGCTGGCGATGACCTATCATCAGGAAGGCAACAGCGAAAAAGCGATTGAATATTTCCAACTGGCGATAAAAATAATCGGTTCGCGCAATGCGCCTTTTATTCTCGGCAAACTATATTCGGATATGTCGGGCGCGTATTGGTTTCTGCGCCGACCGCAAGACGGCATAGATTGCCTGGAAAAATCAATTAAATTCTTCGAGCAGACCGAACATAAGATTCAATCAATTGCCGCATATAATAATTTAGGAATAAATCTGATGCTTCTCGGTGATTGGGAACGCGCCGAAGATGTGATAAAACAGGCTCTCGATCTGGCAATTGACGTAAATCACGCACACGTTGCCGGAATTTTGGATTCTCTCGGTGAATTAAAATTGCTGCGCGGTGAACTCGAAGAAGCGCAGAAATTGCTCGAACAAGGCGTCGAAGTTGCCGTCGAACACCAGAAGGAATGGTATGCAATTCAGGCAATGCGAAATCTTTCCCGATGCTTTCTGGCGCAGGGAAAACTCCGCCAAGCCGAAGAAAAAGCGCGGGAAACCCTCGAAATCTGTCAAAAAATCGGCGAAAGCCAGATTGCGAATATGGCAAATTTGGTTTTGGCGGAAGTTCATTTGGAGGAAAACAAACTTTCCGAATGCGAAAACGAATTGAGTTTGATCGAAGAAAACGAACCGAATTCCGATTTTTTCGTGCTTGGAAACATCCAGAGAATTCGCGGGTTGCTTGCCTTAAAAGTGCAGGACGAAGAAATTGCCGTCCATCATTTCAGCCGCAGTTTGACGATTTTTGAAGCCGCCGATGATCTTTATCATACGGCTCTGGCGAATTTTCTGATCGGTCAAACGCTCTCCAAAAACAGTCCGGAAAAAGCGCGAAAAAATCTTTTGTCCGCCGCCGATACGTTCGGGCGGCTCGGTATCAAACCGTTTTTGGAAATAATCGGAGGAATCCTTGAAAATCTCAAAAATGTCAAACCGGCGCGCGCTCCCGATTTAAAGGATAAACGCGCAAACACGGCGGTTTCACAACTTTTAATGCTTCGCCTGGCGGAAGCGACCGCTTCGCGTGAACTGATTTTCCGCGAACTGATCGCCGTTTTGCAGCAGGAAAGCAAGGCGGAAAAAATTATTATCGCCGAATTTAACGATCAAAAAAGACTTTTTCCGTTTATCACGCACGGTTACACACCGACCGAAAGTATGGAAATTATTTCCAAACTTCAGGAAGCAAGCGAAATAAATGCGACGGAAAGTTTCTCCAAAACAAAAAATCTCAGAGTTTTTAATCTGCGTGCGCCGAGTGCCGCGCCCGCGTTTTTGATTATTTCGCCCGAATCCGGCGCGGTTTTAAATGACGAAGCTTCAATTCAGCCGCTTCTCAGAGTCGTCGAACTCGGAATGGACGTGTGCGCTCTGCGCGATAAAGATAAACACCAGCAAACCGAACAAGATACAAGCCCGTTCACATCAAATTCTCTGATGCCCGGATTTATCCATTCTTCGCCGGCAATGTCGGCTCTTGTCGAAGAAGTTTATAAAATCCGTTCATCTGATGTAACGGTTCTCGTAACGGGCGAATCGGGAACGGGAAAAGAACTCGTCTCCCGCGCAATTCACACGATTTCCAGCCGTAAAGATAAGGTTTTTATACCATTTAACTGCACAGCCGTTCCCAAGGAATTAGCCGAAGGTCATCTTTTCGGCTACAAAAAAGGCGCATTTACGGGTGCGGTTGCCGATTCGCAGGGAATGATTCGTGCTGCTGACGGCGGAACTCTGTTTTTGGACGAAATCGGCGATTTGCCGATTGACGTTCAGCCGAAATTATTGCGGTTTTTGCAGGAAGGCGAAGTCCAGCCGCTCGGCGAAAAAAGTCCGGTCAAGGTTGATGTGCGGATAATCGCCGCAACGAATATGCCGCTTGAAGAAAAAGTTGCCGACGGCAGTTTCCGCGAAGATTTGTATTATCGCCTGAATGTCATCCGTCTGCGCGTTCCGCCGCTTCGCGAACGCCGCTCGGAAATTCCGCCGATCATCAGCTACTACGTTAATCAATATTCGGCGCGATTCGGCAAGCGCGATATTAATATTACGCCGCAAACGATTGATTTATTAATGGTTTGCGAATGGGAAGGAAATGTCCGCCAGCTTTGTAATGAGATTCAAAGAATCGTTGCCCGCGCCGTTGACGGAGAAACAATTACGCCCGCCGATCTTTCTCCGGAACTCAAACGAAGCGCAGTTCCGATTTCTTCATCTGTTAATAACGGAAATGCGAAAACGATTACTTCTTTCGATAGATCATTTTCGACCTACAATATCGGCTCAATCGGCGGAACGCTTGAAGAAGCGGTCAGCGAACTCGAAACGCAAATGATCAAAGACGCGATTGCCCGGCACAACTGGAACATCTCGCAATGCGCCCGCGAACTCGGTTTAACAAGACGCGGTCTGTATCTCAAACTCGAACGCTATGGTATTCAAAAAGTGGCGTGAATTTAAGGGAGATTTATAAGCACCAATGGATAATTAAAAATGGATAATGGATAATGGATAATGTCAGAAAACTCTTAAATTCTCTTAAATTTGATGTTTACAGGGATTTTTAGAATTTTCATAATATCTTAAAACTTTTGCTCACCTGCTTATTACTCCGTAAACTAAATTTTCGAGTGTTTGGAGTCCTGCCTTTAGGCGGCCTTTTCCGCCGCGCTTCGCTGGCGGATGCCGCGTAAACGCGGGACTCCAAACTTTTTTCAAACGCCTTAAAACTTAATTTACAAACTACTTATCA
>JBBRVS010000177.1:0-11977 GCA_038246645.1 Pyrinomonadales bacterium
CGGGACAGCCGCCGGGACGGACGGCGGTACATGGTTTATTTCCAACTTAATGCGCGTTTTACGGCTTCATTCCATTTTCGGCGCAGCTTTTCCGCCTCTCGTTTCGGCATTTTCGGTTCGAAAATTTTGTCGGCTTGCCAATGCGTGTTTAATTCGGATTTATCCTTCCAAAAACCGACCGCGAGACCCGCCAGATAAGCCGCGCCGAGTGCGGTTGTTTCCGAAATTTTCGAACGCACGACCGGAATCTGCAAAATATCGGCTTGAAATTGCAAAAGCGTTTCGTTGACGCACGCGCCGCCGTCAACGCGCAGTTCTTTTAACTCGATTTTCGCATCGGCTTGCATCGCGTCGAGCAGATCGGCAACCTGATAAGCGATTGATTCGAGCGCGGCGCGGGCGATATGCGCTTTTCCCGTGCCGCGCGTCAGCCCCGTAATCAAACCGCGCGCATCCTGATTCCAGTGCGGTGCGCCCAGACCGGCAAACGCCGGAACAAAATAAACTCCGCCGTTGTCGGGAACGGAATTTGCCAAATCTTCGACATCGCTTGATTTTTCGATGATTTCCAGAGAATCGCGCAGCCACCCGATGACCGCGCCGCCGATAAAAACGCTGCCTTCGAGCGCGTATTCGCATCGTTCGCCGATTTTCCAGGCGACGGTTGTCAGTAAACGGTTTTCCGATTTTACGGCTTTTTCTCCGATATTTTGCAGCATAAAACAGCCCGTGCCGTAGGTGTTTTTCGATAAACCTTTTTCCAGACACAATTGCCCGAACAGCGCGGCTTGCTGATCGCCGGCGATTCCCGCGATTTTTATTCCGTTTAATTCTTGGGCATTTGTAACTTCGCCGTAAATTTCCGATGAAGACAAAACTTCGGGCAAAATTTGCGGCGGAATATCGAAAATTCGGAGAAGCTCCGCGTCCCATTTTAGGGAATTTATATCAAAAATCATCGTCCGCGAAGCGTTTGAAACGTCCGTTAAATGCTTTGCGCCGTTCGTCAATTTCCAGACCAGCCACGAATCCACCGTTCCGAAAAGAAGTTCGCCGGATTCGGCTTTTTCTCTTGCACCTTCGATATTTTCCAAAATCCATCTGATTTTGCTCGCGCTGAAATACGCATCTACTTCCAAACCCGTTTTTGCGCGGATCAAGTCGGCGTGTTCGGCGCGAATTTGATCGCAGAACGCGGAAGTCCGGCGATCTTGCCAAACTATTGCGTTATAAACAGGTTCGCCCGTTTGTCTGTCCCAAATTATGGACGTTTCGCGTTGGTTTGTAATGCCGATGGCGGCAATATCTCCGGCGGTTAGATTTGCTTTTTTTAAGGCTTCGACGGCGGCATTTTTCTGCGTTTCCCAGATTTCCAGCGGATCGTGTTCGACCCATCCGCTTTTCGGGAAAATCTGCGTGTATTCTTTTTGCGCAGCGGAAATTTGGCGGCTTTCTTTATCGAAAACAATCGCCCGACTGCTGGTTGTGCCTTGATCGAGCGCGAGAATATATGACATTTTTTGCGTCCTTTTTACTTTGGAAATTAAAACTTTTGAAGAGTTTAATTTACTAAACTAACGGAAACGGACGCAAGTTTTCTTAACATTCAGAATGATTTGCGATTGTTTGAACAAAACAATTCTACGATTAATCAAAAAATTTAAAAAGCTTTACCTTGTACTTTTTACCTTCATCTCGGCTCGCCCTGCAAAATAAAGGTTGACCAAAAATATGGATTGTTCCATTTTTTGCTGTTGATTAAGGAAATTTGCGCCAGGCGCAAAGCCTTTGCGGGTGAAATCTTTTTGCCGAACATTTCGTGGTAAAGGCGCGCCATCAATTCCGAAGTGCCTTCGTCGTTGACATCCCAGAGGCTGACCGTCACGCGTTTTGTGCCCGCATACATAAAACCGCGGGTCAGCCCGATCAAACCTTCGCCTTTGATTTCCTTGCCCAAACCCGTTTGGCAGCCACTTAAAACCACCATTTCCGCCGGAAATTTCAGATTATAGATATCGCCAACGCGCAAGAATCCGTCGCGCTCCATACCTTTTTCGTCCAACATCGAAAAAACGATTCCGCTCAATTCCGGATTTTCATTATTGATAAAACCGTGCGTGGCAAAATGTATATATTGAAAATCCGATAAACCGGAAGACATCGCCGCCGCTTTGTTTACCGAAAAATCGAGCAATTTTTCGCGCTTATTTTCGGGAACGGTTGCGCTGATCAGATCGGCTTCGCGGCGCGTGAAAGGCAGACGCGGCAAATCCAAACCGTCGCGGGTTAAAGAAAATTCACTGCCGCCGCCCCGCGTCTTGTTTTTCGAGACCGCGATAAATTCGGGTTTCGGTTTGGTTTTTCGGGCAATCTCTTGAAATCTTTCATCCGTCTTATCAAAAATCGGATCAGCCAGAACCGCCAGAGTTTTCGCCGGGATTTGGCGATTTGCCGTTTCATTTCGCAAAACTGCCAGCACGGAAGCCGACGGCAGATTGACGATTTCATTCGTTTCAATTAGAAAATGTTCTTTGTTCATTGTCCGTTGTCCGTTGCCTTTATTGTCTTCACTTTGAACTTTGAACTTTGAACTTGGAACTTGCAGCGCGGCAAACGGAACGTATTGCAATGCGCCGTCGGCGACGATCAAAAGTTGTTTATTTTCAATAAACCGTGCCGCCGGTGCGATGATTTTCACGCTTAATTCTCTTGAAAATTTTTGCAAATCCGAATCGGCAATAAAAATCCGGTCTTCGCGCTCGTTTGCGGTTTCAAATTTTATTTGCTTGTTTCGCGCCGTCAATGCTTCGTAAAATTTCCGCGCTAAGTTTTCAATTTCCGATTTTGCAGGCAATTCGATTGTTTGAAAGTCATTTTTTGAAACGATCCAGAGAAAACTTTTTTCTTCGCCCAAAGCATATTCGAGCAAAATCGAATTTTCGTCTAAAACTTCTGTTTGAATTGCTTTCAGATCAAGTGTTTTCGGCTGTGTCAAAGCCGCATAACGCGGACTCGAAGCGCGAATTTTTGCTTGAATCTGCTCAAATTCGCCGCGGATTTGTTCGATCTCGATTTTCAGTTTTTCGACCGTTTCCGCTTTCGATTTTCCGCTTAAAACTTTGGTCAGATTTTCGCGCCGCGCCGAAAGCAAATTTTTCAGATCGGTTTCTTTTTGCAAAAGTTTTGCGTTAACTCCTTCGCGGATGTTCGCGTTCGATTCGGATAAAAGATTCAAATGTACGCGAGCGTGGGCGCGTTCATTTACCTGCAAAGCGAGTGCGGAAAAAGATTTATCTTTTTCTTTTGCAAAACGCTGCATCAAAATTTCGATGTAAAAACCATAATAATCCTGCAAATTCGCCGAAAAAGAATCGCGCAATTCGCTCGTTTCAACCCGCGAACGCAGCGTTTCGATCAAACGAATTGATTCTTCCGTTTTCTTTTGTGACAATTCCAAATTACCTTTTTTCGCGTCTGATTTTGCCAGACTCAAAAGAGTTTCAGCAGTATTTTGTTTATCTTCAAGCGAAGTAAAAATCTCAAAAGCCTTGTTCAGATTTTCCGTTGCTTTTTCGATTTCGCCTGTTTTTAATTGCATTTGTCCGAGTTTTTTGAGAATCGTTGCTTCGCCGATTTTGTCCGAAAGTTCGAGATTTATTTTCAACGCTTCATCGAGCGTTTCCAGAGATTTTTTCGCATCGCCGAGTGCGAAAAAAGCTTGTGCGAGATTTCCCGCAAACATCGCTTCCTGACGTTTATTATTCGATTTTTGCGCTGTTTCGATTGCCTTTTTGAATAATTCCAGAGCCTTTTCATTTTCTCCCAAAATAAAATTCGCTTTGCCGAGATCATTGAGCGAAATCGCAACAAATCTGTTTTCTTCGATTTGTTGCGATTTTTCCAAAGCCTGCGCGTAATAAATCAGTGCGCGATTCGCGTCGCCGTTTTTTTCATAGACATTTCCGATCAAACTTAAAGCCCGCGCTTCGTTGCAAATGTCTTCTCTTTCGACTGAAATTTTCGCTGATTCAGTCAAAACTTCGAGTGCCTTTTGCGATTCGTTGACTCGCAAAAAAGTCGTGCCGAGATTGGAAAGCATTAGCGAAAGACTTTCCGTATCTTTCGTGATTTTGCTAATTTCCAGAGCTTTTCGCTGAGCTTCAATTGCCGCTTGCCAGTTTCCCAAACGGCTGTAAAACGAACCGATTGCCGATAAAGTTACGGCTTCGTATTTTTGATTTCCGGCAAATCGAAAATTTTCGAGCGCGACGTTAAAATCCGTGATGACTTTCAAAATTTCGTCGGTCGTCGCTGTTCCTGTTTTGACGTTTTTTGCCAGACCGTTGATAATGCGAAAACCGTTTGATTCGCTGATTTCCTTGGTGCTTGCGCGTCTTTGTTCGGCAATTTTCAGAGCACGTAAATTCCTTTCTGTTCCGCGTCTTCAAAGGAAGTAATTCTCAATTCGTATTCGCCCGAAACTTCGACTGCCGCTGTTTGCATTTCATTTCCGTCGCGAAAATTGTCGTCCTTAAATTCGAAAATATTGATCTTTTCGGGAGATTGAAGCGAAAGAATAACGTCGCAATTTTTCTGTTGAAGTTCGATTTTGACGAATTCTCCGGCGTTTAGGTTTAATTTATAAAAGTGTTTTTGCCCACCCGAAATTTCGCGTTCGATACTTTGCCCGAATTCAATTTGCGAAGTGTTTTCAACGCTCGAAATATCTTTCACCGCGTGATTTTGCGCTGGAACGGAAAACAGAAAAATCAATACAAAACCAAAACTCAAAATAAAATAACCGCTCAATTTTTTCATCTTTTTTACTCCTTAAAATTCAAGATGAATCAAATTTAACGACTATCGTTTCATAAGTATTTAGAAAATTCTGAATATTTTCTGAAAAAGTTATGAAGAGATTAAAAGTTAAAAAGGTTAAAAGTAAAAAACTTATAATTGATTATGAAGTTATTGAAAGGTTATTGTTTTTAACTGTTTATCAAATAATTACAAACAAACACTTTTTCACTCTTTCACTTTAACAAATCTCCGACGATTCGCTTCGGCAATTTCCCGATTTCGCCGACGTATTTCCAACCTGAAATTCCTTTACGATTCGGATAAACGACAAAACCTTCTTCATTGACGAGCCGAACGACGACCGTCACCATTTTTTCTTCCGGCACGTCAACATCCGCTTCGTGCCGCACAAAAATTTTCAAAGCCGCATCGGCATTTTCTTTGCCTGTAATTGAAAATCTGCCCGATTTTCCGATTTCTGCGGAGATTTCATCGGCGATTTTTTGTCCGAAAATTTCATCGCCGGAAATTTCGATGAAAATGGTTTTGATTTCACTCAAAGATTTGCCCGAACTTTTTTGTAAATTTCCTTGTCTTGTTACATTTCGGCGCGGAAAATCCAATGTTTCGCGAATCGGAAGACGCAAAATTCCTTCTTTGTCAGTTCCATTTTCAAAATTATTTTCTCTTTTATTTGCCTGTAATTCCTGCGGTTTCGGAATGACGAGAACTTCTTTTTTCGGCTGTGTTTTTCGCTCGAATTTCGGATTTTGTTTTTCCTTCGGCGCAGCTTTCAAACTTTCATTTGCCGGATTTTGCTCACGATTATCCGGCAAATTAGACGAATTGCTTTCTTTCGGTAATTCTTCTTCCGGCAAAACTTGCGGAACAATTATTTCATTCGCTTTCGGTGAATTTTCGACGGAATTATTCCGGTCTTCGCTTAATTTTTGAAAAACGAACCAACCGAAACCGAAAAGCAATAAAATCAAGCCGAAAGCCATCGCCGGTTTGAACATCCATGCAAGATTTTGTAAATAATTTGTCAAAGAAAACCTCTCTTTTCGGGCAAAATCTGCGATAATTTCTTGTTTTTCAAAAAATTCAATCAAGCAATTTACAGAAGAAACTTCGCCGTATTTATCAAAAGAAGGTTTTAAATTAAACGAGATTTTCTGCCCGTTTTCGAGGAGAAAATCATAATTATTTATGCCTTTTTCGAGTTCGCCGAAATTTAAAAGATGCGTTGCCAAGATCAAATCTTCTTTACCCGAAAAAGCGCAGATTTCGATCAATTCGGCTTCATTTTCCATTTTGAAATTTGTTTCTTGTGTTTCAGCGAGATTGATTTCAGCACGATTTTCGCCGTCAACGACGACGCGCAAAAGATTGGTGGAAAAGGCTTTGCGGCTTTCTGCCTGAGCATGCAGAAAGTCTTTTATTTGCTGAAGTTAATCTGCTTCGAGTTTTGGCGGATTGGTAAAATCGTCGTCGGTTGCGATGTAGTTTTCGGCGGTCATAAAGTTTGGAATCTCCAATTTTTCTTCAGGTTTCGGCAAGTCTAAAGCATCAGTAATGCGCGAAAAACAGGTTGGATGCAGAGCCGCGTGAATTCTTCGAACTTCGACGCGGTGTTCTTCGTCCGGGTCTTTTTTGTCGAAATAAAACGGTTTGATAATGTCTGCAAACGGATCGAATTTTTCGGGAATCGCGCAGACGCTCTCCCACGGCATAAATGTTCTAAGAGAATTTTTGGCAATTTCAGATAAAATTTCGCATTGTTTTGATGAAAATCTTTCTTCGCCGCGATTTACTTTGACGGTCGTTAATAATTTGCCGAAACGCGCCTTTAATTCCTTCATTAACAAGCCTTTGCGCGAGCGGTAATAATAATCGTCGTGAACTCTTTCCGGGTCTTGAACGATAATATTGTAAATTTCCATCGCGTCATTCGTCGCGTAATTATGTAAAACACGCGAAACGCCGAGCGTGATGCAGAACGAATTTCGTTTGAGCGCGATTCTCACCAGATGCTTGATAAAAAATTTCAAAAGTGCTTTTTCGCCGGCGTTTTCCTTTTCAAAATTTTCCGATTCGACAAAAATCAGACATTGCAAAAGCTGCAAATCATTTAGTGACACGCGGCTGCAGGCGGCGCGTGAATTTTCGGCGCGTCCCGTGGGCGTGTAATAAAAGCGTTTAAATTGAGCGTTTGAAGCGGTTTCGAGTTTGTTCATCGCCGAAAGCGCGATCTTTTTGGCAATTTCCCGATCGCTATGCAGAAAAAACGCCAGCCGAAATGCGCGGTCGAGCCATTCATCAAATTGTTTTTCCTGCAAAGCCATTTGTTAAATTTCAAATTTCAGATTTCAAATTCCAGATTTTTCTCGATTCTTTTTAATAAGAATGCGTTTATCTGCTTTAGTCATTCTATTTAAATAAACAAAATCCAGCGTGGCATTTTCGGAATTCGCAAAATCACACGCAGTCAATTTTCAAAGTGGGAGAAACTGATCGTGTTTGAAATCAAAAACGTCTGCCGCGAAACATTTTCCGGTAAAACGCGAGAAGAGGAAAAAACTGTGATGAGAAGATTTCTAATTTGTCTGAATTTAATCGGATTGCTTTTAACAATAAATCAAAGAGCGGCAAACACCAATAACTTTTTGGATTTTCCGGTCAAAGTCATTGAAGTAAAAGATTTGGGACTATCAGACCGCGATGAATCGAAATCGGTTATCGAAGTTCGCCGGCAAGTCAATCCGGTTGAACGGGCAAAAATTACTTCCTTCAAAATAACGCTTTTCGCCACTTATGCCGACGGAACAACCATTACCGCCAAGCAAAATGTTGAAAAAAACACGCTGGCGGCGCGGGTTGAAATTCCGAGTGTGAAAAATGTCAAAGGCAGACCTTCGGCTTTTATCAAAAACTTAAAAGCAGAGGTAACAGCCGTGATTTCAGAAAAACAAATTAAACAAAATTTAGGAGAATAACACAATGAAAAAATTAGCAATGACATCAATTTTCGGTTTGGCTTTAGCCTTCGCTTTAGGTTTCGGATTTATTCCGTCAATGGACACATCGGCTTCGTGCGCCGAATGTGAATCGGACAATTTGCCGAAGGTTAAAAAAGCCTATCAGGATTTTGCCGACGAATGCGCCAAACAGGTGGCGGACGGCAAAGAACAGCCGAAAAAATGCTTTGTTCCCAACGTTTACAACAAGCTCGTGCCGATCTTGAAGGCTTTATCAAAAGACGGCAGATACTCGCCCGGTGATAGAATTCTGCTCGTCGGCGAAACGCAAAACGGAAACCTGCCAGCCGGTATCAACCGCGATTTTCAGATGCTCACGCCTTCGCCGAAAGATTCGATGACCGTTGAAATCAACAAAACCGACGGCGGAAACGGTGCTTTGGTAAAAATCTGTACGGTTGATGAAAACGGCACATTAAAGCGAGTCGGCACGATTAATTTTGCTGAAGAAAATAAAAACGGTACGGAAAAAGCAACGATTACCGGAATCGAGGGCAAGATCGTCCGAATTCAGGTTGCGAGCTTCGGCAGTGCCGTTAAAAAATTCAAATACACTTTGAAGACCAGCCAGTAACAGCCGCCGATCACGCAAAAAGAGCGCGAAATTGAAATTTTTTTTCGCGCTCTTTTTTAACAAAAATCAAACTATTTCAAAAAGGAGAATTACAATGAAAAATCAAAAATTACTTTCTGTTTTAACCACAATGTTTTCAAGCGCATTTGCTTTTATTTTATGCTTTTCGTCCGTTCAAGAAGCTTCGGCGCAGAGATATTTAACTGAAATAAGAAACTCTTCGGAAGTTAATAGTATCGCTCAATTTGCCGATAATCTGGCGGAATTTCTTGAATTAGCCGAAAAAATCGAAGAGGGCGGCGGCGCGGTTCGTCCGGCTGAAATAGCCAAATTGGAAGCTGCCGGCAAGCGAGTAAAAGACGGAACGAACAACTTCAAAAGTAATCTAAAAAATCTGGTGACAAATTTCAAAAACAAAAATCAATGGAATGATGAATTAGACAGTCAGATCAATGAATCTTTGGGAAGCCGAAAAATAAAGGGATTTTTCCAAAAAAACGGCGGACGAAAGATTTTGACTGACGCGGATGGTGCGATTGCCGGCTTGAATGCCCAGATTGACGCGATCATTGCCAATGCAAAAAAAGAACGCGGTTCCAGTTTTTTCGGCGAAAGTCTTTTCGTGAAAACAGCTTTTACTTCGAATGCGTCCGGCAGAAAGCTTCGCTTGAAATGCGTCGTTCTCGGCGTGGCGATCTTTATTGCGGAAGTTAAAAAAGCTCCGAAAACGGCGGAAAACCTCGACGGTATCTTCGATAAAAGCTGCGGCGCAGGCGCAAGCACGACTACTTAAACGACTTAACCCGAAAAGAACGCGGACGATTTTTCAATCGCAAAAAGCAACGCGTTCTTTAATTTTTCGGTGAAACCGCTTTGGAGAAAAACAATGAAAACAAAAATTTTAACGACACTTTTTTTAATCTTCGCGCTGAATTCAACCGCAATTCCGCAAGACAAATGCCGTTCGGGGGCGCAGGTTTTCGGCGATATTTATAAGGAATGGGGCGCAGTGGCAATTGCGACGGGCTGCGTTGTCGGCGTAAATGTCGGAACGGGCGGAATTGCGATGCCTCTGACGCTCAAATGTATTCAAAAAGCCGAAAAATACGCGGAAGCAGCAGAAGAAATGGTCAAGTTTTTTAACAAAAATGCCAACAACAGCCGCTGGACAATCGGACCGCGCCGGATCGAATGGGGAAAAACGCAGACCGGTTCGGTGGTCAGCACTTTCAGCCGCGTTTTTATCAGCGCAGCACCCGTTGATCAGGACAGCGTCACGGTCAAAGTCAAAAAAATTGACGGCAAGGCGCAGGCAACGGTGATTATCTGCAAGGTTGACGAAAAGGGAAAATTGGTAAAACTTGCCGAATTCGAGTTTGCCAAAGGCGACGACAACGAAGGGCAGGAAATCACAAAAACCGTTTCGGGCGTAAAAGGTCATCTCGTGCAGGTTCGCATAGATGCCGACAGCGTCGTCAAGAAATTTGAATATCAATTAAAGGTGACCAAGTAGATTTCAAATTTCGGTAGTGCTAAAAATGTCATGCTTTATAAGAATTGTCATCAACTAATTTTTGTGTGAAAAATTGATGTCATAAAACGTAGAACAGGCTGTTAGCCTGTTCAAACAGACTGACAGTCTGTTTGACAACTTCCGTCATCGGTAATTCATATAAAATTTATCAGCATTACATTTTTAGCACTATCCAAATTTCAAATTTCAAATTTCAGATTTGATGTAGGTGAAGCGATGAAAAATCCAGCAAAAATCTTAATAATTTTAATGCTCGCGATGTTTTTTATCTGGCAAAAAGATTCGTTTGCCCAGACAACCGGCGCAGAACTTTCGGCAAACGTAAATTTTAAGGCTGAAGAAAAAATTTCGCCCGAATCTGCGCTGGAAATTACTTTAAGCCGAAACTTGAATGTCAGCGAAAAAATTGCCGTAACTTTTGATAAAACGGACGTAACGGGTCTTTTTAAGCAAACTGAAAATCGCTTTGTCTATTATTAATATTTGAAAATTTTAAAATTGCTTTACTATAAAAGCCGCAAATTTTTAAAAATCTGCGGCTCTCTTTTTATCGAATAAAATAAAAGTGCAAAGTAAATACATAAAATGTAATCTGAACAAGGTTTGGTTTCGTATTTATTTTGATAGAATGATTTATTCGACAGGTTTTTAATAGAATTTTATAATATGCCGGAAAATACAGATTTAGCGTTAAAAGAAAAAACATTTGAGATTGATAAAATCTCTGTTGCCGAAAACGGCTCGAACGGGCATCACGCTCTGGTGAAAACGAAGGATTTGCCGATTTCAAAGCAGATTTCCAATGAAGAACTGATCGCCGAAGAAAAATCTCTGATCGAAAAGGAAACCGAAGTCGAGAAAAATTATGAAGGATTTCGCGGTTATTTGCGGCTCTTTCACGTGTCGAAAGTCATCGGAATGCTCGCGCTGTATCTCTATCTCGATCAGTATGAAATGCACCACGAACAGCATTTGAAGCAAGCCGAAGCGCGAATGGAAACAGCGCGTCGGCTGACGTGGCTTGCAGTTTTGGGCGAAAAGTTTAATAAAGTCAATCTGTGGTTTTTCCATCAATCTATGCTTTTTCTGGTCTGGTGGTTTCTCGGAAGTGAAGCAAATAAAGAGTTAAACCACGAAAAGCAAGCTGTTTGGCTGAAAGAAAATTTGATCGAACTCGGTCCGACATTTATCAAGATCGGACAATCTCTCGGAACACGCGCCGATCTTTTGCCCCTGCCGTTTGTCAAATCTTTAGGCGAACTGCAAGACAGCGTTCCGTCTTTTCCCAATGAAATTGCTTTTGCGCGAATCGAAAAAGAATTCGGCAAAAAGATCAATCAGGTTTACGCCGAATTCGATGTCGAACCGATCGCGGCGGCAAGTCTCGGACAAGTTTATCGCGCCAAACTCTTTACGGGCGAAGAAGTTGCGGTTAAAGTTCAGCGTCCGAATCTCGCCGGAATTATCAAAGGCGACATCGAAATGTTGCGAAAAATTGCGAAATTTGCCGAACGTTTTCCTTCGCTCAATGAAAACGCCGATTGGTCGGGAATGCTGCGCGAATTTGACGAAACGATTCACGAGGAAATGAATTATTCGGCAGAAGGTCGCAACGCCGAACAGTTTTCGGAAAGTTTCAAGGAATGGACCAATATTCACGTTCCGAAGATCTACTGGCACGCGACGACCGAAAAAGTTATCACGATGGAATTCATCCACGGCGACAAAGTTACCGATCTTGAGGAACTTCGCGTCAGAGGCGTTTCGCCGGAAAAGGTCAATCGTTTATTAATAAAAACCTATCTCAAACAGCTGCTCGAAGACGGGTTTTTCCACGCCGATCCGCATCCGGGAAATCTGCTCGTAATGCCTGACGGACGACTCGCGTTTTTTGATTTCGGAATGGTCGGCAGAATCACGCCGAAACTTCAGGCAAAAATGATTGACGCATTTTTCCACGTCGTCTCCAAAGATCCGGCGGGAATCGCGCAGGATTTGATTGATCTGGAATTCTTAAAACCCGGCGCAGAC
>JBBRVS010000178.1:0-11942 GCA_038246645.1 Pyrinomonadales bacterium
AGCGGCAAAATGATCGCCGTCGTGCCTTTTAATGAAATATACGACACAAAAAGCGCGATACTCATCCCGACCGCGTAGCCGATCAAACCGCTCAAAAATGCCTGCGTGATAATCACACGGTAGAGATAAAAATTCGACGCGCCCATCGCTTTCAAAGTTCCGTATTCGCGGATGTGATCTACGGTCGCCGAATAGATCGTCTGCGCGACGACGACCACGCCGACCAGCAAACCCAGAAATGCCGCGATCAAAACCGTAATTCCCGCCCCCGTGCCGAACATCCAGTAATTTCGCTGTTTTTCCGTCCATTCCATTCGTGTATAAACGTCAACGTCTGACACGCGGCTTTTTAAATCCGCTTTAAGTCTTTGCAAATCAACGCCTTCTTTGGCTTTAACGACCAGAAAAAGCGTCTGATCTTCGGGAATTCCGAAAAATGTCTGGGCATTTTTGAATGTCGTAAAAACGGGCGGCGATGTCGTAAATGAACGTACGCCGCGTGTAAAACCGACGATTTTTGCTCGGAAACCGCCGATCTCGACCGTTTCCCCGATTTTTGACACGCCGAGTTTTTCTTTATAAAGTTCTTCGACCATGACGGCATCGGGCTGGCGCAGATCTTCCAGATTACCTTCGACGATCTTGAACGGAATGCCCATTCCGCCGTCTAAATTACCGCCGACCAGCAAAATTCCGGTATCTGCGCCGTTCGGCTTTTTCCAGTTGGCAAACTGAAAAATTTGTTTCTCGACGCGCTCGACGTCCTGTGAAGTCAAAACTTTGTAAAGCTTCTGTTCGGAAAAAGCCACGCCGTCTTCCGCGTGCGTAACATTTGACGAAGTTATCCAAAGATCGGCATTTGAATAATAAAGAATATCCGAAGTTGCGCGCTGAAAACCGACGAAAAGCCCGAGCTGAATCGAACTCAAAACAACCGAAAAGATTATTCCGACAAGCGTTACCGCGAGGCGAACCTTATCGTGAAACAGATTTTTTAATGCCAGAGATGCCATTTTTATTACGAAACTTACTAAATATATTACTTAACATTTAACATTTCATTAACACTGTTAAGCCGGAAAGCAAAAAAATTTCAATGCTGCAAACCTTTGATTAAAGTATCAATCGTGTTGTCTATCAACGCGTCTTTTTCAACAAAAGGGAAATCCTTATGTGCAATCAAAAGAGAAGTTACGCCGTGAATTCCCGCCCAGAGCGTCTGGCTGATCGTCGCCACATCACCGCGTTTTATTTGACTTGCCTTCATCGAATCCGTCACCATTTGCACGATATGTTCAAACGCTTTTTGTCCGCTCGAACCTTCATATGGATGATGATCTTCGCCCAAATATTCGGAAATCGGTGTAATAAAAGTTACTTCGTAATGATTCGGATATTTCAAACCGAAATCTACATATGTCCGCATTCCTTTTCGCAGACAGCTGATCGGCTCATAAAATGTCGTTTAGATTTTTTCGATGTCTTTGATCAAATTTGAAAAAGTTTCTTCGCAGATCTGATTCAGCAGATCGGTTTTATCTTTAAAATACAAATAAATCGTCGTCGGGCTGTATTCGATTTTCCGGGCGATCTTCCGCATCGAAACATTGGAATACCCTTCTTTGGCAAAAAGTTCACTGGCGGCATCGAGTATTTTCTGCCGCAAATCTTCCTGCTCTTTTTCTCTGCGTTCTTTGATTCCCATAATGCTTAACACTGTTAAGTTAATTTATACAATAAAACTTTGTCAAGTTAAATTTTTCTAAAATTTCAAATTTCAAAAAAAAATACGCCGGAAAAATAATCTTTTGATATTTGTCCGGCGTATTTTTTAAGTTAAAGATGAGATAAAAATTTATTTACCAAAAATGCTCAACAAACTCGAAGCTGCTGACGACGTTTTGCGCCGGACGACTTCCATTCCCTGATTGAGTCTTCTGAAAATCTTCAGGTTACCGAGATCGTCAAAATATGAATAAAAGACCGGAACCGCCAAAAGTGTCAGAAGCAAACAGAGCGATTGTCCGCCGACGACCAGAACGCCGACTGAACGGTTTGTTCCCGCGCCTGCGCCGGTTGAAACGATCAGCGGAATCATCCCGGCGACAAGCGCGATCGTCGTCATCAAGATCGGTCGCAGACGGTCGCGGTTTCCCTGAATGATCGCGTCGTAACGATCCAAACCCTGTTCGCGCAGATTGTTAATATGATCAATGACGAGAATCGCGTTTTTCTTAACCACGCCAAACAGCAGAAGCAATCCTAAACCCGAAAAGATATTGACGGTTTGTCCGGCGATCAGAATAGAAAGGATTCCGAACGGAATCGCGATCGGCAATGTCAAAAGAATCGTGATCGGATGAATAAACGATTCAAACTGCGCCGCCAGAACGATATACATAAAGACGAACGACAGCACGATTGCCAGCAGAAAATAAAATCCGGCTTTCTGCAATTCCTTTGATTGACCGACATAACCGGCGGTGTATTCGGAAGAGATATTTAAGTTCTTAACGGCGTTATCCAGATCATTTTGAATGACGACCGCCGAACCGCCCGGTCGCGTGTTTGCCAGAATCGTTACCTGTCGCTGACGATTGATGCGGTCAATCGCGCTCGGTCCCGTTCCCTTTTCGACTTTGACGACCGTATCGAGCGACACCGCGCCGAGTTTTGAAGACGGAACGATCATTCGCTGCAAACCTTCGATATCATTACGAAAATCGTTTTTCGCGCGAACGTGAACTTCGTATTGCTGCGTTCCTTCATTAAACGTCGTCGCCTGCTGTCCGGCGACCAGAATGTTCAAAGCCTGCGAAACATCGCCGACGCGAACGCCGAGATCGGCGGCGCGGGCGCGGTCAACCGTTAATTGCAATTCGGGTTTTCCGCTGATCAGAGTCGAATCCACATCAACCGCGTCCGGGTTGTTTTTCAAAACTTCGACGAGTTTTACCGAATATTCTTCGAGCTTTTTCAAATCGGGTCCGCCGATAAAAAACTGTACGTTGGCATTACGAAAACCGCCGCCGGAAAATGCCTGAACCTGCTGAACCGCCGTCCGCAATTCGGGCGGATAATTTTTCATAATCTCACGGGCATCAACCATCAGTTCATCTTGCGATTTCGAGCGTTCGCTAAGGTCGCTAAGGCGAACATAAATTGTCCCGGCATTGACCGCGCTTTGCTGACCGCCGCCAACCGTAATTAAAGTATCGCTGACACCTTCGAGTTTACGGATATCGGTGGCAATTCTTTCCATTATAACGGTCGAAGATTGCAGCGAACTTCCCTCAGCCGTGCGAATCGAAACTTCGAATTGCGATTGATCGTCAACCGGCAAAAAGTTTTTACCGACGACCATAAACAGCGGCACAATGCTCAGCACAACAAGCAGACACGCCAGAACAACTATCCACCGATGCGCCATCGAAAACTTGAGCATTTTCGTATAAACGCCGTCAATGATGCTGTACAGCCACGAATCTTTCGAGGTATGTTTTTTGTGTTTCGGTTTTACTTCTTCGGCGGGTTCGCCTTCGACCATGCCGTCGCCGTGAATTTTTTCTTTTGTTTCGTTGACTAAAACAACATCCTTTTGCTCTTGTGCTTCAGAATCTGCAATTTCCTTTTCTTCTTCGGGCGGTTTCCATTTAATCAGCCGCGCGGCGAGCATCGGCGTTAAGGTAAATGAAACAAGCAGCGAAACGGCGATGGCAAAGGCAGAAGTCAGACCGAAACTTGCCATAAATCTGCCGACAATTCCGCCCATAAATCCGATCGGAACAAAAACCGCCATCAGGGAAAGCGTCGTTGCCAAAACCGCCATCCCGATTTCGCGCGTTCCTTCGATTGCCGCACGATACGGCGACATTCCCTTTTCTTCGACAAAACGGTAGATATTTTCCAGCACGACGATCGCGTCGTCAATGACGATTCCGACCATCAACGTCAAAGACAGCATCGTGATCGAATTGAGCGTGTAGCCCATGACATACATCAGCGCGAATGTCGAAATGATCGAGGTCGGAATAGCGATCGCGGCAATAATCGTCGAGCGGATATTCCATAAAAACAGAAAGACGACGAGAGTTGCCAGAATACCGCCGATGATCAAATGTTCTTCGATTGCCGCAAGCGAATTTTCGATAAAAATCGAATTATCGCCGATGATTTGCAGACGAAAATCCTTCGGCAAGGTCGGTTCGATTTCCTGCAAAACGCTTTTTACTTCGTGCGCGACGGCAACCGTATTTTGTCCCGATTGTTTTGAAACAATTAGAGTTACAGCGGGTTTTCCGTTTAAGAACGATTGCGAACGCAGTTCTTCCGCGCCGTCTTCGACCGCTGCGATGTCTTTGATCTTGACTTCATACGTGCCGCGTGTGGCGATGACGACGTTTTCAAATTCCGAAACTTCCCGGACTTTGCCGAGCGTTCGAACATTTACTTCGCGTGCGCCTTCGTCAATGCGTCCGCCCGGAAATTCGAGATTTTGAATCCGCAAAGCGGCGGTAACTTCAACCGGCGTAATGTTAAACGCCCGCATTTTGTCGGGATCAACCCAGACATTGATCTGCCGTTCGCGTCCGCCGATGATCGAAACCTGCCCGACACCGTTGACCGATTCGATTCTCTCTTTTACCTTGTTTTTCGCAAATTCCGTAACTTCTCTGAGATTCGCCGAACTGGAAACGACGATTCGCAACACGGGCGCGGCATCGGAATCGAGTTTTTGAACAGTCGGCTGTTCGGCGGTTTCCGGCAAATTCGGAATCGCCGTCTGCACGCGGTTTTCAACTTCCTGCGCGGCGATATTGACATCCTTTTCCAGAATAAATTGAACGAAAACCTGAGAAACGCCTTCGAGCGAAGTCGAACGCAGTTCATCAATTCCGCTGACCGTATTGACGACTTCCTCGATCTTTTCCGTAATTTCCGTTTCGATTTCCTGCGGCGAAGAACCCGGATTAACAACCGTTACGGTAATGGTCGGAAAATCAACCTTCGGAAAAAGGTCAACTCCGAGTGAAAAAAACGAAAATGCACCGACCACAACGAGTGATAAAATCAACATCGTGGCAAAAACCGGACGCTTAACACAAATTTCTGCTAACCACTGCATAATTTTTAAAAGTTCCAAGTTTAAGGTTCAAAGTTCAAAGTTATTTGAATTTACTTCCGCGCAAATCTGTCTGTTGCAGGTATTTCATAAATCCGGCAATCAACCGATTTATTTCCAATAACTTTTCCATTAGTTCTCTAAACTTTGTTTCATCAATATATTTCTGGTCAAAAGCGACATAAAGTTGAGCGCGAACCTCTCCGCAACTCCCTTTGGCAATTGCCAAAAACTGTAAAAATTCCTTATTTCCGCTTCGTTCAAATCCTTCGGCAATATTTGAAAGAATCGAAATAGAAGCGCGACGAATTTGATTAACAAGTGCAAAATCACGGGAAAACTTTTCATTTGAACTGATTTCATAAATTTCCCGCGTAACTTCACGCGCCAACTTCCACGATTCAATATCTTCAAATTTTTCAATTTTTGCCATAAAAAGTTTAATAACAAATAACTTTGAACCTTAAACTTTAAACTTTGAACTCATCAATTTGCCTGACTAACGATTACGCCGTCGCCTAATTTATCCAGATTATTCGTGGCGATAACTTCGTTTTCCTGAATGCCCTGTTTGATTTCGATCAGATTGTCTTCGAGCAAGCCCGTCTGCACGATGCGTTCATTGGCAATTCCGTCTTTGACCACAAAAACCACGCTCTTTTCGCCGTCCGTTCTGATCGCGCTTGCCGGAATCATCACTGCCGGTTCGGGTTTCGATTGAGTAATTCTAACGGTCGCAAATTGTCCGGGTTTTAATAAACCGTCAATATTTTCAATCTCGGCTTCGATCTTCAGAGTTCTCGACTGGGCATCAATGCTCGGCAGAATTCTGACGACCGTTCCGGCAAATTTTCGGTCCGGGTAAGCCGAAACCTGGGCGGAAACGCCTTGCCCGACGGCGACCTTTCCGATTGATTGTTCGGGAATATCAATTTGCAGCCGCAAAACGGCGGTGCGGACAATCGTGGCGAGTTTGGCATTCGGCTGATTCGGCGAAATATATTCGCCCGGATCGGCATTTCTTTCCGAGACATAACCGCTGATCGGCGAATATATGACATTATCCGCCACGCCTTTTCGCGCCTGATCAACCTGCGTTTGTGCCGTCGCCACCGCTGCTCTGGCATTGCCGACCTGCGTCCGCGCCGAGGCGACTACGGCTTCAGCCGTGTTTATTGCACGAATTGCCACCGCCGCATTCGAACGCGCTTCGGCAAGTTGTCCGAGAAGCTGATCGCGCTGCGCCAATCGCTGATCGTAAGCCGAACGCGAAACATCGCCCGATTCGATCAATCTTTCAAAACGGCGCAGTTCCTTTTCCGCCAGATCGAGTTGAGCCGTAACCGAAATAACCTGCGAAAAATCCTTTATGTCAAAATTTTCGCCGTCCTTTACGCCGAGCCGAACCTGTGTCTGGCGCAGACTGGCAATCGCCTGATCAACGCCGGCTTCGGCTTGAGCAATCGCTTTGCGCTGCTGTTCGACCTGTGCCTGAGCTTGTTCGAGCCGGATTTGAGCATCACGCGCATCGAGCCGGACAAGCGCATCGCCCTGGCGAACAAAACTTCCGACATCGAAATTTACCTCGACGATTTTTCCGCCGATGGTCGGCGCAACATCCGATTGGGCATCACTGGTCAGCGAACCCGTCGCTTCAAAATATGTCGGAATTTGCCGCACAATCGCCTGCTCCGTTGAAACGCTGACCGGCTGAGATTCGCCGTTTCCCGCCTGATTGGCGTTGTCCGTATTGGCATTCGAACTTCCGCACGATGCGATAAATACGGTCAATGCCGATAAAAAAAGCGTAAAAATTAAAACTCTTAAGAAATTTCTCATTATTATATTTACAGATTATAAACCCTTTATTTCCTTAGCGTTACAAATTCAAGTTTTCTTGATTCCGTTAAGTAAAATAGTTGCAAATTCGTGCGCCGCTACTTCTTTTGAAATATCCAATAATTTGCGTTTCTTATCCCACAGCAAATTGTTGAGCGAATGATGAATCAGCATTCCCAGAAACGCCCGAACGATAATGCGCGGATCAACCTCGCGGATTACGCCGTCAGCTTGTCTTTGACGAATATATTCGCCGATAAATTCATAAAGCCGCGCTATAAATCTTTCAAAAAACATCTCCGAAAGCTCGTGTCCTTCAAGTGCCGAATGAAGCATCAACCGCATAAAATCAACATCTCTCTTGTGATTTTCCAGCGCGTGCAATGCTAAATAATAAAAAAATCCGTAATCGTCCTTTTCCGCCATCGCTTTCTGGAGAATTTCGTTTTCCCAGGGCAGAATCTTCATTCCGCCGTCGCAGGCTTTGTGATCTAAAATCGCGTGATAAAGTTCTTCTTTATTGGCAAAATGACGAAAAACCATCGCTTCGGAAATTCCGGCTTGAGTAGCAATTTCCCGTGTTGTCGTACCGCTGAAACCTTTTTCCGAAAAAAGTTTGACGGCAATATGCAAGAGTTGGGCGCGTCTTTCGTCGCCGCTCATTCGTGTTGTAGGTATTGTTTGTTCCGTATTTTCTATCAAAAATCTCACCCCTTCTACTAAGTAAGTGCTTACTTACTTAGTAAGTTTCTAATTTCTTCCAAGTGTTGTCAAGTTTGAAAGTGCGGGAACAAAAATTCTTAAAGATTCGTAACAACTTTTACGGATGAAAAGACATCTTTAAAGCCTGATGCCGCACAGAAACAGGATTTAACAAAAGCGGTTTATTTATTTATTTAGAAGGAGATAAAAGAAAATGTCGGAAAATACAGTATTGGAAAATGAAGAAAAAGGTTTAATCCCGGTCAGCCCGACGGGCGGCGAAGACACAACAAATGATTATATGAATGAATTTAAGGTGCAAGCTGAAGAATACGGACACAAATTGCAAGACGCGGCGCTCAAGGCAAAAGATTACGCGAGCGAAAAATTTGCGGTTGCGGGCGAAAAATTTAAGGAACTGCAAGACAAAGACCCGCGTGAATTAGTTGAAGATGCCAAGGAATTTGCCCGCCAGAAACCCGGACAGACAATTCTGATCTCGGCAGCGGTCGGCATAATTGTCGGCTTACTTTTGCGCCGGAGATAAAAAAAGCCTGAAAGTTTAAAAGTGAAAAAAGTGAAAAAGCTGATTATTTAATAAAATCGCTTTTTCACTTTTTTTACTTTTTAACCTTTAATCTTTCTATTCTTTGCCGTGAATCAGGCGTTTGACATCGCCGCCGAAAAGCACATCAATTTTCTGCCCGTCAACGACGTTCGTAACTTCGCCCTGCCCGAATGTCGGGTGCATAATCGCCTGACCTTTGCGGTATCTCTGCGCGAAACTATAAGGCGTTCCGGCTTCGTTTTTGTTCATATCAACCGAAACTTTTTTGCCGCGCCGAAAAGTGCTGACGGTTTCACAAACTTCGCAGATGGCTTTGGTCATTTTCCCGAGTTTGGTTACGGATTGAACTGTGTGCGGCTGGTCTGAATCACAGGCTGAACAGCACATTTCCACCGTTTGTCCGGCTTCATATTTTGATATTATCATAAAATCTTTTCCTTTTTATCTGGAATGGTTTAGCGAAAAGTGCAACGGATAAATTTATAAAAGTATTTGCTTTTGCCGATTCGTTCGTTAGGAAAAACGCGTTTATCCGGCAATTTTCACCAAAAAAGAGTTTACCACATTTGCGACCAATTTCTTAATTAAGTCAGAAACCTTTGCGCGCCAGCCAATCTCTTGCCGCCTCTTTCGGCTGACGGTTTTTGCCGTCAACCTCATAATTCAGCTTCCGCATTTCTTCGGTCGAGATCGCTCCGCTCAATTGATTAAAAACCTCGCGCAAAATTTCCGTTTTATCATTTCGCGCAATAAAAACGGCTTCATACGGCGGAAAATATTTTCTGTCGTCTTCGAGCTGAAACAAACCGAGCGCGGCGATCAAACCGTCGGTCGAATTTCCGGCAATAATGTCGAGCTCGCCCGAATCAAGTGCGCGATACGTCAGCGCAAGATCCATTTCACGCGGCTGTTTGGCAAACTCAAAACCGTAAGTTTTGCTGAATCCCTTGTAGCCGTCAACGCGCGACATAAAATCCTGACCGAATCCGGCTTGCCAGTTTTTTGAAATCGAAACCGCGTCGGAGATAGTTTTCAGATTATTTTTCTTCGCTTCGTCAAGGCGCACAAGAATCGCAAAATCGTTTGAAAATCCGAGCGGCGGACTGACCGTTAAATCGAATTTTTCCGAATATTCTCTTTTCGTTTCGTCATAAACTTTTTGCGTGTCGGTGATCGGCGCGTTTTTCAAAATCGCCGTAAAAGCCGTTCCGGTATATTCGGGATAAACATCGGCTTGATTCGATAAAAGCGCGTCGTGCGCCAGATTTCCGCCGAGTTCCAGATTTCGCTCGACGGCAAAACCTTTTTTCTCCAACATTTGCGCCAGGATTTCCGCCAGAATCACTGATTCCGTAAAATCTTTCGAACTGACGCGAATTTTTTCTGCTGAATTTTCTGCATTTGAAATCTGAGATTTGAAATTTGAAATAAAACTGACACCGACAATCACAGCAATCAAAGCACTTGCGCCGATGGCGATAAATTTTCTTCGTTTGTGCAAGTGTTTATCTTCGGCGCGTTTCGCCTCGAAAAGTTTGGCGATTTGCCCGAGCGCGAAATCTGCTAAAAGGGCGAGAACGGCGGAGAAAATCGCGCCGGCAAGCAATAAATTATTATCATTCTGCCGAAGTCCGCGAAAAATATAAGTTCCGAGTCCGCCCGCGCCGACCGCCGCCGCAATCGTCGCCACGCCGACCGAAATGACGACCGCCACGCGAATTCCGGTTAAAATAACGGGCGCGGCAAGCGGCACTTCGACCATTTTCAAAATCTGCCAATCGGTCATGCCCATCGCAATCGCCGCTTCTTTCACCTTTTTGTCAACGCTCAAAATTCCCGTGACGGTATTGCGAATAATCGGCAGAAGCGCGTAGAGCGAAAGCGCGATAATCGCGGCGGTCGCACCGATTCCAATAAAAGAAACCGGCACGAGCAAACCGAAAAGCGCGAGCGACGGAACGGTTTGCATAATATTGGCAAACCCCAAAACCGGAGTTTGCAAAGATTTTTTTCGCGTCAACAAAACGCCGAGCGGAACGCCTACAAACACCGCAAACGCGGTCGAAACAAAAACAAGAAAAATATGCTCGCGCGTTAAAGCAAGAATTTCCGACCAATTTTGCTGGATAAATTCAAAAAAATTCATTTTTTTAGGGACAAGGGACGAGGAACGAGAGATAAAACTTTATGATTTTGTAATATTTAATTGTCATTCATTCCTTTTCCCTTTTCCCTCGTCCCCCGTCCCTCGTCCCTAACTTATCGTTTCCAAATATTCGCGTACGAGCGGCAGTTCGCTTTTTCGAAAATTTTCCGGTTTTTCGATTAAAGCGATTTTGCCTTTGTCCATCAGGCAGATCCGCGTCGCTAAAATAAACGCTTCGTGCAGATCGTGCGTGACGAAAACGGCGGTTTTGCCTAATTCTTTTACAAGTTTTGCGAATTCCTTTTGCAGATTCGTGCGCGTGATCGCGTCGAGCGCGCCGAACGGTTCGTCCAATAAAAGTAAATCGGGATTTGCCGCCAGCGCACGCGCCACACCGACTCTCTGGCGTTGCCCGCCGGAAAGTTCGTTTGGAAATCTGTCGGAAAATTTTTCGTGATTCAAGCCGACTAAATCTAATAATTCATAAACTTTCTCACGTGTTTTTTCCTTTTCCCAGTTTTCTAAATCCGGCACAAGCGCGACGTTTTTTTCGACCGTAAAATGCGGAAAAAGCCCGCCTTCCTGCAAAACATAGCCGATTTTTCGGCGCAGCCTTATCGCATCCCAATCGGTTGTGGATTTTCCTTCGACCAGAACTTCGCCCGAAGTCGGTTCGATCAGGCGATTTATCAATTTCAAAGTCGTAGTTTTGCCGCAGCCCGATTCGCCCAGAAGCACCAAAATCTCACCGCTGAAAATTTGCAGATTTATATCTTCGAGAATTTTCACTCTCCCGACCGCGAAATTTACATTTTTGAATTCGACAATTGACTGACGGTTTTCGCTCATAATTAAGGGTTTATCTTATCATTCGCCGCTCTGTTTTTGTATAATTAAAAAAATGAAAAACTTCAAACCCGCAAAAGAAGATTTGCGCGATGCGATAAACCGCACGACCGAAGATCTGATCGATTACAATTTAAAGGTGTTGTTCTGCGGCATAAACCCCGGAATCTGGTCGGGCGCAACCGGATTTCATTTTGCCAAACCGGGAAACCGTTTCTGGAAAACTCTGCATCTCGCCGGATTTACCGACCGGATTCTGCATCCGTCGGAAGAATACGAACTGCTTGAATCAGGCTACGGCATCACCAGTTTTGTAAAACGCACAACCGCGCGCGCCGATGAATTAACCGCTGAGGAATATGTCGCGGGCGGCAGGAATCTTGTTAAAAAGATCAAAAAATACAAACCGCAAAATCTCGCCGTTTTAGGAATCGGCGCATTCCGCACGGCGTTTCAAAAACCGAAGGCAAAACTCGGTTTGCAGGACGAAAAAATCGAACAAACAACCGTCTGGCTCTTGCCGAATCCGAGCGGTCTCAACGCGCATTATCAACTGGGTGATCTGACGAAATTATTCGGCGAAGTTCGGAAAACAGTTGAATAAATTTTTACTCCCATTCAATCGTGCTTAGCGGTTTTAATAAAACTAAAATCAAGCCACTTTTTTTAATTTATTTGCCAAATCCGAAAGAAACGCCGGATTTTCGAGCATTTCCAGA
>JBBRVS010000179.1:0-11833 GCA_038246645.1 Pyrinomonadales bacterium
AGTGCTAAAAATGTCATGCTTTATAAGAATTGTCATCAACTAATTTTTGTTTGAAAAATGGATGTCATAAAACGTAGAACCGACTAACAGTCTGTTTTACAACTTCCGTCATCAGCAATTCATATAAAATTTATCAGCATTACATTTTTAGCACTACCCAAAATCTACTATCTACTGACTACTATCTACTTTTATTTATTCGGTAGCCAGAATCACCTTAATATCGGTGCGGCGATTCATCTGCCGTCCGGCTTCGGTTGTATTATCCGCGACCGGATTTGCCGAACCGCGTCCGATGGTTTGGAAGCGTTCGGGTTTGATGTTCGGGAAATTTTTCGTAATGTAATTTTTCACCGAAACCGCGCGTCTTTCCGAGAGCGGCGCATTGACCGATTGTCCGCCGGTGCTGTCGGTATTGCCTTCGACGCGCAAAACGGTGCTTCCGAACGAAGTCATCAATTCGCCGAGTTTATCGAGCAAAAAGAAAGAGCCGGGCATAATCTCGTCGCTTCCGGGCGTAAATTGAATCTGAATCTGCTGCTGCAGGATCGGCACGTCTTCTTTTGACGGCGCTTTGGCGACAACTTCTTTTTCTTCAACCTTTTGTCCCGGATATTTTGATGCGAGATTCGATACGAAACGCGAATCCGCCCAATCTTTTGCCGAAACCGCTTTGTTGACCAGACCTTTTTTGCGCCAGATGACGAAAGCCGTATCGAAAAGCGTTTCATAATGCGCCTTGGCGCCCGTCAAACCGTAGAACTGCGCGTTGTCGGCATACGGCGTGAGTTTCAAACCCGAAAGCATTCCCGAAACCGTTTCGGCATCGAGTTTTAATTCGCGCCCGACAATATCGTTTGAAGGATTCGGATTCGTCCGCATCATTTCAATGCCGTCAAACCAGCCGTTGACAAAATCGCGGACGGTTTCGGGATACTGGTCAATGATCTCCTGCCGCGCAACGAGCGTATCGGCAATGACATTCGTCGCCGCTGCGGTTGAAACAAGAATTCGCGCTTCATCGCCGCGCGCTTCGACCGCGCCTGAAAGATCAGGCTCCCAAGTTACAGCCGCGTCAACGCTTTTTGAACGGAAAGCCGCCGCCGCAAGCGATGCGTCTTGTGTCGGAACTATCGTGACCGAATTGCGTTCGTCCGGCGTTAAACCGGATTGCGAAAGCAGATATAAAAGCAGAAAATGCGACGGCGTAAACTCTGTAACGGCAACTTTTTTGCCCTTCAAATCTTCGATTGATTTAATGGAAGAAAGTGCCACGATGCCGTCGCCGCCGCGCGACCAATCCTGCATAATGATTGATTTTCCCTTTTGATTCTGCTCGGCTAAAATCGAGGCTTCACGCGCCCAGTTATCAACCGTGTCCCACATAATATCAACTTGACCGCTGCGAAACGCTGTCAGTTTTGCCGCCGGATCTTCAATCAATATAAACTCGACATCCATCCCGAAATTTCTTTTGTAAAAAGAACTCGCACTCGGTGCAAGCCCTTGATTATAAACAATTCCGGGGGCATGTCCCGCCCAGGTATTGATGGCGACTTTAAGTGGACGATTGATTTTCCCGGTGCCGATCGGCTGGGCATTAACGCCCGTTGAGCCGTCATTATACTTCGGATCGCTGATCGGATTTTTAAGCGAATCGAAGTCTTCTTTTTTTACTTCTTCGGTCGCCGTGCTGTCGCCGGTCGCCCAATTCTTGATTGAATTTCCCATCCAATACCAGAGTGAAAAACCGATAACTCCAAGAATTACAACTGTAATAAAACCTTTTGCTAATGGTGTCAGTGTCATATTTTTTAGTCCAGAGAGTCTGGAGAGTCCAGAGAGTTTGGAAAGTTTGAAGAATCAAAAATTGACTCTCAAGACTCGCCACACTCTATAAACTCTATAGACTCGAAGATTATAGTGTTTTTTGTTGATTTTGCTGCTGCTGGGCGGCGCGTTTTGCCTTCATTTCTTCGAGCTGTTTTTTAGCTTGAACATCGCCGACCTGATTTTTCAGTTTACCGAGCCGTGCATCGAGCGATGATTCGGAAAGCTCTTTGCCAAGATTGGCTTCGGCAATCGTCGTTTTGATATGCGAGCGCACATTATCGAGCGCGCGAACTTCTTCATCAACCGAAAGCCCGTCGAGCTGTTCCTGAATTTTAACGCGAGCCTGCGCCGATTGAAATTTCGCCAGCATCGTATCGCGTTCGGCTTGCAGTTTTTTGATTTCCGACTGCACGCCCATTAAAGAAGATTTCGCCGAATCGGCATCGGAACGCGCATTTTCGGCTTCGGCGGTCAGTTCGGCGTGTTCGGTGACCAGAGCGTTTTTCTTTTGAATCAAAACCATTGCCAGATCGTCCTGATTGGTTTCAACCGCCGTGTCTAATTCGGCTTCGGTTTGCTCCAATTCTGCCGTAATTTTTTTGAACCGCTCGTCAATATCGTCGCGCCGGCGAATAATTCCGGCGGTCGCGGTTTTTAATTTCGAATATTTTTCGATCATCGAATTGATCGCGTTTTCATACGCGATTTCGGGATGCTCTTTTTCAATATCGGCAATCCACAGCGATAAAAAGCCCTTCCACAAATTTCCAATTCTGCTGAATAATGACATTATTTTTTTCTCCTCTTTTTAAGTTGACCGAGTTTTCTGAGTTTCTAAAACTTGATAAACTCGATAAACTCGGTCAACTCAGTCAACTTTTTCGTTCGGTTCGTGCAATTTCGGCGAATCTTTGACGACTTGCGCGACCGTTTCGCGTCCGAAAAATTCTAAAATTTTCTGCGTTTCCAATTTTTTCGCGTTGCAGGTGGCAACAACCGTATTTTGTTCGGCAACGCGCTCTTCCATTATTTTACGAAGATTTTGGATTTCCAGTTCATATTGCTGAATGCGTTCGGTTGATTCCTTTAAAAGTTTTTCGGTATCGGTTTTTCCGCTTCTGATATAAAATTCCAGAGCTTCGATCTCCGCCACGCCCGCTTCGATAATTTTCTCGATCGGTACGCCGAACGCTTTTAGAGACGCTTCGACGATTTGTTTTTTCGTCGCAAAATCGGTCGTCTCCGGCAGCGACGCGAGCAGAGATTTTGCCTTTTGGACGCGCTCGCGTTCTTCCGCGTCAACTCCGCCGGCTTCATAGACGGCTTCAAAATTGACTTGACCATTTTCGACGGGCGGCGGTGTTACATAAGTTGACGGAACGAAATTGTCGGTTTGCGGCGACGCGGCTGAAATTTCCCCCGAATCCGCCGCACCGGAATCTTCTTCTTCTGCGCCGAGCGGCGTTTGATTGGCGTATTTGGCAATCAACTCATCGGCGGTTAAATCCGCTTCGCCCGCCGATGCGGAAGGATTATTCCCGTCTTCTTCTTTGACGATAAACCAACCGACAACCGTTTCGCCCCAGTTTTTAGTGTCTGACATTAATTTAAAAAAACTCCTTTTTTTTATGCCTAAGAAATACAGGCAAATATATGTAATTTGTAAATTGAAACAGTGAGAAGGCTAAAACTTTGGGAAATTATACACCAAGTTTTACTAATTTAATAAATTTTTTAAGTAAAGTTTTCTAAATAAAGCGTTTCTTAAATTTTCCGGTGCGCTCTTTCCACCAGAATTTCCATTCCTCAACGGCTTTTTCTCTTTCTTGCGGCGAACTCGCCGGTTTGAAATTAAGTCAGGTCGAAGTCGCATCGCGCAGACACATTTCGGCTAAATAACGCGTTTCAAGGTTTTCGCTCGAAAGCAGTTCGAGCAGTTCGTCTATCGAATTTTTCGCCATTTCGCGGCGTTTTTTGGCAAATTCCTTACGATTCATAAATTTCCAAAAACTTCGGCGGAACTTCCGCGACAAGCCAAACTCCGTTTTTCGTCCATTTATAAAATTTCTCTTAAAACGGTGCGTGCCGGTGCGCCGTCGCCTGCGCCGTCCGCGATTTTCAGCGGCAGACAGATCAGTTCGTAATCTCCGGCAGGAACTTCGCGCAAATCCAAGCCTTCGAGAATTATAACTTCTTTTTCAAGTAAAATGATATGAGTTTCCGCCCGTTCGGAATCGAATTTTTCGACCGAAAGATAATCAATGCCGACTAATTTTACGCCTATTTCCACCAAAACCCGCGCGGTTTCAGGCTGGATGTAGGTAAAATCTTTGCGAAAACCTTTTTCAAAATCGTTCCAGAAATCCGAATTTCGGGTTTTAAATAAAACGCGCTCGACATTTTCTAAATTTTTAACATGTTCCGGCGCAATTGCCATCACGCTTTTCTCTAATTCGATGACACGGCAACTTCCGATTAATGTTTCAAGTGAAAGATCGGCAACTTTTTTCGCGCCGTTAATAAAATGATTCGGCGCGTCAACGTGCGTCGCGGTGTGTGCGCTCAGACAAATCTGCGAAACATTTGCCGCGTCGCCTGCTTCAAAAGTAGAGAAAGTTTTTATTCGAACTTCGGGATCGCCTTCAAAAACGGGCGTTTTTTCGCTGATCGGGAAACTTACATCGTAAATTTTCATACGTTTCAGAATAATCCGTCAAATAATTTCGGGCAAGGCGTTTTGCAAGTGGAAAATCTTTGTTAGAGAATAATACTTATTGTAATTTTATTTTAATAATACAGTTTTAATTTTAATATATGAAAATTCAAAGAGAAGAACACAAAAATAAAGGCGCGTTTTTTATCGAACAAGACGGCGATTGGATTGCGGAAATGACGTATTACCGCGAAGGTCTGCGGAAAATCGTGATTGATCACATCGAGGTTGATGATTCATTGCAGGGCAAAGGTGTCGGCGAAAAAATGGTCGAAGCCGCCGTAAAATTTGCCGAGAAAAACAATCTGTTGATCAAACCGACTTGCCCGTTCGCCAAAAAAATCCTCGAATCTTCGGAAAAATACGAAGACGTTTTGACCAGATAAATTCTTAAAAACGGATAACGGATAACGGATAATGAATAATAAAATTATCCGTTATCCGTTATCCGTTATCCGTTTATTAAATGCCGACACCGCGAATTTCAGCTTCGAGTTATTCAAACACCGCGCCGCTTATCTGGTCGTTTCTCTACGGCACGCAGCACGGAAAATTTGAGCTAATTTTAGACAATGCGCCGGCGCGTTCGGCTGAACTTCTGGCGCAAAAACGCGTTGATTGCGCTCTTGTCCCGGTCATCGAATATCAGAGAATCGCCGATATTTTGCTGGTGCAAAATGTCTGCGTCGGCGCAAAAGAACGCGTTCGCAGCGTTTGTCTGGTTACGAAAGGCGAAGATTTAAAGGACGTAAAAACCGTTTCGCTCGACGTTTCTTCGAGAACTTCGGTCGCGCTGACAAAAATTATTTTTCGCGAATTTCTGGGTTTTGAGCCGCTTTATAAAGTTTCCAAACCGAATCTGGCGGAAATGCTCGATGAATCTGATTGCGCTCTCTTAATCGGCGATCCCGCGCTTTCGATTGCGGATTCAAAGACAACGGACAACGGACAACGGGCAACGGACAATTTGAGAAAATTCGATCTCGTCGAACTCTGGCGCGGATTTACTGGTTTCGGTTTCGTTTTTGCGATGTGGATGGCAAATAAGGATTCGGTTGAAATCGCCCGAAACATTGATTTTGCCGCGATTCGCGATGAAGGTTTGGCACATTTGAACGAAATTATTGCCAATTACGAACCGCAAATTTATCTGCCTCACGAAGAATTTCAAACATATCTTTCGCAAAATATAGCCTTTTCGATTGATGAAAATATGCAGAAAGGACTCGCGCTTTTTTATGAATTAGCCTTTAAGCATAAATTGATTACTGATTTGAAACCATTGAATTTTTTATAAATTTGCATAAAAAATCGGCTGAAACTTTTTAAGAATTCAGCCGATTTTTCTTGTGTATAAAATTTGTATAATGCTTGGTTTAATTGAACAAACCGGAATAAAAAACTAAAGCCCATCCTGCAATTAAGACAAACAAAACCAAGGTTATGTCGTATAATTGCATTTTATCTTCTTGATTTCGCATTTTCCTTCTCCTTCTAGTAAAATTTCATCTTCTATTTGATAACGCGCCGAATTTATAAAAAACGTATCAAAATTTTTTTGGCACAAAATTTGTTTCAAATAAAAAGTAAGACATTTTTAAGACGCGCTGAATCAGATTTTTGGCGAAGTTTATTGAAAATTTTTTGCAAACTGCTATTTTTATTTGCAATTTGATAAAATCAAACTTTATTTATGAGCACTATTCAAACAATTTTAGACAAGGCTTTAGGCGGCGAGAGAATTTCCGCAAAGGACGCGACCGCGCTGCTCGAAGCGCGTGATTTCGCGCAGATCGGCGCGGTTGCCAACGAGATTCGCAGGCGCAAAAACCCCGAAGACATCGTCACCTACATTATTGACCGCAACATCAATTATACAAACGTCTGCAACGTCGTCTGCACATTTTGCGCGTTTTACCGTCGTCCGGGAAAACCCGACACTTACGTTCATTCGATCGAAGAAATTTGTTCACGAATTGACGAAACCATCGCGCTCGGCGGCACGGGCGTTTTGATGCAGGGCGGACTTCATCCCGATTTTAATATCGAATGGTATGAAGACCTGCTTTCGACCTTGCACGCGAAATATCCGAAATTCCAATTACATTGCTTTTCGCCGCCGGAAATTCATAATATTCATTTAATTTCGGGTTTAGATTACGAAACGATTATGCGCCGTCTGAAAGCGGCGGGATTAAATTCGATGCCGGGCGGCGGCGGCGAGATTTTGGATGACGAGGTTCGCAAGCGCGTTTCGACGAAATGCAATACTCAAGAATGGCTCGACGTAATGCGTGCCGTTCATAAAGTCGGTCTGATCTCGACGGCGACGATGATGTTCGGCATCGGCGATAAAGTCGAACACCGCGTCAGGCATCTGCAAAGAGTCCGCGACGTGCAGGACGAAACCGGCGGTTTTACGGCGTTTATTCCGTGGACTTTTCAGCGCGAAAACACCGCTTTGGGACGAAAAATCAAGGAAGAGCCGACCGGAATCGATTATTTGAAAATGCTCGCCGTGTCGCGCATATTCTTCGACAACATCTCGCACATTCAATCTTCGTGGCTGACGCAGGGTTTGCGACTAGGACAAGCCGCTCTCGGCTTCGGCGCGGACGATATGGGTTCGATTATGATCGAAGAAAACGTCGTCTCGGCGGCAGGCGCAAACAATGAAGCCAACGAAAAGGAATTGCGCTATCAAATCTCCGAAGCCGGATACCGTCCGCAGCAAAGAGATATTTTATACAATTATGTAAACCGAGAAGAAAGCGCACAGCTGGATGAAAGAAAATCAATGCCGCTCAAAAAGTTGAGCGTGGCATTTGCTGATTAAAAAATTATGCCGAAAAAAAAGCCCGAAAAAGTTTATCAACTGCATATTTCGCTAAAATACATCAAGCCGAAAATCTGGCGCAGATTTCTTGTTGCGGAAGACACGACGCTCGAAAAACTCCATAAAATCATACAGGAAGTTATGGGTTGGTATGATTGTCATCTGCATTCTTATGAAATAAACGGAGTTGAATTCGGAATGCTTGACGAAGAATTTGAAAACGATTTTGAGGACGAAAAAAAAGTAAAACTCGCCGATTTGAATTTGGCTGAAAAGCAAAAAATCGAGTATCTGTATGATTTTGGCGACGGTTGGGAACACGAAATAAAAGTCGAAAAAATTCTGCCCGTTGATATTTCCGTAAAATATCCGAAATGTCTGGACGGAAAAATGGCTTGCCCGCCCGAAGATTGCGGAAGCTATCCGGGTTATGAAGAACTTCGTGAATTGCGAACTCTGCCGAAAGAAAAACTGACCGATTGGAACAAAGACCAGCTCGAATGGCTCGGAGATTACGATTTTGAATATTTTAGCGTTGACGAAGTGAACGCCGCTTTGTGGAAACACTTCAAATAAAAAAATATATGCCGACAACAGTTGAAGAAATCGAAAAAGAAGAAACAAGCCAAGAAAAAAAAGATGAATTGCTTTTAGATTCGCTCGAAATCAAAGGCTACCGATGCTTTGAACATCTGACAATCGAAAAACTCGGTCGCGTGAATTTGATTGTAGGGAAAAACAATGTCGGCAAAACGGCTTTACTTGAGGCTTTGTGGATTTATTCAAGGCGAGGAAGGATTGATAGTCTTTTGAATGTTTTGCTTGTTAGAGATGAAGTTGCTTTACTTTATGAAAGACCCGAAGAACCAAGAGTTGAAAGAATAGAAGATTTTATCAAAGCAGTTGAAAATATTTTCTCCAAACGTCCTCGACTTAATCTTAACAGTAAAGAATCTGTTTTCATTGGTTCTAAAGACTCAAAAATTAAAATTTCCACTTCTCGTTTAATGGATCAAGAGGAAGAAAATACTCCAGATCATTCTGGATTTATGCAAACTTGGGGGCATTATCCTAAAGGCTTATTAATAATTTCAACTTTAGATGAAAAAGATAAAGAAACGCGCACAGAATACTATTCATTTGAAAATCAACAGTCGTATCTTTTAGAAAACCTTGACGATATTCCAAGTAATTTTGTTCAACCTCAATTGAATGATAATTCTATTCTTTCTCGCATTTGGGATATTGTTGTTTTAAGAGGTCTGGAAAGCAAGGCAATAGAATTTATGCAGTTATTACATCCGAACCTTGAGTATATTAACTTTGTTGGAAGATCAAAAAACAACGGAAATCGATACCCAATAGCAAGTACTGTAAACAATAAAATTCGAGTACCATTAAAAAGTTTTGGAGAAGGTATGACAAGACTTTTAAGACTATCAATGGCATTTGTTCAATGTCAAAACGGAATGCTGTTGATTGACGAGATCGAAAGCGGCTTGCATTATTCGGTTTTGCCGGATGTTTGGAAATTGATTTTCAAAACGGCGAAAGATTTGAATGTTCAAGTTTTTGCCACGACGCACAGCAAAGATTGTATCGAAGCGTTTGCTCAAGCGGCTTATGACAGCCCGGAAGAAGGAATGTTGATTCGGCTCGAGCGGCAAGGCGAAAAGATTGTTGCCAAAACGATTGAAGAAGAAATGCTGGTTGATGCTGTAAATTATGAAGTCGAGGTGCGTTAGTGAAGAAAGAAAATCGAATCCTCTTTGTCGAAGGCGCGGACGATCAACATTCGATTTGGGCAATTTGCGAACATTTCAAAGTCGAAGAAACTTTTAGCGTCGAAGTTCCCGACGGTGAAGGTAAAATTCCCAAGAAAAAGACTCATCAAAGCGAACTCGGCGGAATTGACAATGTTCTGAAAGCCACCCGTTTGAATCTTATCGCGGGGTCGAGTGCGGTTGATCGTTTGGGAATTGTCATTGATGCCGATCAGGATTTAAATGCCCAATGGAAAAAGGTTTTGAATATTCTGACAAAAGCCGGATTCAAAGACGAAAATTTACCTGAATTGCCTGACGCGAAGGGAACTGTCATAACACAAGAATTTTTGCCGAAGTTCGGCATTTGGATAATGCCCGATAATATTACCAATCGCGGGATGTTGGAAGATTTTTTAGAGTTTCTTGTGCCTGACAAAGAAACAAATCCGATTTGGGCGAAAGCCGTGAAATGCTCGCAGGAAGTTTTGGAAGAAGTCGGAGAAACAATCCGTTTCAGCGACATTCATCAGTCAAAAGCGAGAATTCATACATATTTAGCTTGGCAAAAAGAATGCGGAAAACCTTTTGGTCTTTCAATTACCGCAAAATATCTGCAAGCCGATAATCCTAATTGTGAGAAATTTGTCGAATGGCTCAAACGTCTTTTTGTTGAAGAAATTTAACACAAATTCGATATAAAAATTATTTGCATTTATCCGAAGAATCCTTAAATCTCAAACCAAACTATGCGCGGTAAACTATCAACTATTCACTAATTTTCAGTAAATCTTCTATTAAATAGCTGATAGTTGACAGCGAATTTAATGGTGAGGCGAATTAAGAAAAAATGTAACTGATTAGATCATATTATTTTTGAATTTCCGGCTCGTCCTGTAAATATGTGAATTTACCGCTAAAACCTTTTAATTGCCAAAACTATTCACTATTCACTATCAACTATTCACTATTTTACGGATATAAAACTGTAAAATAGTGAATAGTGAATAGCTGACAGTGAATAGTTTTTCAATCGAATTTCCCGCATATTCATTTAGTCCTAATCAGTTAAGAAAAAATTATTTATCAGATTTTCTCTCTGCGAACTCTGCGCCTCTGCGTGAAATTATTTTTTTCTCACGCAGAGGCGCAGAGTTTGCAGAGTCTTCACTCGACATTTATACATAACTATTACAATTAATCGAGTTTTAATCTGTTACTCTTAAAATAGTTATAAATTTAAATACTTACAAACAAAATTTTAATGCAAGAAATAAAAGAATTAACAACTACCGCAGACCGAATAAACTGGCGCGATTTAGGGATTATTACGTCATTTCATATTTTGCTGATTCCGGCACTTTTTTATTTTAGCTGGACGAATCTGGCGATAATGCTCGTCGGAAATTGGATCGTCGGCAGTCTCGGAGTCGGGTTGGGTTATCATCGGCTTTTGACGCACAGAAGTTTTAAGGCTCCGAAATGGCTGGAATATACTTTAACGATTTTCGGGACGATGAGCCTGCAAAACGAGCCGTATAAATGGGTGGCGACGCACCGGATTCATCATCAATTTACGGAAAAAGAAGGCGATCCGCATTCGACAAAGCCGGGATTTTGGTGGGCGCATATGTTTTGGATTTTCAAGGGAACAGCGCAAGATCACGACGAAGCAACTTTCAAAAAATACGTTCCAGATATATTAAAAGACAAAGGACAGGTTTTGATCGCTAAATATTTTTATCTGCCGATCATTATTTCGGCGGTTTTATTATATGCGTTCGGCGGTTGGGGCGCACTTCTGTGGGGCGTTGTCGTGCGTGTGATCTTCGGTTGGCATACGACGTGGTTTGTCAATTCGCTCTCGCATCTGTTCGGCAAAAGACGTTTTGAAACTGATGATGATTCGACGAATAACTGGTTTGTCGCCATTTTGACCTTCGGCGAAGGCTGGCACAATAATCATCACGCACAGCCGTCTTCGGCGCGGCACGGGCTTGCGTGGTATGAATTCGATATGAACTGGATTGCGATTCGCATTTTTGAAAAACTCGGCTGGGCGGAAAAAATCCGCGTTTTCAAAGAGGAAAAAACGCCCGTCGAATTGAAACAAGCGGCATAAAATCATAAAATTCAAAAATATCAAACTCGAGTTTTTGATGAAATTAAAATGATATCGAAAGTTGTTTATTTTAACGCAGAGGGCGCAGAGTTTTTATTTAACTCTGCGCCCTCTGTGTTCTCTGCGTTAAAAACATTCTTTATTTAAGGAAGGCAAATAATGGAAAAAGATGAATCGAGAATCGAAACCTACGCCGAATTTTGGGATTTTTACGTTCTCGAACACAGCAAACCCGCAACGCGTTATTTTCATTTTATCGGCACGACGCTCGGCATTGTGATGCTCGTCTGGTTTTTGCGTTCGGGCGCGTATCTCTATATTCCGCTGTGTTTTGTCGTCGGCTATGCATTCGCCTGGTTTTCGCATTTTTTTATTGAAGGCAACAAACCCGCGACATTTAAATATCCGCTCTGGTCGTTTATTTCCGATTACAAAATGATGTTTTGTATGCTCATCGGAAAAATGGACGCGGAAGTCGAGCGCGTTTTGAACAAGTAATTATTAAGTCAGTAGCGTCGGCGTGAGCCGATGCGTTAAAAGTCTAATCATCGGCTCACGCCGACACT
>JBBRVS010000180.1:0-11832 GCA_038246645.1 Pyrinomonadales bacterium
CTCGACCATTACCGCAACAACAAAAATATGCTCATCTCTTACGACAAGAAAGCGATAGGATTTTTCTAGAAAACAATTAACCGCAGATAAACACTGATGAACGCAGATTTTTTGGATTTGCGTTCATCCGTCAACTTATCAATTAAATTATGGAAGTCTTAACTATTATTCTCATTGTTGCTGCTATTGTTTTGCTTTTTTTGTTCTTCACGATTAAGGCAAAAGAAACTGCTTTGAGGCAAGAGTTTGATTTAAGTAAAAGTGAACATAAACTTGCTTTGTCAGAACTTGAAAAACGAATGAACGCCGAAATAACAAATCAAGCAGGCGTAAAGTTTCAAGAATGGCGCGACAGTGAATGCGAAAAAATTCGTTTGCAACAACTTTCCATTGCTAAACGAGAAGCCAAAACATTACTTGAGGAATGGAAATTTATTGAGGGAGACTTGCTAAGAGCTGATGCGATTAGCAGAAGTCAATCTGTAATTCTCGGTAAGGTAACAGAACATCTTATTCCATATTTGCCGAAGTTTAACTACAATCCAAAAGATGTTCGATTCTTTGGCGACCCAATTGACTTAATTGTTTTTGACGGTTTAAATGATGGCTTCATTAAGGAAATTGTTTTTATTGAAGTTAAAACAGGAAGCGCATCGCGTTTATCTCGCAAACAACAGGATATAAGAGATGCAGTAAAGAACAGACCAATTAAATGGGTAAGTATGAGAGTCAATCACGAATCAAAAACCGCAGGCTTACCAATTACTATTGAAGACACAAAACAAGCTTTTGGACGCGAGATAAAACAACCAGTTTCAAAAAAACGTCGCTAATAAAGTCGCTAATAAATATGAAAAAATTCCAAAAGCAAAAATAACCGACGAAGCGAAAATCAAAGCCGCGAACAATCTTTGATGTTGGGCGAGGTTGTTTAGACGATATAGTCAGAACCGTCTGCGATAGCGGGCGGTTGAACCCGGCAGACTCGACTGGTTAAATTAAAGATTCATTTGATAATCTTTTCTTACTAAAAATCATCCCAAATGTCCTACGTCGAATTGAATGTTTTCACGAAACATCTTTTCTGTCATTGATTTCGGCGCGTATTTAAACAACATATTTCTCAGCCGGACGACCGCCGGATTTGTCCACACGAGCGGCACACCGAACTGCCACGATTGATTGACAATGCGCGTTGTTCTGCCGATTCTTTCGGCTTCGTAAGCAATTAGAGAAGTGGTATTTACGCCTTTTTGGTTAATCTGCCGCGCTAAAATAAAACCATCTTCGATGGCGGTGCAGGCTCCCTGTCCGAGATTAGGCAGCATCGGATGCGCGGCATCGCCAAGCAAGGTGATGCGTCCTTTCGTCCAGGTTTTGAGCGGTTCGTAATCAATTAAATCGTTTCGCAAAATGTTGTTCGGAGTTGCCGCAATCATGTCGGGAATGCCGAAAGCCCAATCTTTATATTTTTCCATTAAAAAATCGCGCCGATTCTCCGGTTCATCTTTCTCGCCGTGCGGAGCGTTCATCGCGGCGAACCAATAAACACGCCGCGCATTTATCGGAGCGATGCCGAAGCGTTGTCCCGTGCCGTGGATTTCAGCTAAAACCTGCGGGTGCAACGCGGCAACATCGGCGATGCCGCGAAAACAGGTTTGCCCGGAATATCGCGCCGCGCTTTCGCCGAAAAGCGTTTTGCGGACGACCGAATGAAAACCGTCTGCGCCGATCAAAATATCTCCTATCGCGGTTTTACCGTTTTTGAAAATGGCTTTTACGCCGCCGGAATTTTGTTCGATTCGTTCGCATTCGTGATCCGTGTGAACAGTGTTCGCGACGATTCCGCCGAGAATCGCCGAATGCAGATCGGCGCGATGAAGAATAAAATTTTCGCTGTATTCCGCACCGAGAACTTTTTCCAAATCCATCCGGCGGAAAATGTCGCCCGAAGCGAAACCGAACATTCCGAATCGCAGCGGCATCGCACATTGACGAATTTTATCACCGACACCGAGCCGTTCCAGAGCGCGAAACGGTGCGTTCCACAAAGCGATTCCCGCTCCGACTTCTTTCAATTCGGGCGCACGTTCATACATCTCGGCTTCGACACCGATTTTTTGTAATGCGAGCGTCAGCGTCGCTCCGCCGATTCCGCCGCCGATAACCAAAACCTTTTTCATAATTTACTAAAATAAATCTACGCGGGTTGTTCGCTCATCTCGGGAAAATATTGTCGTCCAAGTTTTTGACTCCGACCGCGATTACCGTAACGGCAACCGCACCGATAATCAAGGCGGCGATTCCGACTTTTGCGCCGAGTGAAAGACCGGATTTTTTGATTTTCGCTACATCTGCGTAAAAAATTGTCATTCGGTTATTATTCTTGGCTTCGGCAATGACAAAATCATCCGCATTTCGTTCGGCAATATAACCTTTAACTTCGCGCCCGTCGCGCAGTTTGACTGTAAATTTTGATTTTGGATTATTTCCGCGCTCGGCTAAATAAGTTTTAATTTTTGCTGCTTCCGCATTGTCATTCGTTTTTTGTCCGAAAGCCGGCGCGATAAATAGAAATTGAAAAAGTAAAATTGCGATTGAAATTGAAATAATTGTTTTTAACATATTTTCTCCTGTATATTTTGTAAATTTAATTAATTCTCAGAGCGTGTTTTGAAAAGCCACGCGAAAAAAATTATTGCGATGATTAAATCCGGTATTCCCGCCAAAATTGCCTGCGCCGGAAGTTCGCTTGTCAAAGTTAGAACGGCTAACAAAACGGCAAACGAACTTTTACCCAGCGCACCGACGAGAACGAAAAATCTCTCCTGTGTTTTTGAAAACGCCAAGCGAAGACAGAGAACGCCGAAAAAGAAAATCCATAAAGATAAAATTATCGAATAAAAGGAATTTCCGGCTTCGGGCAATCCGCCGAGTTCGCGCAAAAATCGAACCGGAGGAAGAAAAATCACCGCGCCCGCCATATTCATAAAAAACGTCATAATCAGCGATATTTTGAAAAGTTTTTCGATATTCATAATTAATTTTCGTGCCAAATCCGGCAGTTCATTTGAAAAAATCTATCATTTGCCGATGCTTCATAAAATCCCGATTTTCAAACTTTTCCGGCTTTGGTTTTCGTTAATAATTTGTCCCAATTCTTATGTCTTTTTTTGTATGAATAAACTAAAAAAGAGGCGAGAAAATTGGTCAGTTTTCCCGCGTAAAAGATGATACGGTCGGTATATTCCGTTTCATTGTCGGCGATTTTATTAAAAGTCAAAGTGTGATCCCAAACCGTGCAAACGTCGTTTTTCTCACGGGTCACAATCGTCGTCGCCGCTTCGTCAATGCTGACGACTTCGATATGGTGGTTTCCCCACAGACTGAAAATCCCGAACGGTTTGATCTCCAGTTCGTAATTAAAGTTTTCGCGCCATAACAGGGAATCGTCGTTTTGTTTGAGAAACTTGATTTCGGCTAACGGTCTGACGATTTCGAGCGTGTTCGCTTTAATCATTTCCTGCGCGAAGAAAAATTTCGTTTCGTGGTTGAAAATACCGGTGACGGAAATATCCTTCGCGCCGACCGCTGTGCCGTCGTGCATTATTTCAATCGGTTTGATACTTGAAAATTGTTTCATCTTGTTAAAAATTCAGTTCTTCCATCGAAATTTCAAAATTCTGAAATCTCTTCTCCGAATGATTTTCCCATTAATTCGGTTATGCTATAATTCGCCCAATTCGGCGAACAAATAAATCATACAAATTAGTTGGCGCGAAGGTCTTTACAAACGACCTTCTAATTTCCGAAGATTCTTACAATGAGCAAATCAGACGTTTATATCTATGAATTCGGCGCGTTTCGGCTCAATCTCGTCAGGCGCGAATTGCGCTGCAAAGGTGAATTGGTGGCGATCACGCCGAAAGTTTTCGACACTTTGCGCGTGTTGGTGCAGAATCGCGGAGAAATCGTCACCAAAGATTCGCTGATGGAAGAAATCTGGGCGGAATCGTTTGTTGAAGAAAGCGGCTTGATGCGTAATATCTCCGTTCTCCGAAAAGCTCTCGGCGAACAGAATCAATCCGCGCCGTTTATCGTCACCGTCACGGGTAAAGGTTATCGTTTTCTGGCGGATGTCCGCGAAGTTTCCGACTTTAGCGAAACCGATTCGGCGGACACGAAACCGACGCTTTATATTTCCGCTAACGAACCGGAATCGCCGTTTCGTTCGCTGGCGGTTTTGCCCTTTAAAACGCTCGGCGGCGATGACAACGCCTATCTCGGTTTGGGAATGGCGGATTCTTTGATTACCCGTTTGAGCAATCTTGAACGGTTGCACGTCCGACCGACCGGCGCGGTCGTCAAATACGGCGGCATTGAACAAAATCCGCTCGAAGCGGCAAAAGATTTGCGCGTCGAATCGGTCATTGAAGGAACAATCCGGCAAAACGGCGACCGTCTGCGCGTGACGGTGCAGCTTGTTGATGTCAAAAACGAAACTACGCTTTGGGCGGAAAAGTTCGACGAATCTTTTACAGATATTTTCGATGTTCAGGATTTGATTTCCGAGCGCGTCGCCGCCGCTTTGAAATTTCAACTTTCAATCCGCGAACTCGAACATTTAACCAGACGCGAAACGGAAAATTTAACCGCGTATCAACTTTATCTGCGGGCTTTCTACCAACTCAACAACATTTCCGAAAAAGGCACGGCGCAGGCGATGGCTTATCTGGAGAGAGCCATCGAAGCCGACCCGAATTACGCGCTCGCTTACACCGCTTTGTTTAGCTGCTATGTGTTAATCGGTTTATTTAACACGCTGCCGAGCAACGCGATTGCCGCCAAAGCTCGTGGACTTGCCGCTAAAGCTCTCGAACTCGACGAAACTTTGCCCGCCGCTCATTATTCGCAGGCGTTTTCTTGTCTGTTATTTGATTGGAATTTTGCCGCCGCCGACCAAAGCCATCAACGCGCCGTCGAATTAAACCCGAAAGATGCCGAGACTCATCGCTATTACAGCTTTTATTTGTTTTTAATGAGACGCGACGACGAAGCAATCCGCGAAGCCCAAACCGCTCTCGAACAACATCCGCTGACGCATACTTTAATTATGCAGCTCGCTCATACTTTTTATTACACGCGGCGTTACGACGAAGCGATTGCGATGTATCGCCGCTGCTTGGAAGTCGAACCCGATTTTTTGCTCGTCCAGCTCGGACTGGCACGTTCATACACTGAAAAAGGAATGTTCAAAGACGCATTTTCCGTCATTGACAAGGTTCATCCCGTTCTCGGAAATACGCCGCGCCTGATTTCCGCCCGCGCTTATATCTGCGCCAAATCCGGCGAAACCGAAGCCGCGCACCGGGCAATCGAAAAATTACTGGAAATATCCGCAAACGGCTATGTTTCTCCATTCGACATTGCAATTGTCTTCGCCGGACTTAATGATGTCGAACAAACTCTGCTGTGGCTCGAAAAGGCTTATGACGAACGCTCGGTTTTAATGCCGTTTCTCAAAGCCGACCCATATTTTGACGCGGTGCGTTTCGATTCTCGATTTAGCGATCTGCTGCGACGAGTAGGATTTTGAAGAATGTCAGCACTTTAGAAAAAGCTGTCAGCTGCTAGATACGATTTGCGAAAGGATTTCATCAATTCCTTAATTTGACGGTGGGCGTGAAAAACCTAAATGATGCTCGACTATTATCGCAACAACAAAAATATGCTCATCTCTTACGACAAAAAGGCGATGGGATTTTTCTAGAAAATAATTAACCGCAGAGGGTAACGGATGAGCGCGGATTTTATGATTTGCGTTCATCCGTGTTTAGATCATCTCAAAATCAAATAATATTTTGTGGTAAATACAACACTAATTAGATTTGCCGAATCTTACGGAATAATTTTTAAGTTAATAAAACAATATGAAACTAAAAACACTCTTAATTACCGCGATGCTTTTTTCACTATTTGCCGTAACTTTAAATGCTCAAGAAACAGTTTTAGCCAGAGTCAATTATCAAGGTAAATACGGCTTTATTAATCCTCAAGGCGAATTTGTTATTCAACCTCAATATGACTACGCATTAAGTTTCAGCGAAGGTTTAGCGGCTGTTGAAATTGGTGATAAATACGGCTTCATAAATCCTAAAGGGGAACTTGCGATTGGTTTTCAGTTTGATGATGCTATTTGGTTTGATGAAGGTTTAGCTAGGGTTAAAAAAGATGACAAATATGGATTTATTGATAAAACTGGAAGATTGGTAATTGATTATAAATTTGATGACACTTTTGATTTTAGTGAAGGATTTGCCGATGTAAAAATTGATGATAAATGTGGATATATTGATAATCTTGGAAATATAGTTATTCCGATTGGGTATGAAACTTGTTACAGATTTATAAAAGGAACGGCGGTTATCCAAGATTCAGAGTTTACTTCTTATTTAATCAATAAAAAAGGTGAGATTTTAGAAACGAATACCAAAGTTGACCCGATAAGCCGGAGTAATCCTGAGTATCAAACATTTTGGGGTGAGGAAAAGCCCGGTGCAGGCTTAAAAACTCGCAACGGAAAACTAATTTTAGAACCAAAATACGAAGCTGTTGGCGTTTTTCAAGAAGGTCGTTCAATTGTAAAAGAAAAAGGCAAATGGGGAATAGTTGATAAAAACGGCAAATTTATTTTGTCCCCAACTTATGATGAGATGTTTCATTTTTATGAAGGATTAGCTTCTGTAAAAAAAGATGAAAAATATGGATTTATTGATCGCAACGGAAAACTTGTAATCACTCCAAAATTTGACTTGGTTGGCATATTTTCTTACGGATTAGCGGCAGTCATAATAAATGAAAAAATAGGTTACATCAATAAAAAGGGCAATTTAGTAATTAAACCAATTTTTGATGAAACTAAAGGTGGGCGTTGGTCAGATTTTGAGCGTATTAATCCGTAATTTTAACATTCGAGAATCGAGTAAATTATCCAAAAGCAAAAATAACCGATGAAGCGAACATCAAAGCCGCAAACAATTTATTATGTATGGAATGAACAAAAGCGAGTTGCGATTGATGGCGCACGACGAAGCGTGGAAAGATGATTTTCTCGCGGAACGTGAGCGCATCGAGTCTGCAATTGCTGATTCATCCATTATCATCGAACACATCGGCAGCACGGCGATTCCGACCGTTTGCGCGAAACCTATTTTGGACATTGCCATTCTTTGCGGCGCGGAAAGTCTCGAAGCGGTCGCCGAGGCTTTGCCCAAACTCGGTTACGAATATCGCGGTCAGTTCGATGAAAAAAGCGGTCATTTTTACGCCGTTTTGGACAGAGACAATATTCGTTTTTGTCAGGCGCATATTTATACCGAAGCTAACGCTGATTGGTATTCAAAATTAAAATTCCGCAACCGTTTGCGGGAAAACGCTGAACTGGCGCGTGAATATAATGAATACAAATTGGAACTGGCAAAAGCGACTTCAAATAAATCCGAATATGCGGCAATTAAATCAAAGTGGGTTGATACGTTTATTTTGAAAATATTGTGAAAAGTATGATATGAGTTAGACAGGTCAGAACCGTCTGCGGTAGCAGGCGGTTGAACCCGGCAAACTTGAATGTTTAAATTGACGATTCGAGTTGATAATCTTAAACCATCCGCTACCGCAGATGGTTCTGACTATGTAATAAAGGCAATCGGCGAACTTAGTTGAATCTTTACTCGTAGTTTTTTTGAAGAGGAAAAATTTTATGCACTGTCCTAAATGTGGTCATCAGCAAACTTCCGATAAAATTCGCTTTTGCACGAAATGCGGTTTGGAAATCGGCGATGTCAAAGCGTTGCTCGCGCCTGAACTTCGTGAAAAAAAGGCGAAAAGAAAAAGCGAAATAGGCAAAGCCCAACGGCAAGGTATGATGATGGTTTTTTCGGGTTTTGCCGTGATTTTGATCTTGGCGATTTTACGCGATTTTGTTGACGTTCCGAAGTCTTTGTTCGCCGTTGCCGTGTTAATTTTTATGATCGGCGGCGCGATCAGAATGTCCATGCCTTCGCTTTTCAGTCAGAATAATTCGTCGGAAAGCCAGGATGATTTATCCGAAATAGATTTGGAAACAAATAAATTATCTGGCGGGCAAGTTTTTGAAAAAGCTTTACCCGAAGCCGAATTTTATCCGCCCGTAAATTTCGGCGCGAAAAAGTATGACACCAACGAATTGATTGCGCCTTCGAGCATCGCGGAAGAGACGACGAGAAAACTCAAAAAAGAATTTCAACCCGAGTAATAATTGTGTAAATTAATATTATGAAAGACATTCCAAGAGTAAAAGTAACCGACGAAGCGAAAAAAGTTATCGGCGAACTTCGCGCAAAATTCGGCGAATTGATGTTTCATCAATCGGGTGGTTGTTGCGACGGTTCTTCGCCGATGTGTTATGAAGCGGGCGAATTTCTCGTCGGCTCAAGTGATGTTTGGCTCGGTGAGATTGACGGCTGCGATTTTTATATGGCGAAAGATCAGTTTGAATTCTGGCAGCACACGGAACTCACGATTGATGTAACCGAGGGGCGCGGCGCGTCTTTTTCGCTCGAAATTCCTTTTGGCGTGCGTTTTGTAACGAAATCGAGAGTTTTCACCTTTGATGAATCACAAAATTTAATCGAAACGCGTCTCGGTGATATGATATAGCGATTTTAGATTTTATATTTTGGATTGGTTCAAAAATTCATTATTGTAGTTTGAAATACTAAAAGCCGAAAGGCAGAAATCTAAAATTTAAAAATCTACAATCTAAAATGAAACAAATCACAGTTTACGAAAAACCGACCTGCACGACTTGTCGAAAATTAAACAAATTGTTTACAGATAGCGGCATTGATTATCGAAAAGTCAATTATTTTATCGAGCCTTTAACTGAAGAAAAACTGCGCGAACTCTTTGAAAAAGCCAATCTTTCGCCGTTTGACGCGGTGCGGAAAAACGAACCTGTTTATAAGGAATTGAATATCAAAGAAATCAAAGACGAAGATGAACTGATTAAATTAATTGCCGAAAATCCGAGCATTCTGCAGCGTCCGCTTGTCGAAGTCGGCGACAAGGCAATTCTCGCGCGTCCGGTTGAAAAAATTTCGAAAATCATCAAAATATAAAGTTATGAGCATTACAAACGGAAACGGACACAAACCTAAACCGAAAAATATCTTGGGCGGCGAATTAAAGAGTTGCTGCACCGATCCGATGACCGGATTTTACCGCGACGGATTTTGTCAGACGGGCGCAAACGACGCGGGAAGCCACGTCATTTGCGCAATCGTAACGGATGAATTTCTGGAATTTTCAAAAGAGCGCGGCAATGATCTGACCACGCCGCGCCCGGAATTTAATTTTCCGGGCTTAAAAGGCGGCGATAAATGGTGTCTGTGCGCCCTGCGCTGGCGCGAGGCTTTTGAAGAAGGAGTTGCGCCGCAAGTCGTTCTGGAGGCGTGCCACGAAGCGGCTTTAAATTTCGTTTCGCTCAAGGATTTACAGGAATATGCCTTGCAATAGTAAGAAATTTTAACCACAGATAACCAGAGATGGACACGGATAATTTTGAATTCTTATTGGTAAAATGATTTGTAAAAATCCCTTTTGAAATCTGTGTTTATCTGTGTTCATCTGTGGTTAATTTATTATTAAAATGAATTCAATCGAACATTTACGCGAACTTTATCTATACAACGATTGGGCAAATCGGCGGATAATTATCGCTTTAAAAAGCACGCCGAGCGAGAAGGCGCAGAAAATTCTGGCGCATATTTTAATCACCGAACAGGAATATTACGCGCGCCTTTTCGGCAAGAATTCGACCGGATTCGATTTCCGGCAGGATTTGTCTTTAGAAGAATGCAGCAAGCTGGCGATGGAAAACGCCGAAAATTACGAAGGACTTTTAAAGCGTTTCGACGATGAAGGTTTGGGGCAGATCGCTCATTCCAAAACGAGCGCAGGCAAACCCGTTTCAAACACTTTCCGCGAAGTTTTAACGCACGTTCTTTTTCATTCGATGACTCATCGCGGTCAGGTAAATGCGGCGATCAGAGAAAGCGGATTCGCGCCGCCCGCGACCGATTATATTATTTACGCGCGGGAGATAAAAATATAGTTCAAAGTTCAAAGTTTAAAGTTCAAAGTTGGAAAATTATAAACTTTGAACCATAAACTTTGAACTTTGAACTTTGAGAAATGGAACAACAGCAGCCCGAACAGTTAAGTTTCGATTTTGAAAGCGTTCAGCCGCATATTGTGCGCGAGTCGCGCGATCAGATCAATCTCGAACTCGGCGAGTTTGCCGGTCCTCTCGATCTGCTTCTTTATCTCATCAAACAAGAACAGGCGAATATTTTCGATATTCCGATTGCGCGTATTACGGACGAATATTTGAAATATATCCGTCTGATGAAAAGTATGGATGTGTCGCTGGCGGCTGATTTTATCGTGATGGCGGCGACCTTGATCGAGATAAAATCGAAAATGCTCTTGCCGCGCGATCCGGTTTCGGACGCGGAAGAAGAATTTGAAGACCCGCGCGAAGAACTCGTTAATCAGCTGCTCGAACACGAAAAATTCAAACGCGCTTCCGAAATGCTTTACGAGCGTTCGACCGTTGAACAGGCGACGTTTTCACGCGGAAAGATCGAAACGGACGAAAATAATCTGGAAGTCAGCGCGACCGTGTTTGATATTTTAAAGGTTTTCCGGAAAATTATGGAGCGGCACAAAGAAGAAGTTCAGATGGAAATTGCCCGCGAAGAAATGTCGCTTGCCGATATGCTGAAAAATATCAAAGCGCGGATTTTCAGCGGAAAAGCCGTTAATCTGCTCGATATTTTCAAGGAAATGAAATCGAAAAACGAACTCGTTCTGGCATTCATCGCCGTTCTCGAAATCGTCCGCACCGAAAGCGTCATACTTGTTCAGGAAAAGGTTTTCGGCGATATTATTTTGAGGAAGATTTAAACCGCGAAAGACGCGAAAAACGCGAAAAAAATCAGCACGAGCGAACGGTAGTGAGCAGCGTTCCAATCGAACAAGCCGATTATTAAATCTCTGCGCCTTTACGTCTTTCGCGGTAAAATAATCTTATGGAATTAGAAATTCAAGAAAAACAACCGCGCAGTATCGGCGAATTAGTCGCGATTTGCGAAGCGTTGATTTTTGTTTCGGACGAACCCGTTTCCGCGAAAATTCTGGCGGAAGTGCTTCAAGAAGAAAAAGAAGCGATCGAATCCGCGATCGAAGAATTGCAAGCTGAATACGAACAGCGCGAAAGCGGTCTGCGCGTCAGAGAAATCGGCGGCGGCTGGCAGTTTTCGACGCGCACCGAATTTCACGAAGAAGTGCGCCAATTCCTGAAAACACGTCCGAGCGCGAAACTCTCGCTCGCGTCCTTAGAAACTCTCGCCGTCGTCGCTTATCGCCAACCCGTAACGGTTCCCGAAATCCTGGAAATTCGCGGCGTTCAATCTGCTTCTTCGATCAAAACACTTTTGGACAAACGCCTGATCGTTGCCAAAGGCAGAAAGGAAACTGTCGGGCGACCGATGTTGTACGGAACTTCCAAAGATTTTCTTATTCAATTCGGTTTGAAGGATTTGTCGGAATTGCCTTCGATTGAAGATTTCGAAGATTTAGTAAACTAATTCACCTTGTATCTTGAAAGTTAGTTGATAAACTCCAAACAAGGACGCTGTTTGGAGAGGAGAAGATGAGTCCGAAACTCACCTTAGACCACGAGTCTGTGCGTAAGATAAGACCTCTTCTCCATCGCTTGTTCATTAAGGC
>JBBRVS010000181.1:0-11830 GCA_038246645.1 Pyrinomonadales bacterium
TCGACGGCGCGATAGAGTCCGATAAAAACGGCGCGGGAAATAATGTTGTGTCCGATGTTGAATTCCGTGATCTCGGAGATTTGCGCGAGTGCGCCGACGTTTCGATAGGTCAGCCCGTGTCCGGCGGCGACTATCAAGTTTGAAATTTTTAGGGGTTACATTGTTCAAACACTTCATTATGAAAATCCAGGTCTAAAAAATCTGTTTTTAATAAATTAAGTCTTGCTGAAATACGAGATTTGGGCAGTTTAAGTTTATTTATGATGCTCAAAGTCCTGTCAAAGTTTTGGCTGTTCAAACGTGAAACGATCAAGTCATAGCTTTGAACATTTCTGATGCCGACAAAACTAATTAAAGCCAATATGCCGGTTTCCTTTAACTTTTTGGTTGATTTATTAAATTTCAAAGAGTTTTCGGTTTCGCCTCTGATCAAAGAATCAAACTTTTGAAACGCTTTTTCGGGATCAATTAAAGCGTAAACGGGAATAATATCGCTTAATGCTAAAGCCTCGCTGATCGTTTCAAAAGTCGAATCGAGCAATTTCTCGGCTTTGGATAAAAGAGCCAGAGATTTTTGTCTGTTTTCTTTTGGATTTTGCTTATAAATTTCTTCTGCCAGAAAAGCGAGCGCATCTATATGAAGATGAGCATCGGGCATTTTCTCGATAGATGTTTCAGCCCGCTCGTATTGTTTATCACGAATATCTCTCAGCACATTTGAATAAATAACGAGGCTGAACTCATGACTTAAAATATCTTCACCGGACGCGTCCTTTAATAAATTTTCAGCCTCGGCAAATCGTTCTTCTTTAACCAATGTGCAAGCGGCAAATCTTTGAATTCTCGCTTGATATTTCTCTGAAAAATCTTTGGTGCCGGACAAAAGGGTTTCGCTCGTAGGATTGTTACTCGTTAGTTCATTATATTTTTTTGATTCAATTGCTTCGGGAGTTTTGAGTCTGTCAGCTTTCATTTGCTCAATCTGAACAAAGCGATCCGGTAGAATTCTTTGGATTGTTTTTAAAACATCTTCATATATCCAATAACGCGTATTTTTTAGAAAAGCCTCTGAAACTTTATCGGCAAGTTTTATCAATAATTCGTCGGAAATTTTTAATGAATATTTTTCACGCAGATTTTCCATTCCTAAATCTCTTAAAACTATTAACGCAGTATGATAATTTCTGTAAGTTCCAAATAAAACAAGATTTTTATTTTCTTCATCAAAAAATTTAGTTTCGAGAAGTTTACTTACTGCTTTTTCGAGCAATTGATTAGCTTGTTTTTGGTCTGTTCCGTTAAGAATTTTTATTCGTTCCAAAGTTCTGTCAGATATGAATGTGTTCAAATCTTGACTGATTAATTCCACAGCTCTTTTGGGATTTTTGCGAATAATATCCGATCTAAGATTAGTTTCTTTACTTAATTCGGACTGAATCGAACCGATTTCTTTAGGAATTCTATCCATAAGACTCGTATCTCGATAAAAATCACTAATAACTTGCGAAAGGTTTAGCGAACGTGTTTGGTATAAATATGTGTAAGCCAATTCGGGATCGCAATTACCAATTGATCTTAGTACATTATGACGCTCGATCGAAGCATAAGGTAAATTCCCGGGATATTCCTTGTTTGCCGATTCAGGATTATTTTGAGCAAACAGTAATTCTTTTATTGATCTTTCAAAAAGTTTTTCAGCGCGAGGTTTATCAATTTTGCATAAATATGCTCCTGCTTTTGCCAAAGCCCAGGCGCGATCTTTGGGAAGTTCAAGTTTTGCAGCATCAAGCAGAATCTGTTCGATTACTAATTTTTTTTGTTCTAAAAGTTTATTAGCGATATCCTGTTTTGCGAGATTTTCTTTAGTTTCCTGCTCGGATGGAGTGCGCTTAATATTCGAAGGAATTCCCGGAATTTGAGCAAAAAGTGAGAAAGTAAAAATAGTTACAAACAATACAATTATAGCTGATCTGATAATTTTCATTTTATGAGCCTCAGTTTTTATCGGTTAGTATCCTGAGATACTTGCAAAGTTGTATTGTCGGGAGAAAAAATCAGCTGTTTGTGCCGATACGGATTTTTTCGATCATTTCTTCGACGGCGCGATAGAGTCCGATAAAAACGGCGCGGGAAATAATGTTGTGTCCGATGTTGAATTCCGTGATCTCGGAGATTTGCGCGAGTGCGCCGACGTTTCGATAGGTCAGCCCGTGTCCGGCGGCGACTTTTAAGCCGAGTTCTCCGGCGTGTGATGCGGCAGAATCAATGCGTTTGATTTCCTGCGCGGCACGCATCGCGCCTTCGCCGTGCGACGATCTTGCGCCGAGCGTCAGTTCGGCATATTCGCCCGTGCAGAGTTCGACCTGCTGTGCGCCGATGTGCTGTGCCGCCTCGATCTGTTCCTTGACCGGATCGAGAAAAATACTGACAAAAATTCCCGCATCGCGCAACGCTTTGACCGCATCGCCGACGGTTGAAAGATTTTTCAAAACATCCAAACCGCCTTCGGTCGTCACTTCGTGCGGTTTTTCCGGCACAAGCGAAACTGCGTCGGGCTTGGTGCGCAGCGCAATCTGCATCATTTCATCGGTCGCCGCCATTTCGACATTCAGATAAGTCGTCACAACGTCGCGCAAAAGTTCGATGTCGCGGTCTTGAATATGCCGACGGTCGCCGCGCAGATGAACGGTGATGCCGTCCGCGCCCGCTTGTTCGCAGATGACGGCGGCGGCAATAATGCTCGGCTCGATGGTTTTCCGCGCTTCTCTGATGGTTGCCACGTGGTCTATATTGACATTTAATTTTGCGGTCATAATTATTAAAATTTATTCCAATAAGGCAGGAAGCGCAAGCGTTCTCGCTTGCAATGAGCGCGTGAGCGCGAAAAAGCCTGTGCTTTCAATAAACTTGATTATAATTAAACGCCGCTTCCGCTCCAGTCTTAGCTTTCGGTTTCCGCCAAAACTTTTTCTTCCGATTTTTCAATTTCAGTCTTTTGTTTTTCGCTCAGATCATAAACGCCTTTTTTGGCATTTTTGCGAATCAGACGAACTTCGTTGAACATTCTTTGCGAATCGCGGAAAACGCTGACCTTCGTGCGTTCGTCGTGATCCCAACGCACCGGAATTTCCTGCAGTTTCAAGTTATGCAGATCGGCAACATAGAGAAATTCGACATCAAAACCGAACCGCTCGATCTTCATTACCTCGAGCAGCGGTCGGAATGCGCGCATATTAAACGCTTTGAAACCGCACTGCGTATCCCAGAAAGGCAAACCCGTCAGCATTCTGACAATAAAATTAAAAACCTTTCCGCCTTGTTCGCGCCGCCACGGTTGATGAACACCGATCAAAGTGCGGTCCAGTGCGCGCGAGCCGAAGGTTACGTCATATTCGCCGCTTCGGATCGGTTTAACGAGTTTCGGCAGTTCCGTAATCGGCGTGGAAAGATCGGCATCACTAAAGAGCGCAATATCGCCGTTTGCCGCTTCGAGTCCGGTTTTAACGGCAAATCCTTTGCCGCGATTTTTTTCGTAGCGGATGACTTTTGCCGCAATTTCGGGGAAGTCGGCGCACGCTTTTTCGGCGATCTCCGCCGTCCGGTCTTTTGAGCCGTCGTCAACGATAATCAGCTCGGCAGCAAGATTTTCGCTTTCGATATAGGCAAGAATTTTCCGAACCGAACCGCCGAGCCGATCCTGTTCTTCATACGCCGGAATAATGATGGAAAGAGTTGGTTTCATTTGGCAAAAATGTAATGTTAAATTTTTGTGTGCAAAAAGTAAATCGGTATCGAACATATTGATAAACGATCTTTATACGAAAAAAGAAAAATGACGAAAACCGGAAGCGCAGACTGGAGCGCAGGCAGGCTGCCTGCGTGAGCGCGTCGAGCGCGAAAAAGACCTGTACTTTCAATAAACTTGATTCTGTGCAAACTCTTGTTCGTCCTTTCGGACTCAGGCAGGCAAGTTGCCTGCGCTCCCGGGGAATGCCGGAAAATTTCCCGAAAACAAAGCAGGCGACAACGCCGCCGCTGTTTTTGCAACTAATTTGTGATATAGTTTTAAGAGTTTGGAGAAGTTTTTTTATGAGCAAGAAATTCGGCATTGCCGCCATTTTATTAGTTATCTTCGGTGCGATACTAGGCGGATTTTTCGGAAAATTTTCTGTTAAATCTTCGGCTGACACCGCTTTATCGCCCGGCAGTATAACTGCGGATTATCGGGAAGCGCTTGATATAATTGACGCAAATTACGTCGGAAAAGTTGATCACGAAAAAATTTCCGAAAGCTCGATTCAAAGTATGCTCTGGACGCTCGATCCGCATTCGGCGTTCTTTACGCGCGATCAATTCCGCAAACTCTATGAAGAACAGGCATCGCAATTTTACGGCATCGGCGTTTCGATCTTGCAGCACCGCGACGGCGTTTATGTCCAATCGGTAATTCCGAACACGCCCGCCGATAAAGCCGGAATCCGCTACGGCGACCGCTTTCTCGAAGTCGAAGGCAAAGATGCGAAAGATTGGTCGAGTGCGGAAGTTTCTAAAAATGTGCGCGGCGAAAGAGGAACACCGGTTAATGTCAAGATCGAACGCGCCGGCAGCAAAGAGCCGGTTGATTTTACAATCGTGCGCGGCGGTGTTCCGCTGCCGTCGGTGCGCAATTATTTTATGCTCAATTCCGAAGCCGGTTATGTCGGTTTGACGGGCGGTTTTCAGGAAACGACTTCCGACGAACTCAAACAGGCGATTGCCGATCTGAAAAAGCAGGGAATGAAAAGCCTCGTGCTCGATCTGCGCGGAAATCCGGGCGGACTGCTCCAACAGGCAAGGGAAGTCGTCGGTGAATTTGTGCCGAAAGGTCAAACGGTTGTTTCGGTCAAGGGACGCACTCAGTATTCGCGTTCGGAAGAACTCAAAACCATCGGCAGCGATCCCGAGACTTTTCCGGTTGTCGTGATGATTAACGGCGGTTCGGCTTCGGCTTCGGAAATTGTCGCCGGCGCGATTCAGGATTACGGGCGCGGAGTCGTCGTCGGCAGCGAGAGTTTCGGCAAAGGTCTGGTACAGAGAGTTTTCCCGATGCCTTACGGAACGGGAATGACTCTGACAACCGCCAGATATTACACGCCTTACGGTCGTTCGCTCCAGCGCGATTATTCGAGCGGTTCGATCTATGATTATTACACGCATAACGGCGAAGATGAGGAAGGAAACGTCAAAACCGAGACGGACGCCAAACCGAAACCGGCGGGAGTTCCGATAAAAACTGCGGGCGGCAGAATTTTTTACGGCGGACGCGGCATCGAACCCGATTTCAAAGCACCGCCGCTTGCTTTTACGCCTCTGCGGTCGCGAATCAATCAAGAAGCATTTTTCTTTGTCAGGCAACTCGTTGCCGGACAAGTCAAGGGGTTTGAATCATTTAAGGTTGATAAACAAAATTATAAACAGACGGTTGCGCCGGAAGATTTTCAAATCAGCGATAATCTGCTCAATGCGTTTCGCGCCTTCGCCGCGCAGGATGCGAAAAGCGGTCTGTCGGCGGCAAATATTAATAGTCAGATGGAATATGCAAAGGCACGAATTCGTGAAGAAATTGCGACCGCCAATAATTCGAGCGAAGCCGGACAGCAGGTTTTGCTCGAAAACGATCCGCAAGTTCTAAAAGCGATTGATGCGATTGTAGAAGCGAAAAAACTTTTGGAACAGAATCTGGCGCGGATGTAATTTATCAGAATTTAAATGAAAAAGGCTTTCGCATTTTATCTGGCGAAAGCCTTCTTTTGTTTTTTCTCGAATGAATTTAACGATCCTTCATTTTTTCTTCGATAACACCTTGCAGACGGACTTCCGGAAAGGATTTTTGAAAATCGAAGGCTTTGTCAATATAAGAAAAATTTACCGCTCAGGTGCTGTAGTTATTACTTAAGTTGAAACCCATCTGAAAAGCAAATTTTTAATGATATGTAATATTGCCGGATATTTAAGAAGTTACAGAATACAAAAGGTAAAACATTCGAAACTAAAAATAAAAGCAGTTGGAAGATAAAACAAAATAAACCGAAAAAAATTGTTAATCGGAGTTTTGTAAATTACAATTAACATTTTATTATTAACCTTTTTACTATTATGTATAAACAAATAGGAATTTTGACAGGCGGCGGCGATGCGCCGGGACTAAATGCGGTAATCCGGGCGGTCGTGCGGACGGCAACCGGCAGGTTCGGGATGAAGTGCATCGGGATCGAAGACAGTTTTGAAGGTATTTTAGGCGAAACTCAATTGACGAAACTGACCCCGAAAACGGTCAGCGGAATTTTACCGCGCGGCGGAACGATTCTCGGCACGAGAAACAAGGGAAGTTTCTGCAAAGTTATTGACGGCGAACTGGTCATTCCAGATATGCCGATTGATGAAGCCCTGGTCAATCTCGAAAAACACGAGATTGATGCGCTGATCGTCATCGGCGGCGAAGGCACGCTGGCAATTGCCGAAAAATTTCACCAGCGCGGTTTTCCGGTGATCGGCGTTCCGAAAACGATTGACAATGATTTATCGGCAACGGAGCTGACCTTCGGTTTTATGACGGCGATTGATATTGCGACCGAAGCCCTCGACCGTCTGCATACGACCGCCGCATCGCACGACCGTGTGATGATTTTGGAAGTAATGGGACGAAATACGGGCTGGATCGCGCTGCACTGCGGTTTAGCCGGAAGTGCGGATGTTATTTTAATTCCCGAAATTCCGTATTCGTTTGACGCAATTATCAAGAAAATTCTTAAGCGCGAAAAAGCCGGATCGAAATTTACGAATATCGTCGTCGCCGAGGGCGCGTGCGAGATCGGACAGGGCGAATTATATCTCGATAATAAAGAATTAAGATTGGGCGGTGTCGGTGATTATGTCAGAAAAAAGGTCGAGGAATTGACCGGAAAAGAATCGCGCTGCGTCGTTCTCGGACATCTCCAGCGCGGCGGAAGCCCGAATGCCTTTGACCGAATGCTGGGAACGAATTTCGGAGCGTGTGCGGTTCGTGCATTGGTCGAGGGCGAAACCGGAAAAATGGTCGCCTTGCAGTCAAACCGCGTTTCGACCGTTCCGCTTTCGGAAGCGATTGCCAATATCAAAACCGTCAATATTGATGGGCAGCTCGTTCGCACGGCACGCGACATCGGTATTTCATTTGCCGCTCCGATTGAAAAAAATAATCAATAACAAAAGAGAAAATTAAATGTACCGGCAGAAAATTTTCAGAAAAAAATTCTGTCATCGGCAAAATATTGAACTTAAAAGTTAAAAACTATGGAAGCAATCAGAAAAAAAATTCAGGAAGAGTTAGACTCTTTAGAAGAAGAAATGCACTTTACGCTGCCGAAGGAAATTCAAAAGGCGCGTGAATTCGGCGATCTGCGGGAAAATGCCGAATATAAAGCCGCGCTCGAACGCCAATCAATGGTTTCGGCGCGAATCGGACAGTTGCGTAAGCGTTTGAGCGAATTAAAGGACGTTGATCTGACAAAAATCCCGACCGGCAGCGCGGCTTACGGTTCGAAGGTTTTCTTATATGATCTCGACCGCGATGTTGAAATTACGTATAAACTGGTGACCAGCGAAGAAAGTGATCCCGATAACGGTCTGATTTCAACCGTTTCGCCGATCGGACAAGCCTTGATGGGCAAAGAAGAAGGCGACGAAGTTATGGTCAGAACCGAACAAGGCGTGCGAAAATTCGAGATTTCCAAACTTTATACGATTCACGACAAACAAGAATAGTTCAAGGTTTCAGGTTCAAAGTTCAAAGTCTATGTGCCAGACTTTGAACTTTGAACTTTGAACTTTGAACTTTGAACTAATCTATATGTTCGGAGAAAGTATCGGAAATGGGGCGATGCGGATCATCAACGCGATGGTGCGCTGGCTGGCGTTCGGCGGCGTAAATCCGAATGTTCTGACGGTTATCGGCGTAACGATAAATGTCGGCTGCGGCGTTTTGTTCGGTTTCGGTGAATTTTTCTGGGCGGGAATCGTCTTAATTATCGCCAATTTGTTCGATATGCTCGACGGCAATGTGGCGCGGCTTTCCGGCAGAGTAACGCGCTTCGGCGGATTCCTTGATTCTTCGCTCGACCGCATTTCCGATATGGTTGTCTTTTTGGGCATCATTGCTTTTTACGCCAGCAATATTCCGCAGCATTCGCTTCTTAATACGATCTTAGCCGGCGTGGCGATGATGTTTTCGGTGATGGTCAGCTACACGACGGCGCGTTCCGAAGGAATGGGCGTGAAGGCAAATGTCGGATTTTTGCAACGCCCCGAACGTGTCGTGCTACTAATTATCGGAGCCTTATCAACCTGGGATTGGAATTCCGATTTCTTTTTATTTAATCGGATGCCGCAGGTTTTATGGATTTTAGCAGTCGGTTCGCTCTGGACGTTTATTCATCGGATGCTCTACATCTGGAAAGAATTCAAAAAGATGGAAGCGGCGCAGATTGAGCAGTAGTAAATAATTAAAATGGAATGGCTTACAGCATTTTGGGCATCTCTTACTCTGGGCAAAGTTCTCTTTGGTGTCGGGACTTTTCTTTTCACTTTTGCGATCAGCGCACTCAGCGTCGGAATCGTTATGGTCAAGATTCCGGCAAATTATTTCAGTTCTCATTATGTTCAGGATTTTATGCCCGGAAAACCGTGGATTGTCCGCTGGGGCGCGGTAATTCTAAAAAATCTCCTGGGCGTTTTTTTGATCTTGCTCGGGTTGGTTTTGTCGCTTCCGGGCGTTCCGGGACAAGGGCTTTTGACGATTTTGCTCGGTCTGATTATGCTTGATATTCCCGGCAAACGTCCGTTTGAAGCCCGGATTATCAAGCGTCCGGCAGTTTTATCGGCAGTCAATAAACTGCGGGCGCGTTACAAAAAACCTCCGCTCGAATTGGATTAATATGGGAATTTTTGATGTTTTCCGCAAAAAGAAGAAAATTGATTTGGAAACTCAGTATCGTGAAAATTTGCTGCGCCACGGGCGCATCACCGACGGCGAAATTATTGATAACGAAGTCTCGGAAACCGGCGAAACTATTGTCTATTACGTGTACAGCGTGCAGGGCGCGGATTTTGAATCAAGCGAAATCTTAAGCGAAGATCAGGCAAAAGAATCGCTGAAATACGCTCCCGGCGCCAGCATCGGCGTTCGCTACGACCCGAAACATCACGGAAGCTCGATATTAGTGTAAGTTCAAAGTTCAAAGTTTCAAGTTCAAAGTTAGAATAAATATAAACTTTGAGCTTGAAACTTTGAACTTTGAACTTTGAAAGTTATGTTTAAAAAAATCTTAATCGCCAATCGAGGAGAAATTGCCGTCCGCGTGATTCGCGCCTGCCGTGATATGCAGATAAAAACGGTCGCCGTCTATTCCGAAGCCGATAAAGACGCGCTTCACGTACGGATGGCGGACGAAGCTTATTTGATCGGTGCGCCGCCGTCGAACGAAAGTTATCTCAGATGGGAAAAAATCATCGAAGTTGCGAAAAAAACAGGAGTGGAAGCGATTCATCCGGGTTACGGATTTTTGTCGGAAAACGCCGAATTCGTCCGCGAGGTTACAAAACAGGGAATCGTTTTCATCGGACCTTCGCCGGACGCGATGGAAGGCATGGGCGGGAAAATGTCGGCGCGGAAAATCGCAATTGAAGCCGGTGTTCCGGTTGTTCCGGGCACGACCGAACCCTTAGATTCTGCCGAAGAAGCGATTGAAATCGCCAATAAATACGGTTTTCCCGTGATGCTCAAAGCATCGGCGGGCGGCGGCGGCAAAGGAATGCGATTTGTCAAAATGGAAGCGGATCTCAAAAACGCGCTCGAAGCCGCGCAATCGGAAGCTCTGGCAAGTTTCGGCGATTCAGCGGTTTATGTCGAAAAAGCGATCGTTCGCCCGCGTCATATCGAGATTCAGATTTTTTCCGACAAACACGGTAGTCACGTACACCTCGGCGAACGCGAATGTTCGATTCAGCGGCGGCATCAAAAAGTCGTCGAAGAATGTCCTTCGCCGATTGGTGACGCAAATTTACGCGCAAAAATGGGCGAAGCGGCGATAAAAATTGCGCGAGCGGTAAATTACGTCGGTGCGGGAACGGTCGAATTTCTTGTGTCGGACGTTGACAGATCTTTCTATTTTCTGGAAATGAATACGCGCTTGCAGGTCGAACATCCCGTGACGGAATTGGTGACGGGAATTGATCTCGTGCGCGAGCAAATCCGCGTTGCCTGGGGCGAAAAACTTTCTTTCACTCAAGATGAAATTTCGTGGAATACGCACGCGATTGAATGCCGCGTTTATGCCGAAGACCCGGAAAATAATTTTTTGCCGTCGCCCGGGCGCATTACGCGTTTGAGAGTTCCGCAGGGCAACGGCGTGCGCGATGACGGCGGAATTTATGAAGGTGCGGAAGTTTCGATCTATTACGATCCGATGATCTCGAAACTCGCCTGCTACGGTAAAACGCGCGAAGAAGCGATTGATCGTCTGCGCCGCGCTCTTCAGGAATACGAAGTCGGCGGAATAAAGACGACTCTGCCGTTTTTCCGCGAAATCGTCGAAGACGAAGAATTTATCGCCGGGAAACTCGACACGGGTTTTATCGAGCGTTTTAACGAACGCAAAAAAGCCAAAGAATTGGACGAAACTTCGCGCGATCTGGCTTTGATCGCCGCCGCTTTGGCTTTCGGCGATAAGCAGAAATCTACTGCCAATCCAACCAAAAATGCGGAAAATACGCCGAGCCGCTGGGCAGCTGCCGGACGCGCCGCCGTTCATCGAAATCGTTTTTAGAAAAGTTTGGAGTTTCTGCTTTAGCCGGCAATTTGCCGCCTAAAAGCGCGCTCCAAGCGCAAATTAGAATCTGGAGAAATAATAATGGAAGAGTTTTTGAAACAATTAATGAATAAAAAAGTTGATATTGCCTTCGGCGCCAGCACGACCGTCAGAGGCGATATCGTTGACGTAAAAGAGGGAATTTTGCATCTTCGCGACGAACACGAACGAATCGCTTATGTGGCGGTCGCGCAAATTGCCGTTGTTTGGGAAGTAAAAGATTCGCAATCGCGCCCGGGTTTTGTTAATTAATTCTAATTTTAAGTTTTTAAGAAAGTCAATGCTCGAAATTAAAAGATTTTGATTGAGCCAATTCAATAAACTGAAAATGGCTCTTTGATCAAAGTTTTTTATAATTGGCGCAAGCCGGATTTACTTGTTTCCGAGCGTTTTCGCTTTTTTTAGAATCGAAAATCTTTATTCCGGGAATATGTTTTTTATAGATTAGCCGGACGCTTTGTTCTTCAGGATCTTATGAAGTCCAAGACTGCCTTTTGATGTTTATCAGCAGTTTTTACTCTGTTTACCGGTAAATGTTCCGCTACGATTGTCTGAAGAATCCTTACTTTTTCAATTTGAGGTTTTCTGACGATATTTTTGATGTTTCTCTCGATCTCGACGATAATCGTTGCCGCATTGTTATAAGGTTTCGGCGTAACTAATTTTAATTCCCACAATCCCGGCAGAATCGTGTCTAATTCACCGGGTTTGTTGAGAAATCGAATTTCGTTAAGAATCGCTCGTAATTCACCGGCATTTTTATCTAATAAACTGATGTTACGCAGCGCAGGATTTTCAGCCCGATTGATCGGGCTTTCCGCCGAAGGCGGCTCTTAGCCACGCTATTGATGGCGTGGTCGGCAGTTGACAATTTTTCTAAAGGGCGTTTTAACGTCCTTTTATTGCTTAAGCCAAAACCAAGCACGTTAAAACGCGCTGATAAAAAA
>JBBRVS010000182.1:0-11813 GCA_038246645.1 Pyrinomonadales bacterium
AAATCCGTCATTATGGAGAAATAAATATGGCAATCGCAAAGGTCGGCAGCACGGGGAAATCAGCGGGTGCTATCGCTTATGTTTTGAGCGAGAACAAAGAAGCGACCAAACAGCCTGAAATTTTAGCCGGAAGCTTCGGCACGATGGCGGAAATCAAGAAAGAGTTTGATCTTTACAATAAGCTCAATTCCCGTGTCAAAAATCAGGCGGCGCATGTTTCCGTTTCATTCGCTCTAGGCGAAAAAGTCAAAACGGAAAAGAAGATCGAATTTGCCGAAAAACTGCTCGAAAAACTCGACTTCAAAAACGTTCCCTTTCTGGTTGTCGAGCATTACGACAAAGAATACGAACATTTTCACATCATCGCCGGCAGAATCCGCGACGACGGCACGACCGTCAAAGAATGGAAGATTGCCGAACGCGCGATCGAGGCGACGAAAGAACTGGAAAAAACTCTCGGATTGCGGCGCACCAAATACACAAGATCAGGTGACCGCCGCGTAAAAATCGGTGAATACAAACAAATGGAACGCACGAACGAATTGTCTGTAATGGCTGAAGCAAAACTGACGATTGACGAAATTTTGAAGGTGCAGCCGACCACGGAAGAATTCGTTGTGCGCCTTCAAAATTTCGGATTCGACGTGAGACCCTATATCTCCGAAAAAACCGGCAGAATGAACGGTTTCAGCTTCAAAAAAGATAATATTGCGTTTAAGTCTTCATCCATTGCCAAAAACTATTCGTGGAAAAACTTACAAAAAAACGGCTTGAATTATAAATTTGAGCGCGATACGGAATTTTTAATAGGAGTCAAAAATGAATTTACCGAAAAACTTAATCTTGAAAGCGGAAGAGAGCGAGGAGCTGAAACGCCAAAATCAGTTGTTAATTCAGCAGAATCAATTGTTAAAAGAGCAAAATCAGTATCTGGCGAAGGAATTCGATCAGCGGTCACGGAAACTGAAAGTCGAATTGCTGGAAATTCGCATCTTTCTGCAAAATCTGAGTTTATCGAGGTTCACGATGATAGCTCTGCTATGGCTCTTGCAAAGCAGTCTGATGAAACAAAAATATCTGACGGAGCCGTTTTTGAAAACGGATATGGACAAAAATCTCAAAGAAATGGAGCAGACGCGCGAGAAAATTCAGAAATTGCAGAATCAAAAGACAGCTTTGCTGCAATCGACGTAAGTTTTTCCGTGCCGAAACTCAATACCGCGCCAAAACGTGAGGTTGATAAAACAGATATGCACAGCCGGAAACAAGAGTTTAACTATAACAAAGGAAGAAGTCGTTAGACGAAAATAAAAACCTTTACCGATTTATTGCCAGCCTCTTTGAGGATGCCATACTTGATCGAATTCGGCTTTTTTTATTTCCGCTTCGATCAGCGGCGTAAAGAATTCGCGCAGATGTTTTATTACTTCAGCAAAATCAGTTTCGGTTTTTATATTATTACGACGAATAAAACCGCTCCAAAGCGGGAGTTTTAATTCACTTGCGGCAAAATCATCAGTTAGGGCAACCGGCAGTTCTTGAGGCAGTTTGCTTTGACGATTGGCAAAAGTGTTTCGGATTGCCTTTTGCAGTAATTTCCCGTCAAATTCGAGGTGTTTAATCAAATAATTCAAATCCCAGAAATCTTTCATTCTGCCATTTAATAAGCCGAGGGTAACCATTGCTTCAAACTTTTCGGCAACGACAGTTTCTTTTGGATAAATGCGGACACGCGGCGCGGGAAAATCCAGAATCGTATTTAATTCAACTTCTTCGGCTTCGGGCGTGACGGCATCGCCGAAGCCGACATCAATTTGCACCGGAATTCGCGCGCGTTCAAGCATTACCGTGATTGTAATACGAACGCCTTGATATTCCTGATCTTCTCGGATAAGACTTCCTTTGATAGTTTCGGTCAAAAAGTCTAAACCATCGTCTTCCTGAATAGCACAAATTTCACGGACAATATTTTCGATTTCGGGAATCTCGTTTTTGCCATAGCCGAGCAAATCTAAATCCTTGGTTGGGCGATGTGGTTTATCAAACCAAAAAGCGAAGACGGTCGCGCCTTTGACCAAAAATTTCGTCCGGTGTTCGGTTTTACTCAAACGATACAAAAACCTCTCATTGGCATATCTTACAAAAAGAGTTTGCAGATTTTCGCCGGTCTTTTTGAATTGATTGGTCAGTTTTTGGCGGACGGAAGCCGCAATGTTTTTCTTTTTCTCCATCGCTTTTTTTACATTATGAGTGAATTCAGATATGGAATCATTTTGTTTTTGACGTTGCGAACTTCGGCAAAATGATAAAGTTCGTCCATCGTCGCTTTTCGTTTCCGCCAGGTGTCGCGCAAGGCTTCGATAGCAACATCTAGACCAACCGTTTTTTCATACCGGAAACAATCCGCTACGGTTTTCGCCGCTGAATAAACCTTTAGTTCCACGCCGTCAATCAAATGAGTTTCAATTCCTGCTTGATAAACCTTCGGCGCAAAACGAAAAGTTCTGGTCATTACGCTGTCAATTTTTGGAATCCGCGTGTCACGTTCAACCGCAAACCAGACTTCAAACGGATTTTGAGTAGTTAGCTCGTGAAATTGCAGAGCCGAAAGCAGGCAGACAACCGCTTTCGGGGCTTTTACCGCAACTTCGAGAAGACTCTGAGTTTCAGGAAAACTGTGATCCGCCAGACTATATATTCCGCGAGAAACTTTGATTAACGTGCCTTCGTCAACAAGACGCTGAATATAATTGCGCGAGATGCCGAGTTTTTCTTCGACATCACGAGCGCGAAAGATTTTTCTTTCGTTTGCAAATTTTAAAAGTTTTTCAGTGCCTTTTACCATCTGTGACGAAATGTTACCATATACCGGAAATATGAGAACAATTTGACACAAAAAGTTTCTTAGTAAAAGTCACTAAGAAAAAATAAACCTCAAAACCTTCTTAGCGTGCCGCTTTTCTTGAAATAATCCTTGAGTCGTGGAGTTTATTTGAATGATTATTTTGATACTGCCAGGTTTTCTTTAACCGGTAAAAAAGGCTTTGTTGACATTTAATGCAACAAGTAAGCAGTAAGGCAAAAGTAAAAAGGCAAAAGGCAAAAGGCAAAAGTGAAAATCTCTTTTAACTATTTGAAATTATTCAAGTTAATCACCTGATCTATTAAAATCAATAAACTTGATTACTTTTGCTTACCCGCTTATTTTGATTTTTAATTGTTGAAATACTCCGCTTTTTACCATCTTACAATTTTGTGCCTTACAATTTTGTGCTATTGAAAAAAAGTCGGAAAAGATCGCTCTATTTGAAATGAAAATCAGAGTAGCGAGACAGATGAACGGAATTAAAAAAGCGAAATAAAAAGACGTGAAATTCGGAGCCTGAGACGACGGCTTTTTATCCGGGCAAGCAAAATTAGGAAATTGGGTATAATCGGGTATAAAACCGGGTATAGGATGAAAGAAAGTTTACTGTTTGCCCCGAATTTCCTCAATCATTTCAATCCATAGATTAAAAGTCGAACGATGCCTGATATTGTCTTCGACATATACCCGTAATTCCTCGTCGTATCTTTGTTTGAAGATTTCTAAATCAAGCGGGACATTTTGCGCTAAGAACAGCATATCTTCCCGGTCATGCTCTAAATTTCGTTCCAGTTTTGAAAGCGCCAGGTCATACGGATCTAAAGCAAAGAGCTTTAATTTATTGAATTCCTCCGGAAACATTTCGATTAAACGCTCCTCGTAATTATCAGGAACGGTGACTATTTTTACCGGGTCTAAATAAACGCCGTATTTTTTGTAGAGAGTTTTTCCTTCTCCCGCTAATTCATATAGTTTTATGTCGCTTTCCCGGGGAATACAACAGATGAAATCCAGGTCAGAAGTTTCTCTCTTTAGGTTATAGAGCATCGCAATGACAAAACCGCCGATGCAATGAAACCGAGTTTCCTCTTCCAAGGCAGCGTCAATTTCATTCAAAAAGGATTTCCACGGTTCCGGAATTTTATTTAACATATCTTAAATGCTCAGCCGACAAATCGGAGATGATATTCCAATGTTCTGCTTCTGCGGAACGATTCTGCAAAATCCAACGTTTTTCCGCTTCGGTCATATTCTGGCGGCAAAGAGTATCTTCTTTGACCAGGCGGGATTTTTCCAGTTCATTTAACCGGCGTTTGAATTCGGCTGCTTTTTCCGTATCGCCGGACTTTTCCGCAAGTTTGAGGGCAATCGAAGTCAAAAAACCGAGCCGGTTCTGCAGGTCTTTGAGTTTGGCGGCATCAACCAGGTTATTCCATTTGATATCGGGAAATCGAAGCAGAAGCCACGGCAATGCTTCAACAAGGCGAGCTTCTAAATTGTCCGTGCTTAACGCCGATATTAAGACTTCAACCGGATTTTTCAGCCCGGAAGCTTTGACGTGCGTGTAGCCCGGATATTTGTAGGCGGCTAATTGCTTAACAAACTTTTCGTTAGTTGCCGGACGCACGTTTTCGAGTTCTTTCTCGAGCGGCAGAGCCGTCGGCGGCATCTCAAAAAGCTGCACGGCTTTTCTGGCTATTTTTTTAGTTAAGGGACGTTTTCCTTTTTCAAACAGCGAAAAATAAGCCTGAGAAACACCAAGTTTCTTCGCAGCCTTGACCTGCGTCAGTCCGAGTTTTTTTCTTGCTGTTTCTAATGCTTTCCCATTCATAAATTGCTCCTCGAATACAATTATACGAAGTTACAGCTTTTATTACAACTTTTGTTATATTTCATCTGTAAAGCACTAAACGGTATTAATTTCCTTACTTTAAATTTTATGAGACATTCGATTCGAGAGTTTATTTTAGTGCATATTTCAACACCATTAGTGCATTTAACAACACAAAAATAAACTTATGTTTAGTATCAAAAATATAAGCTTTAACCTCACATTCTTACTATAAAACATAAATTTATTTCAATTATTTTGCCTTTTCCGCCTTAAAAAGATACCTTGTGTAAGGAAATTTTTATTGCTGCAATATGGAAAAGAAAATCACTCCAAAAAGGAAAAATTCACTTCAAAAATCTGATGATATTCTGATAAATGAGATCCGCAATCTGATCGAGCAAACCCGCTCAAAAGTTGCTCAAACGGTCAATTCCGCGCTCGTTTTGATGAACTGGCATATCGGCAAACGCATAAATGATGAAGTCCTGCAAAACAAACGGGCGGAATACGGAAAGGAGATTTTGCCGACACTGTCGGCAAAATTGCAGCCTGAATATGGCAGAGGTTTTAGCTCGAGAAATCTTGCTAAAATGATTCAATTTGCGGATCTTTTTTCTGATATTGAAATTGTTTCGTCATTGACGCAACAATTAAGTTGGTCGCATTTCGTCGAAATTCTACCGATCAAAGACCAGTTAAAACGCGATTTTTACGCGGAAATGTGTCGTATAGAGCGTTGGAATGTCCGCACTTTGAGGAAAAAGATTAAGGGCATGCTGTATGAACGGACGGCGATTTCCCGCAAACCGGAAGAAACCATCAAAAACGAAATCGCCGAGCTGCGCGAAGACGACCGAATAACGCCCGACCTTGTTTTCCGCGACACATATTTTCTTGATTTTCTCGGCTTAAAAGATACTTTCAGCGAAAAAGATCTGGAAAATGCGATTCTTAAAGACCTTGAAAACTTTTTACTCGAACTCGGAGTCGGTTTTACGTTTGTCGCCCGGCAAAAACGAATTACGGTCGACGGCGAAGATTTTCATATTGATTTACTTTTATTTCATCGGGAACTCAGAAGATTGGTCGTGATCGAACTAAAACTCGGCAGATTTATGCCGGCGGATTTCGGGCAAACCGAATTTTACCTGCGCTGGCTCGATAAATACGAACGCAAGCCCTGGGAAGAATCGCCGATCGGTTTGATTCTCTGTTCGGAAAAATCAAATGAACGGGTTGAATTGCTGGCTCTGGATAAACAGGAAATCAAGGTTGCCGAATATTGGACGCAATTGCCTGATAAAAAACTACTTCAACAAAAGCTCCACGATGCCGTTAAACTGGCTCGTGAATTGAATGAGAAATAATTAGTTCTGGCGAAAAGGGTTAACTACTGCCATTAAACCGAGTGGATACGGCAAAGATTTTTCGACATTTTCATTCATACTAAATTCTTATTTGAGCCTAGCGTCTCTGTAATTTTCTTATAATCGCTGTGAAAATCTTATTATTCAGGAATATAAGTGTGAGAATCTTATCGGGTAACGCAAAATTCAACCTATATTCGGTAAAATCTTAAAGAACACATCGAAGAAAGCTGCGATGAATGATAACAAAAGCTATTTTCAAACTGGTTCGGCGAAAACAATCAATATCGGCAAAAATAACATTTTCCGGCTATTGAGATTTTCTGCTATATTATTGAAAAGCTTGTTTTTATCATTTGTTGAAAACCGGCAAAAACATCGGCAAAATGTATTCGTCAATTACCCAATTTGAACCTCTTTTTCCGGCGCGAACAGGTGAACTGGAAGATCTTGCCCGGGAAGTAGTCGCCGCGTCCGCCCGGCTCGAAGGCAGACTTGCGCCGGTCGTGCTGGAAGAGATCAAAAAACTTCTGCGAGTTATTAACAGCTATTACAGCAACTTGATCGAAGGACACAGCACACACCCGATTGACGCTGAACGCGCGATGAAAAACGATTATTCAACTGACCAAGACAAACGCGATTTGCAAGTTGAAAGCCTGATTCATATCGAAGTGCAGGAAAAAATCATCGAGCGTTTAAGCCGGGAGCCGGAAACAAATGTCGTTTCAAAAGACTTTCTGCTGTGGATACACAAAAATTTTTATGAAAAACTGCCCGAAAGCCTGCGCTATGTAACCGGCGGCAGCAGCGAAACTGCTTTTGTCAAAGCCGGAAAACTGCGCGAACGATTCGTCGAAGTCGGTCGTCATTTGCCGCCCGTACCGGAATCGCTCGATGCTTTTCTCAATAGATTTGCAGAAGCCTACAATCCCGCAGAAATGCACGGTTTGCGCCCGATCATCGCGCTGGCGGCGGCGCATCATCGCCTGATGTGGATTCATCCTTTCCTGGACGGCAACGGACGCGTGGCAAGGCTTTTTACCGATGCTTATTTTGCAAAAATCGGTCTTGGCGGATACGGTTTGTGGAACGTCAGCCGCGGACTGGCGCGACGGCGCGACGATTACCGGACGTTTTTGGCGGCGGCGGATTTTCAACGCGAAAACGATCTGGACGGACGCGGAAATTTGTCTGACCGAACCTTAACCGAATTCTGCCGGTTCTTTCTTGAAGTTTGTCTCGACCAGGCTGATTATATGAACAATCTGCTGTCGCTCGATAATTTTCTGGAACGGCTCGAAAAATACGTTGCCCTGCGAAATGCCGGACTGATCGCCGACGAAAAAGGAAACTCTCTGCCGACTCTGCACGCGCGCACGGCGGAAGTGCTGAAAACGCTGGCAATAAAGGGGGAAATGCCGCGCGGCGAAGTTTCGCAAATCATCAAGATGAGCGAACGCACGGGACGCAATATCTTAAAGGAATTACTCGACGAAGGCTTAATTCTTACCCGCTCTGAAAAAGGCGCGGTCCGGCTCGGCTTTCCGGCAACCGCCGCCGGTTACTGGTTTCCCGATTTATACCCGAATGAAGTGCGTCGCTAAAGTTCTGCAGACAGTTTACAAAACATATTTGGGTGATAAAGATTATTCAAATGAACGGGTCGAATTACCGTTTCTGGATAAACAGGAAATCAAAATTGCGAAAAACTTGACGCAGCCGCCCGATAAAAAATTACCTAAATAAAAACTCAACAAAGCCTTCAAACTGGCGCATGAATTGAGTAAGAGAAAATAAATAAATTTTCCTAAAACACAAAGTTTTCTTAAACAAGAAAATAGAGGGTTTTAGGAAAATATGTTGAATGTTGATTTTTCTTGCATCTGACAACGTGCCGTCGATTACCGGTTTTCTATTACTCGTGCTGAAGTTCAAAAACATCTCGCAAATCTTTGTTTGGTAGATTACCGATCCATTTTTCGCCCGTGCCGACCGTCAGATCGGCAAGCTCGCGTTTGCTTTGGATCATATCATTGATGCGTTCTTCGAAAGTGCCGCCGGTGATGAGGCGGTAAACCATCACGTTTTTCTGCTGACCGATGCGGTAAGCGCGGTCGGTCGCTTGGGCTTCGACCGCCGGATTCCACCATAAATCGTAGTGAATCACGTTCGAAGCCGCCGTTAGATTCAAACCCGTGCCGCCCGCTTTCAAGGAGAGTATGAAAATTTTATTGGCGCGTTCCTGTTGAAAATTCTCGACCATTTCATCGCGCCGTTTGCGGGAAGTTCCGCCGTGCAGAAATAATGTTTCCGCGCCGAATTTTTGCTCGATAAATTTTACGAGCAAATCGCCCATTTCGCGGTATTGCGTGAAGATCAGAGTCTTTTCGCCCGCTTCGAGAATATTTTCGAGCAGCGACATCAATAAAACGGCTTTACCCGATAGTTCAGGCGCGTCCGAGCCTTTTTTAAGATACTGCGCCGGATGATTGCAGATTTGCTTTAAGGCAAGAATCATTTGCAAGACCAAACCTTGCCGCTTGAAATTTTCCTCTGTTCCTTCGATGGTTTTCAAAGCAGCTTTGACCGTGTTCTCGTAAATCGCGGCTTGTTCTTTGGTCAGCGAGCAAAGCTGGTCGTTTTCGATTTTGTCGGGAAGGTCGGAAATAATTGATCTGTCGGATTTCAGACGGCGGAGCAAAAAAGGCGCGGTAACTTTTTTGAACCTGGCGAGCGCGTTGTGATCTCTTTCATTTTGAATCGGTTTGGCGAAATTATCGTAAAACTTTTTGAGCGAGCCGAGATAGCCGCGATTGGCGAAATCCATAATGCTCCAGTATTCCGAAAGGCGATTTTCGACCGGCGTTCCGCTCATCGCAATAAAGGTTTTTGCCTTGAGAGATTTAACGGCTTTGGTCTGCGCCGTCGCGGTGTTTTTGATATTCTGCGCTTCGTCTACAATGACGGCAAACCATTTCGCCTTTTTAAATTTTTCCAGATCGCTGCGGACAATACCGTAACTTGTCAGCGTAATATCGTATTTTTCGGGCTGAAAATCACGCGCCGTTCCGTGATAAATGCCAACGACGAGCGAAGGCGCGAATTTTTCGATTTCCTTGCGCCAGTTTGTTAAAAGGCTGGTCGGCACAACAATTAGTGCTTTTTCCTTTTCTAAACGCTTTTCTTCCTTGAACTTTAAAAGCGCGGCGATGACCTGCAAGGTTTTTCCCAAGCCCATATCGTCGGCGATCAGGCTGCCGAAACCGAGCAGCGTGTTTTTGTAAAGCCATTCAAACCCGCGCAGCTGATACGGACGCATTTTAGCGTGTAAATTTTCGGGCAGAGGAATCGTCGGCGTTTCGGTTAAATCTTTAATCGTCCGGCGCAGTTCGTCATTCAGCGAAACATGCGCGCCGCGATATTCTTCGGTTAAAACGGCTTGCAGGAGTTCAGTGGTCGAAATTTTTTCCTCTTTCAGCAAATTTACCTGCAATTTATCCAACTCTTCCGCGTTGAGGTAAACATATTTTCCTTTCAGATTAACGATGCCGGATAAATTTTTGACGAGTTTGGCGAACTCTGCCGGGCTTAAAGTTTCATCACCGATGGCAACCTGCCAGTCGAAAGAAAGTAAATCGTCGAGCCTTAAAAACGCCGCGCCCGTTTCTCCTGCCTTCTTTTTCATTTTCATCGAAACTTGCGGACGCACCAGATGTTTGAGGGATTTCGGCAAAATCAGATTAATGCCGAAAAGACGCATGACAGGCAAAATCTCGAAAAACAGAGCGGCGAAGCGGTCCGAATCGAAATATAAAGTCTGTTTGCCGCCATTGCGAACAAGTTCGTTCAGTTCGGGAAAATATTCGGCGAGCAAGGACAAATCCTTCAAAACATCGAATTTAACCGATTGAAATTGTTTGGCAGATAGAAATTTGCCTAATTCGATCGGAGTGGAAAGAGGCTTTTGTTTGTCTTCGACAAGCACGTCAACTCCGAAATACGCATTTCCGGTTTCGTCAAGATCCTTGACGCGCAGGGCAGGGACAAAATTTTTGTGCGAGAGCGAAAAGCGATTAAGCCAGAGCTGAACGGTTTCCGGCACGGAAGATTCGTCAGGGCGCGAAAAACGATGCGTTTTCGCATCGAAAAAAATCTCGCCCGCCTTTTCGATTTTCGCCGCGTATTTCCAATCGGACAAGATACCGTTCCATTTTTTGATAAAATGCGTCAGAAATAACGCGCAGAGTGCCAGAGTTTGTTTTTCGCCGACAACGGGCGTTTCGTTTTGTTTCTTTTTCTCGCCCTGATCTTGAAAAAACAAAATTTCGGGCGGCATCAGCGAATGAAGCTGTTTAAAAATAGTTGCGACCGATTCATTAATTGTCGCCGGCAGCCAACGAATCGCGAATGTTTTCTCGCCCGTTTCAACCAGTTGCGGCAGAACGGCACCGTTTTTGAGAAGATTGAGCGTAAAAAAATAGATTGTTCGCAGGGCGATAACCGAATCGTGATAATCAAACAGATTTTTTTCTTCGATTTCGCCTACCGCCTGGATTATTTCATCAAGATTTTGACAATTTCCGGCTCTCAATTCGGTAATCTGCAAGTTTTTGTCGAGCGTGATTTTGACGGAATCCCGTGTTTTGATAACCGCCGGAATAGTTGTCGGAAAATGTCCTCGTCGAGATTTTTTCGATTTATTTTCCGAATCGCGTTTCGCTTCCGCGCTTTCTTCCAAACGGGAAAAATGCCGTGAAACTTCTTTCGCCGCCGATTTTAAACCTTTAATATAAAGCTCACGAAAATCGCCGCGCTCGTAAAACAGAGGCTTCGGAGGGAGCAGACGCGGAAGCTGTTCGAGTAAATTCTCAATCGCCGTAAAATCGAGCGCGGCGTATTTTTCCCGGTCGAGCGTAAATTCCTTTTCGGTTTTGATTGATCCGGCGACAAGCAAATCAGCCGCCGTCGGAATAGAAATCTTCGCCTGTTTTTCGATTTTTATGCCGCGCCGTCCGAGTTCGTCCAAAAGATCAAGCCCGTGCAGCGCGAATACGACAAACGGATTTTTATCAATCTCGCGCGAAACAATATAAACGACCGCCGCCAGATGCTTGCACGGCACTGCCCAGTCGGGACAAGAGCAATTCATCGAAAAATCGTCCCAGCGGCGCGGGAAAACCTGAATTCCGCAAGAGTCGGCGATTTTCAAAATCTGCGGATCAAGCTCGCGGTTGAGAAGCCGCGAAATTATCGCCGAATCCGCGGCAATCCGGTCTAAAAGTTCCTGCTTTTGTTCGGCGGAAAATGGTGGAATCTTGATTGAAACACGGTAAAGATAAGAACCCTGAACCTTAGCGGTAATTTGATTATCGCCAATTTCAAAATGCCTGACTGAGCCTTTATTGGCATAAGTTTTCCCGCGCGGCAGACGATTATCCCAGTCAACCGCCGTCAAAGCATTGAGCCATTGCCTACCCCACCAAGTTTGCCCGTATTCGATTCGTGCCATAATGAACTTTAATTTATTACCCAATTGGTTTTCAGTCAAAGAAGAAACGATTTACGGAATTACGTCGTTACCTGTGGAAAAGTATGGAGCCGGGCAATTGTTGGAATTAACAAGAAACCATTGGCACATCGAAAACGGATTACATTATCGGCGGGACGTAACTTTTAAGGAAGATGCGGTCAGGAAAAAATCATTCAACGGCGGTCAAATAATGGCAGCTTTGAACAATCCGGC
>JBBRVS010000183.1:0-11803 GCA_038246645.1 Pyrinomonadales bacterium
AAAGTCGCTGTTTCGCCCTCACGTCCATTGATTTGTTGGGCGGCGCGTTATTTATCGAGTTTCTTATCTGGATAAGGCTCCCAGTTTTCACCCTGATAAGGTCGCCAATAATAATTCGGTGCAAACGGTTCAAGTTCAGATTGGCAATCGAGCCGTGTGCAAAACTCCTCTGAAAGAACAAGTCCGTTTAGATTCTGTAAATCGTCGGCATCAAACTCGTTCGCCTCCCGAAAGCCGTCAACTTCCCAACCGACAATAGCGTAACGAAACATCGGCGCAGATTTCAAATACTCGTATAACAAAAAACCGATTTCTGTGGCGCGTTTTGTTTTGCACAACTCAAATTTAGTGTTACCGCCAGCGATAACGCCTTCAGGATTAACCAAACTCCACCAATTATTTTCTCCGTCGTGGAAAACATTCGACGAACAGGAAATCTCAATACTGTCTGACAGCGTTAGAACCAAATCTTGAAAGTAGTCTGTGAATGTTTCCGCAGATTCTCGTAAGTTCCCACATTCGGCTGAAAGACTAAATACCCAAGCCATACATTTTTAAGAGAAGCCGCCCAACTTTGTATTGAACCGAATTAAATTCCGCATAATTATTTTAACGGAATTATAAAATCTGAACATAAACAGTTTATCCGCAATCGTTCCGACAAAAGCCGAATTTTTTCAGATTTCAATTGGCATTGATTGTAGGCGAATTTTTGATTGTTTTCAAGGGTTTACTAAAATTTATTGTGCGCGGAAGAAACACTCCCTTTTAAAAGGAGTGAAGCGGCTTATGTTCGGGAAAACATAAGCCGCTAGATATTGGCGGAAGGCTCAACTGTAGGCAAAGCGGAGCGGATAGGCAAAAGGCGGATTATTTAAGCGGGCAGGCATTGATTGCACCGGTGAACGACTCTCCGCAAATAGTTTAGTTCACAGGTACGAGAATTTTTTCATTCGGACGACTCATTCCCATCTTACGCGCTTCGCGTTCGATTATCTTTGAATCGTTCTTTAAACCGCTGACTTCCTTTTGAAGCGTTAAATTTTCAGTTGTCAATTGTTGTATCTCGTTTCGCAGAGTTTCGTGCTGCGTCATTTCGACACTCAGTTCCGAAAAAGCGCGAAGATTGATGGCGATACAAACCATAAAAGTTACCGAAACGATAGCGGCAAAAACAAACCATTGAGGCGTTGCGCTCGTTGCCCGTTTCGCAGTTTTTTGACGCGATTTTGCCATAGAAACTGCTGTGTTATTATCCCAGTAAGTAGCGACGACCTTGCTCAAGTAACACCTCCAAATCTTCCTTGTCCTCAGATTCCGCGTAAATTCTCACAAGGGGTTCCGTTCCCGAAGGACGCATGAGCATCCAACTGCCGTCCGTGAAGATGAATTTTACGCCGTCTGTGCGATTTATTTTTTCAATCCTTTTGCCGCCGATTTCGGTCGGCTCCTGTGCCAATCTTTCCTTCAAACTTTGGGCGACTTCATCGGTCAGTTTTACGCCGATTCTGCCCGATTCGAGTTTCCCGACTCTTTCGTAAAGTTCTTCGAGTTGCTCGGTCAGACTTTTTCCGCGAACCGCAACTGCTTCCGCCGCCAGCAAACAGGCTAAAATGCCGTCTTTTTCGGGGAAATGTCCTTTAATTGAAAGACCTGCGGATTCTTCTCCGCCTAAGATGATCTTGTCTTCGTTTATCAATTCGCCGATAAACTTAAAGCCGACCGGCGTTTCGTAAAGTTTGATCCCGCGGTTTTCGGCAACTCTGTCAATCAAGTGCGATGTGGCGACGCTTCGTGCCACGCCTTCGGTCCAGCCTCTCGATTCAAACAAATAATCGGTCAAAACCGCGATCAATTGATTCGGCGTGATAAATTCGCCGTTCGAGTCAATTATTCCGAATCGGTCGCCGTCGCCGTCCGTGGCGATTCCGAGCGTTAAACCGTCTGATTTAACCTTTTCGCGCAGTTCGTCCAGGTGTTCTTCGCCGGGTTCGGGCGATTGTCCGCCGAATGTTACGTCGCGCCAATCGTGAATCGTTTCGCATTCTAAACCGTTATCCCGCAAGATTTTATCGAGATAACCGCGTCCCGTTCCCCAGAGCGCGTCGTAGGCGTATTTACCTTTCGCCTGAGAAATTGCACCGAGATTTATCTTAATTTTCAAATCTTCCAGATACGCCGGGCGCGGATCGAAATCTTCGATCGAGCCGCCGCTCGCCTCTTCCGTCCTTGCGCCGGTTTCAAAATTATTTTCGATCTGCTTCGTAATTTCCGGCAGAGCGGGTGCGCCGTCGGCGGTCGAAAATTTTATTCCCTGATATTCCGGCGGATTATGCGAAGCGGTAAAATTTATACCGCCGACCGCTTGTTTATCGCGGATCGCGTGCGAAATCGTCGGTGTCGGTGTCGGATGATTGCACAGAAGAACGCGAAATCCTTTTTTCTTGGCGATTTCCGCCGCAACCCCGCAAAATATCTCGCCCATAAAGCGCGAATCGTGTCCGATTATCAAAACTTGCCCGCTTTCGTCGGAATTTTTTTTCAAATAACTGCAAATTGCTTCGGTAACTTTTCTGACATTTTCAAACGTGAATTCATCGGCAATTATTGCTCTCCAACCCGATGTTCCGAAACGTATTGACATAAAATATTTTAAGATTTATTCAAGTTTCACTTTAAGAAACTGCAAATTTAGTTTATTATAAAACTCTTTTGAGAATTGCGAATTACAGTTAAATTCCAGAATTTAAAAGCTCTTTCTGAAGTAGAACAAAACTATCATAATGAGTTTAAGTATGTAAAGAAAAAAATATATACTGTAAATATCTTTGATTTCAGTAATTTACGGGAGTTATTTCAAGTGATTGTTCAACAAAGTGCTTAAACGTGAACTTTAGGTGAACGAAAATCCACCTTTATAAAAAAATAAAGAATTAACTTGATAAATGCTCTATTATGTTAAAAGTCAATTTTTGAAAATGTGGAAAACCTTTAAACACTAGCTTAATTCCTTAAGGACAAGTTCATTTTATCCAAGCTCAATAGTCAAATCTCCGCTTTGTGTCATATCGCAACACATTAAATATAATGGGCGTATTTGTGTCAAAAGATACCGTTTATAAAAATCAGGAAGTTTTAGTGTAAATTGCTGTAAACACAAGGAATAAGCACTATTAGCAACATTGGCACGATGATTGCTCTTGTTATTAATAATGGTAGACAAGGGTGTGTTTGTAATTATAGCGATTCTACTTTCCCAATAATACACACTCCTAAATGTACAAATAAACCAACAACTAAAAAGTTTTTCTTTTGGAGAAGAGACGATTATGAGACCAGTTAAACATTTTGAAAAAGGCTTGACGTATGTCGCAAAAGGTGTTTTTAAAGCAATTAAATCCGTTAACCAATATAAACCGAATCCGTCATTTACGCCGAAATGGTCGGACAAACCGCTTCTGAAATCGTGGCAAAAAACAAAACCGACGCTCGGTTTTCCCCGAACAACCGATTCGCTTTGCCCGAACTGCGTGATCGAAGCGCGTGAAGAAATTTTAAGCGGCAAGCGCGATGTTTCGACGCTCGTTAATGAAAAAGTCGGCGAGATCAAAGCGCAGATCATCGAACGCGACGGTGAAATCTGGATGATCAAAGATTGCCCGGATCACGGACATTTTGAAGATTTGATGGCGATCGATTCCAAGTTTTTGCAGCACATCGAAGCTAATTTTCCGGGGCGCGATATTCAATCGCACAACGACGAAAAACTGCATAATCACGGCTCTTCGACCATTAAATACGGACGCGGCGCGGTTTTAACCGTTGATCTGACCAACCGCTGTAATATGATGTGCGACCCGTGTTTTATGGACGCCAATCAGGTCGGATTCGTTCACGAACTTTCGATGGAAGACGTTAAGGAAATCCTTGACAACGCCATTTCGATCAAGCCGCGCCGCCAGATGTCCGTGCAGTTTTCAGGCGGCGAACCGACGCTTTCGCCGTATTTCCTCGAAGCCATTCGTTATTCGCGCAAAGTCGGGTATAACTCGGTGCAAGCCGCGACCAACGGAATCGAATTTGCGAAATCAAAAGAATTCTGTCGTGAATCCGCCGAAGCCGGTCTGAGATTTGTTTATTTGCAGTTTGACGGAATCGGCAACGATGCCAACTCGCACAGACAGGTTGGTAATCTTTTCGATGTAAAGCTCCGCGCCATCAACAACTTGCACGAAGCCGGCGTTGACATTGTTCTCGTTACAACGCTTGTCAACGGCGTAAATAATGACCAGGTTGGAACTATTGTGCGTTTTGCTTTGGATAATCCGAAGAAAATCTCATTTGTGTCATTTCAACCCGTTTCGTTCACGGGGCGCGACGAACATATTACCGAGCAGCGACGCTTACAGCAACGATATACTTTGTCGCATTTAGCGCAAGACGTTCAAACACAAGTCGGAATTACCGAACCGACACGCGATTGGTTTCCGCTTTCCCTGATGGGCGCATTTGCGGATTTCGCCGATCTCGTTCACGGACCGGAAGCCGATTGGGGACAGGTTTCCTGCGGCTGTCATCCGAACTGCGGTGTCGGAACTGCCGTGATGATCAACAAGGAAACCAAAGAAATGGCACCTGTGCCGCAATTCCTGAACATTCCGAATCTGGTTGAAGATATGAAACATATCACCGACACGGCTCGCGGCAAGTGGTTTTCAAATCTGATGATGGGATTGGCACTTCTTAAAAACTACAATCCATATGGCGCACCGCACAGTTTGACGCTCGGCGGAATTTTCGCAAAATTCGATAAATCATTCGGTTTGTCGGGCAAAGATTACGGTAAAGTTGACGGCACGCGCACGGTCGAAGACATCGAAAAACGCCGTCAAGACCCGTGGAACTTCCTGTTTATCGCGGGAATGTGGTTCCAGGATCTCTTTAACTACGATTTCCGCCGCACGGAAATGTGTATCATTCCCTACGGCACGCAGGAAGGCGAAATTTCGTTCTGCGCGTATAACACGGGCATCGGTTGGAGAAACATCATCGAACATATGCACCAGAATGCGACAGTCGCGCAGTGGTATAAAGACAACGGTCGCCACGAAATCTTCGCCCGCGGCAAGGAAGTCGAACTCGACACCAACGATCACGGTCTGGCGCTCAATCCGGTTGATCTCGAACGCCCGGACAAACCCGATATGGAAGGTCCGAAAACCGCCGCCGAAGAAATGCAGATGATGCGCAAGCTCTATCAGGAAATGGTGATGGAGAAAAACCAGATCAAAGGCGAAAAACTCGTCCAGATCGGCGGCATCAAACGCACGAAAAAAGAAAAAACCGCTTCGGCATAAACAAAAACCGAGCCAAACACCAAAAGCCCCGCACTTATCTGCGGGGTTTTTTCATTTGCCGGAACAAACCAAAACTTCGGTTGTCTAATCAAAGGGTAAGTTTTAAGAAAATAATTCGCCCGAAAACTAAAATTTTATTGCTTTTCCGGCGCAGATAAGTTATTAAATCTGTTAGAATTTTTTGTAAAGATTCAAATATTATCGGCTCAAGTGATTTGAGCTGCCCCTTTTTTGTTTGCTTTTGAGGTATATTTAAGCATAAATTCAAAACCTCTGAACCGCATTAACACTAAATAAAACTTGGAAACGAGGAAAATCTCAAAATGATCAGAAACCTTTTAATAACGCTCGGTTTGTCTTTTACTTTAATAACGCTCGGCTTGTTTGTGTTTATGCCGGCAAGCGAGGCGCAAACCGCCGGAATTTTGCCGCAGTTGATAGATTTGCCCGCGCCGCCGCCGCCGAACCCTCTGGTCAGGAATACTTATGCGGAAAAACCGCCGGAATTTTTCAGTCGGGAAAGTCCGCCGCCCGATGATGCGCCGATTGAGGATTTGCTTATTTATTGGGGTAGGCAGAACACTTTGAATGACGTAATGACCCGCAATATTGCTCCTTCGGACAGAGTTTTGGAAAGGCTTCTCGAAGAATTTGAGAAATCTCCCGAACTTATCAACTCCTATCTGAATGTTTTGGCAAGAAAACCCGAATCTGCCGATGCCGTTAAACGAATGTATGACCGGCTGCTGAATGATGAAAATACGGAAAAATATCAAACCCAAGGGCTGAAACCATGGCTGACCTACAACAGCGATTATTTCAGCGACGAACTTTTGCAAATGGCACAGCAAGTTCAGGATACGGAAGATTATATAATCCATCAAGGTGAATTGCTGGCTCTGGCAAAGGTTGATTTTGAAAAGGCGCGACCGATTTTGGAGCGTCTGATCAATGATTCGAATCAGCCCGTTTCGCAAACTCTGGCGCGGTGGGCTTTGTATCTGAATGCTTTGAAGAACAAAAATTCAATCGAAGCCGGAAATTACCGCGACGCTCTGATGAAAACCGTCGAAGATAAAAACGCCAAACCCGGAAATCGTGATCTGGCAATGGATGCGATTGTTGACGGCGGCGATTTTGCGGGGCGCGATGAATGGTATTTTTCTCTGCTTGAAGACGAAACTCTGCACGACCTGCGCGTCGGCGGTCAAACTTATACGGGTTTGACGACGCTTTTAACGCGTTCGCCGCCCGATAAATATGTGGATAAAATGCTCGAACTGCTCAAAAGCAGTAATCCGGCGGTCAGAAGCGCGGCGGTGCGGAATCTGACATCAGTTTTGAGAGATAATGATCCGAAGGTTATCACGGCTCTGCTGCCGTGGCTCGAAAATCCGAATTGGGCAAGGCAAATCGGCAATGAAAGAAGTGTGATAGTTACGGCTTTGGCACAGATCGAAATTCCCGAAAGCGTTCCGGGTTTGATCGCGGTTTTGAATGAAAAGACGACGGTCGAAGTTGATGATGAAAATTATTCGATGAACGCGAATATAGCGATTTATTCAAATTCAAATGCCAGACCGAGAAGCGGCGGAACTCGTGAAGTTTATCTTTACAGAGATGCGGCGATTAATGCTCTGATCAAACAGAAAAGTTTCCAAGCGGCGGCGGCTCTGCGCGCGGTTTTGCCGGAAGTTCAAACCTGGAAACGCAGCGATGTGGTCAAAGCGATTCTTGTTTCGGGCGGTTTTACTGTTGCCGAACAGGTCGAGGCTCTGGAAATAAAAGCGAGGGAAGTCAATGTCGAACAAATCGAAGCGGCAAAAATTTACGCATTGCAGAATAAATCGGCGGTAGATTCGGATGAAGTGGATATTACTGAAGAATATGAAATCAGAGCGACAACCCGCGTCGCAAATAAGTATTCAGGTAATGTCAGAGTCGGCTCGACCCAAACAAGCGAAACCTTTAATCCCGCCGATATTAAAACGATGCTGGGCAGTGAGTTGATAAATATCGGTGAACCGTCGAACGAACTCGTTTCCGCCGTTATTTTTCGCCTTAATACACTAGAGAAAAGCGATCCGCAAATTGCCGGCATTATTCGAAGTATTATGCAGAATTGGCACGGCGCGGCGGTCAATGCAGTTATGCTCAACGATCTGGCACAAGGGAAATCCGATATCAATGCCATCGTTAAACTTTTGAGTCTGCGAAAGCAATTGCGCGAAAATCAAATCGGCGGTATTTATGATACGCGAAACAAAGGAAATCCGATTGCTCTGGGGATTTCAGCGTGTCTTCTGGAAAACGAAGGCGATTATTCGGGGATTCTGGCAAACGCCGGCGACGAAACTAAAATTGCGCTGCTCGGCTGTGCCAGATTGATTCGCGCTCCGCTCTCGCTTCAAACGGTTGCCGGATTTTTGAAAAATCCGAATAAAACGCTGGCTCTCGCGGCGGAACGCTACATTGAAAGCGAAGATTCACCCGCCGCCCGGCAGATAATTTATTCGCTCTATCCGAACGAAGTAAAAATCCTCGGCGCGACGTTTTTCTTTGGCGATAAGGAAAAAATGTATGCCAGACCTGATTTTTTGTTCAATCTTTTCAGCAGTATCAACGGTTTGCCGGAATTGCCGCCCTATTATTTTTATACGGCGAAGAATGCGAGCGACGAGGCGACCGAAGAAAAGTTGAAAAAGGAGATCAAGGAAGACGAAAAACTTCTCGGTGTTTATGCGTATGATAAAAATTATGTGCGGATTTATCAGGACAAAGCCGTTTTCAGCTGGGATGAAGACGAAGCGCGTTATTTCGAGAGAAAATTAAGCGATACGGAATTCGGCTATTTAAAGAGTTTTCTCGCTTCAAATGATGTCAATAATCTTCCGCCTTTTGTTTCAAATTGCAACGGCTGCCGGACAAATCAGCTTTTAATGCTCGGACGCAGCGGCGGACGACGAATTTTTGTCGCGACTAATGTGCCGCCGCAATTTTTCGCCGGTTTGGCAGGTATTTTTGAAGATATGCGGAAACCGCCCGCCGCATTGCGTTACTGGCTCGAAAAAGACATCGCCGGAGCGCAGATTCTCTTTGCCGATCAGGATTTGGAAGCCGTGACGGTTTGGAAAAACGGCGACGATCTGCGCCTTTTGATCAATAACACGAGCCGCCTCAAACAAATCGAAAGAGAATTGGAAGAATTATCCGCCGAAGATGAGGAAAATGGTAATCTCGATTACGAACAAGCAATGGAATTAGACCGCAAACGCCGGATGCAGAGAGCTTTTGAAAGTTTTTCGTGGCACAGCTTCGCGCAGGATAAACTCGGTGATTTTGTCAATCAGCCGGTCGGCGTTGATTTTATTACGCAACCCGGCAATACTCCGACGCGCTATGAATATGAAAGCCGGAGCGCGAAAGCCGGAAATGTCGAAATTAGAACAGACGGTGAGAATCTCTTTAAAGTTGTCGGCGGACAAACGACGAAAATTCAGACCGGATTTTACAGAAATCCCGTAATTGCCGCAGACGGTCGCTGGCTTGTGCTGACAAAATATTTGGAAGCCGAAGAATTGCCGGTAATTGTGCGGATAAATCTGCAAAACAACCGGGAATTCAGAGTTAAAATTGACGACAAATTCAGATTTGCCAAACCGTTCTTATATATTTCCCCGGTAAATAAATTTTTGATTGAAGCGGGTAATCTAATGGATTATGATGAAGGCACGATTAAACGGGGAACGTATTTTCTGCTCGATGCCGAAACAGGCGCGATGCAACCGGTAAAAGGCGAATTTCGACCGGTTATTCAGCAAACCTTCCGCCGGCTTCAAAAAACCTCAAACCCCGATGAAGTCTGGGCGGCGATTCCCGTTGAAAGCAAGAAAGAAACGCAAATCGGAACTCTTAATGAAAAAACATTTGTTTTCACGCCGGTCTTAACTGTTCCGCAGATTTCGTTCGACAGTATGGATATGTGGGTTGATGAAGCGGCAAACAAAGTTTTCATCGTCTATAACGGGCAATTGCTTTCGATTCCTCTGCGAAAAGAAAAGAGCGAACCGCCAAAACCGTAAAAGTTTGGAGTCCCTGCTTTAGCAGGCTTCCGCGCTTCGAAGCACGGCGGAAAAAGCCGCCTAAAGGCAGGACTCCAAACATTCGAAAATTTAATTTACGAATTAATCAGGCGGAACTTGCGAACACAAATAATTTTACTGCAAACTTGCCATCGCTTTAAAAAAAGTGTTTAATTATTGTTTGCTCTTAGCGAGCAAGAAAATTTACGCCGAAAAGGGGGTGATAGAAGACTATGGCTTTTGTAACATTAAACAATAACGAATCAATCGAGAATGCGTTGCGACGTTTTAAACGTAAGGTGATGACCGAAGAAATCATCAAGGATTACAAAAAACATCAGCATTTTGTGCCGCCCGGACAGAAGGCGAAACTTAAATCTGCCAATGCGCGTAAGCGAAATCGTAAGCGTTTCCGCCGTCCGTTTCGTCCGATGAACACCACCGGAAGTTCGGGAATGGGCAGATAATTTTAAGAATATTTCAGTAACAATGATGCGTTGTGCGATGTGAGTTTTGAAAATAAAAACATCTCGCATTTTACGCATCATTTTCTTTTTGTATGACACAGGAAAGATCGCGAATTTTAATTACCAACGACGACGGTTATCATTCGGAAGGCATTATCGAACTGGAAAATGCCCTGCGCGAAATCGGCGATGTTTATGTCGTTGCGCCGGCTTCGGAAATGAGCGGCGCATCGCACAGCCTGACGCTTTCCAGACCTCTGCGGATTCGCCAGATTGACGAACGGCACTGGACAGTTGACGGCACGCCGACCGATTGCGTGACGCTCGCTTTGAATCAGATTCTGCCGTTTGAAGAAAGACCGCATATCTGCGCTTCGGGCATCAACCACGGCGCGAATCTCGGCGATGACGCAACTTATTCGGGAACGGTCGCCGGTGCGCTTGAATCAACTATTTTGGGCGTTCCGGGACTTGCTTTCAGTTTGGTCGTCAATCGAAATCACGATTTTACCGAATCGGCGAAAATCGCCAAGCAATTAACCGAAAAGGCTCTAAAGGAAGGTTTGCCGGACGGAACTTTGCTCAACGTAAATATCCCGAAAGGCAATCCGAAGGGAATTCGCATTACGAAACAGGGTTTTAAGAATTCGCGTCCCGCAATCAGCGAACATACCGATCCGCGTGGTAAATTATATTACTGGATCGGCGAAGTGCGCGACGGTTTTCACGCCGAAGGCGGAACGGATTTTGAAGCGATTGACGAAGGTTTTGTGTCCGTTACGCCGATGCGCAGCGATCTGACAAACCATCGCGTCATCGAATTATTGAAAAATTGGGAAGAGTCTTAGCGAGTTTGCCGTGTTTGCCGAGTTTAGCGAGTTTAGCGAGTCAATAGAAAATCAAAAAGAACACGGCAAACTCAGAAAACTCGGAAAACTCGATAGACTAAGAAAGAAAGTGGACGAATTTGCAATTTTGCGCGGGCGGATGATAACGAGTTTGCGCGAAAAATATAAAATAAAAGACGAACGGGTTTTGGAAGTGATGGGCGCATTACCGCGTCATTTTTTTGTTTCCGAAGCCTTGAAATTTCAAGCCTACAAGGATAATGCGCTGCCGATTGCGGGAAATCAGACGATTTCGCAGCCGTTTATCGTGGCGCGGATGACCGAACTGCTTGAACTCGCGCCAAGCAGTCGGATTCTGGAAATCGGCGCGGGATCGGGTTATCAAACGGCGATTCTGGCAAAAATTGTTCGCACGGTTTATGCAATTGAACGAGTGCCGAATCTCGCAATGAAGGCAAACGACAGACTTACCGCGCTCGGCATAAAGAATGTAACGCTCAAATGCGACGACGGAACGCTCGGATGGGAAGAATATGCGCCGTTTGACGGAATCCTGGTCGCCGCCGGAAGTCCGGTAATTCCCGAACCTTTGCTCCGGCAATTAAAACTCGGCGGTCGTCTCGTCATTCCGATCGGGCAAGATACGAAAACGCAAAAGCTTATTCGCATAACCCGAACGGAAAGAGGATTTCAAACCGAAGATTTCGGCGCGTGTGCATTTGTTCCGCTGATCGGCGAACACGGCTGGCGCAGTTAAAATCCTTTATTCCTTGTAAAATCGGCGTAAAATCGAAAAAATGATTTTAGATACACGACATAATTTGATACGATATTTTGGCTTGGCAAATTCTTTCTACCGCCGAGCCGTCTTAATTTTATGGATGCGATAATTGATTTTTTATATCAGGTTAAGGATTTTCTCAATCCGAAAGTAATAATTGACACATTGCTTAATTGGCTTGGAGTTTATGTTTATTTCGGTTTGTTTTTTATCATTTTTGCCGAAACGGGTTTGGCTATCGGATTTTTTCTGCCGGGTGATTCTCTTC
>JBBRVS010000184.1:0-11700 GCA_038246645.1 Pyrinomonadales bacterium
CAATTTTTAAGGAGAACTTCTAATGAATTACCTAACCGATTATACAAAATTTGCAATTATAACCATTTGTTTATTAGCATTATCGGCGACCGTTTTTGGTGATGTGAAAATTAAATCGAAGCAGACGATGAGCGGGCAGACCTACGAAAATACGACTTATATCAAAGGCAAACGCCAGCGCACGGAAACGATGAGCGGGATGATGATAAATCTGACACAGTGCGATCTGCGGCGCGGAGTGCAGATCAATCCGAATACGAAAACCTATATGATCAACGCTTTTAATCAAGCGGTTGAAAATCAGAATGTTTCGGCGACGCAAACGGACGGCGTAGTTCGCGCCGGCGGAACGGTGACGACGACCATTACGACCAAAGACACGGGCGAGCGCAAACAGATGTTCGGTTTTCCGGCAAAGCATTTGATTATCACGATGGAAACCGTTTCGTCGGCTAATGCGTGCGCGGTCAGTAATACAAAAATGGAATTCGACGGTTGGTATATTGATGCCGAATTCGCGCTCGATTGCGATCAAAATGTAAATTATCAAAATTATAAAAGCACCAAAAAATCGGGCTGTCAGGACAAATTTCAAATCAAACAGATCGGCACGGCAAAACGCGGTTATCCGGTTTATGAAAAAATGACGATGTTTGACCAAAGCGGCAAGGAAAGTTTTTCAACCGTTTCGGAAGTTGTCGAGCTTTCCAAAGCGACTTTGAACGCTGATTTGTTTGAAGTTCCTTCTGATTACCGCGAAGTCGCGGACGCTTCGGCGATGTATTCTTCGACGATGTCGAATTCGACAAATATGTCCTCGAATTCAAATGGAATGAATACGTCAACTCCGAACAATTCGGGAATCAGCCGGAATGTTGAAAATATGGCGCAGAACGCTTCAAATGCTGCTTCTTCGGATGTCGGTGCGAAGAAGGCGGGCGTGATCAGAATCGGAATGGCGAATGTCAAAACCGGCGCGGTCGGCGAAGGTTTGAGCGCGGCTGATCTGGCGGCGGCGATTCAAAATTCTCTGGCGGAATACTTGAAAACTCCGGGCGTTGAACTCGTCCGGATCGAAGCCAAACTTCCTTCGGCAATCACGGCGGAAGCCAAGGAAAAAGAATGCGATTACATAATCTTTGCCAATGTTTCGCACAAAAAAGGCGGTGGCGGCGGCTTCGGCGGAGTGTTCGGAAAAGTAATTGCTCCGGCAATCGGGCAAACGGGAATCGGTCAAACGGGCAGCACGGTCGGAAATGTCGCCGGACAAGTTGCCACAAGATCAATCGTTACAGCGGGTTCGATGTCGGCAAATGTTAAATCGAAAGATCAGATTACGCTCGATATTAACTTGCAGATTGTTTCCGGCGCGGCGGCTTTGACCAAAAAATACAACGGCAAGGCAAAATCGGACGGCGAAGATATAATCACGCCGCTGATCGAACAAGCCGCGCAGGCGATTGTTGATGCGGTGTTCAGTAAACATTAATTTCAAAAAACAACTCGGAAGGCTGTTGGGGCGAATCTTTTTTAGATTCGCCTTTTTCTTGTGATACTTTTTTCAGGAAAATTCCGCGTTAGTAAAATGAAGCAATTATTTTTAAAAAAGAGGAATTTAAAAATGGATTCCATATCTGATCTGTGAAATATCCGAAGGCGTGAAAAATACTTTTTCGGAATAAGTGAAAAGTGAAAAGTGAGATGTGAAAGGTTTATGCTCCGAGCCGCGCGGTATCACTTCTGACTTTTCACTTATTCCGAATCTATTTATTTGCAGGCAAATACTTGATTTTTACTTATTTATCAAACAAATGTTAATATCGGTAAGGCAATTTGCCGGTTCTTTCGCCGTCTTTCCAAAAACATTTTCAAGGAGTTTTATCTATGTCATTGATCAAATTTGTCAAAAACCATCAAGACCTTTCGACGGATAAAGGTTATCAATTCAAATTTTTCTGCGATAAATGCGGCAATGGCTATATGTCGCAATATCAAACTTCGACGATGGGAATGGCTGGTTCATTCTTAAATGCGGCAAGCAGTTTGCTCGGTTGGGGACATTCCGCCGGAAATTCGGCATATGAAATTCAACGCGCCGTCGGCGGAAAAGCGCACGATTCGGCGATGCAAACGGCGGTCGAAGAAGGAAAACAGCATTTTCATCAATGTTCGCGCTGCGGAAATTGGGTTTGCCCCGAAGCCTGCTGGAATGAAAAAGCCAATCAATGCGAAACCTGTGCGCCGAATTTTCAGGAAGAAGCTGCCTCCGCCCAAGCCGCTGCCAAAGCCGAGGCTATGCGCCAGCAGCTTCAGCAAAAAGCGCAGGAAACCGATTATGCGTCGGAAATTGATATGAGCGCGGACAGCCAAATCAGTTCGCCGAACGCCGTCAAATCCGGCGAACAAGTTTCGGGAAATAACTGCACGAGTTGCGGGCATAATGTCGGCGCGGCAAAATTCTGCCCCGAATGCGGAATTGCGGCGGCAAAAGCCGAACCGACCTGCACGAGCTGCGGGCATAAACCCGGATTCACAACCAAATTCTGCCCCGAATGCGGCGGCAAAATGTCGTAAAAATTTAAAGTAATTAAAATACAGGGATAACAGGATAAACAGGGATAATTTTTAAAAACATCCATGTCTATTCTGGTATCCCTGTAAATTTTTCTTTCCGCATTTTTTTAATTTTTTTTGATACAAATTTTCTCCGTAATGCGCGTGAGTTGTCAGGGAAGATTTTTCGTCAACCGACTTCGGAGAAAATTTATGTGTAAAAGCCTTTATTTCAAAAAATTTTACAGCTTAGTTTTATTATTAACCACTTTAATTTCCTCTTCTAATGCCTTCGCTCAAACCAAACGCGGCGGCGGGCAAGTCGCTTCAACTCAATCGAAACAATCTGCGCCGAAATGTTCGGGCGCGTGGACGGGAACGATTACTTACACGCGGACGCAAAATATGACGAACAATAAAACCGTCGAACGCGTTTCCGGACGCGGTAAGGATACGACCGACTGGCAGATGAAATATGATTATAAAGCAACTGTTTCCGTTATCGAATCGCCCGACAAAAACGGTTCGAGCCTCGGCAAAGCGACGATTGACCATAAGTTTTCTTCAATCGAAAAAACTTCGGCGGTCGAAAAAAAACTCGTGCGACCGCGGCAAAACGTGGAAGGATATGAAAGGCGAATCAACTTCAAAAACCGAAACTAAGGGAAACGGGAAAGCTGAGGCAAACGTCAGTGTCGGCATAAATTCGAACGGCACATATTCGGTCAGCGTCGGTTTGCCTCAAATAATGGGCGAAAATACGGGTTCGACAACTACGAGCTACAGCGGACAATGCACGCCGAAAGAAGGCAAAAATTTTACGTCGCCGCCGACTCCGATGCCGATTGAAGTCCATTCTTTAACGAGCGACGGCAAGCATCAATGGAATCCTTCCGACCCGAACCGGATTTCGGGAACTTTTACGGCAACGTGGCAAAATGTTACGGAAACAATCACCTGGAGTCTGCAAAAATGCGGTGCGCCGCTGCGGATTATGGATTTGAAATTTGAAGATATGAAGTTTCCGAACTGGAACGACTGGCAGGAAATAAACGAAATAAAAGGAACGACCGACGGCAATCTGATCAAAATCAAAGCAAAAGTTTTAAACGCTTCGGGCGAAACGAAATTTGCCGATCTGAAATTCAAGGAAACCTACAAAGGCGATAAATGGGACGGCGCACGCGCCGACGGAGTTTTGGAAAACGGCGAAGTTTCCGTCCGGCTCGATGCGGGCGAAGAAAAAGATGTCGAAATAATTTGGGATTCGTCGGGTTACGCCTGGTTTGACGACGGTCGTCCGCGCCTTGTTCAGCGGCTCAAAGCCGAACTCGAAGAAAACGGTAAAAAGATTGATGAAATCACGAGAAATCTAAAGGTCGCGCCGAAACCCGTTCTGCTCGCGCACGGAATCTGGAGCAGTTGGAGAATTTGGGGAGTTTGGCAAAATCTTTTTACGACGATGCACAGCTATGATTGGAAAGCCTACGCCGTCGGCGAAAACCGGAATAAAGGAATAATGTGGATGAGCGGCTCGTTTATGTCGGGCGATCAAACAAGCAGCGTTTACACCAATTCGGAGGAGTTCGGAAAATACGTCAAATACGCGCAGGAAGAGCGCAATGCGTGGCACATAGACATCGTCGCGCATTCGCTCGGCGGCGTGGTGGCGCGGCATTACATCAATAATTTTATGCCGGTCTATCAGGACGGGCGACCGCAAGCCGCGCACCTGATTATGCTGGGAACGCCGAATACCGGCTCGCCGTGTTTCGATCTGATGAGCTTTGCGATGGAAATGACGGGCACAGCTCCCGAAGCGACGCGCCAGATGACGCAGGACGCGATGAGCGATTTCAACAAAATCAACACAAACCGCAAAGGCGTGAAATTTTCCGCGCTTGCCGGAAATTCCGATTCGATTCTGTGTCAAAGTGTTGTTCCGAACGATGATGTAGTTTCCGTGCCGTCGGCGCATTGGAAGGTCAGGGACAAAGCGACGGCGGATAATTCGAGCGAAGAATTGCCAAACACGAAAAACTTAAACGATTTCGTCAAACCGCGTCTGGCAATCGGTCCGAAAGGCAATCACAATCCCGTTCCGCCGGATCTGGACGATTTTCCGAAACAGATCGGTCAGACAAATCAAAATCAGTTCGGCGCATTTTTCGTTAATGCGAACTGGTCAGAACCGCCTGCGGTAGCGGGCGGGTTTAATTCGAGAATCTCAAACGCGGCGATTTACCCATCCGCTACCGCAGATGGTTCTGACCTTCGCCCGAATTTTGCAAAAGCCGTCAAAATCGCGCCGAAAACTTCGGTCGAAATCGAAATTCCGGTCGAACAAGCCGTAAATTTCGGTCTGACATTTATGGCTTCAAATGAAATTTCCGCCACGCTTTACAACGAAAAAGACGTACTCGTCGGCAAAAATTTGACAAAAATGCCTGACGCAAATGCCTGGTTTCGTTCGATTTTTGTTGATAAAAACGTAACGACCGGAACTTGGAAGTTGAAACTGGAAAATACTTCCGAACGCGAACTCGAAGCCATTATCGCCGCCTGGAGCGGGGCGAAGTGATTTGCGAGTGGTTTAGTTACAGCAATTTTGCTTTCAGGAGAAAAATTATGAATAAAGAAACGAAAAATAACTTAAATTTGCTGATTATTCTAGCGTTAATTTTAGGCATCGGCTTGGCTTGCGGTTCGGAAAAAACACGCGAAAGCGGCGAAAGACCGGACGCGAAAACCGAAAATGCCGGAAAACCGAAAAAACTGGAAAGTTATTCCCTCAAAGGTTTGAAATTTTCTTATTATTTAAGCAGATGAGCAAAAGTTTTAAGATATTATGAAAATTCTAAAAATCCCTGTAAACATCAAATTTAAGAGAATTTAAGAGTTTTCTGACATTATCCATTATCCATTCATTTTTAATTATCCATTGGTGCTTAATTAGAAAGGGTTTAAGCCGCGAAGAATTAATTACAACGGTAAAAGAAATTCACAAACAGGAACCGGACGCGCAGCTTATCTTAGTTGATGACGAATCGGGCGTTGCGGATTACGTCAATTATGCGAAGGGAATCAGCACGGGGAAAACCGATGTCGAACTTCCCAAAGAATGGGCGGATAAACATATCGTTGCCAATCTGCAAAAATTCCTGAGCGGTAAATGGATGCTTTACAAAGGTTACGGCTACGAAGAAATCGGCGAGATAAATTAATATAAGGCATATGAAAAATATTGTTTAATTAAATTATTACTTTGCGCCTCACATTAAAAATTTGATGGTGTCGCAGATTTTATGATAAAGCCAAAAACCATTCGGAATAGATGAAAGATTATAGAGTTTAGATGAGAGATAATTACAAGAAAAATCTATCAGTTATCATCTCTCATCTATTATCTATTGCGAAGTAAAAATCTTGTAAACTACTGTTATCATAAAATTTGCGACACTATAAAATTTTTTACAAAACTGTTCTTTCGGGAATCGGCTTTCCCGCGTCGGGTTTTCTGCCGATGATTAAAAATCTTTGCAGCAGAGTCAGTTTTTCCTTCGGCTCTTTGGGAATCTCGACGTAGTCAATAATTATTTTTTCGCCCGAGCCGTAAATTTTAAAATAATTCAGCCGAAAAATCGGGAAATAAATGCCCGGAAGCAAGCCGAAACGCACCGATAAGCGGCGCAGAATTTTTAGCCAGGTTCCCGTATTGATGATGGCGCGCCCTGTTTCTTCAAATAAAAAAGCATCGTGGGTATGTCCGAAAAGATAGACGGCGGTTTCCGGATTAAGACCGAAAACCTCGCGGGCGCGGTTTAAATAAATATTAGTCGCTTCTTCGGTCGGCGCGGATTTAAAGAGCGGAAAAATCTGCATTCGCCGCAGCGTGCCGCGAACGTCGCGGTAAATAAAATAGAGCGGAACGGCGATGACGAGAATAAAAAACCAGACAATCATACTGATCGTAATCGTCCAGCTCAAAACATCGCCGAAAAGTCCGAGCCAGCGAATAAACGGATTTTCGATCAGATAATTAACATCGAAAATGCCCAAAACCTTTAAAAGCTGCGCGACCAGCGCAAAAACCGTGGCGGTCAAAAGCAGCAGAAAAGGCATAATGAGCCAGCGCAGAAAAAGATTCATTTCCTGATAAAAATAATTGGAGATCAGCCAATCGGGAATCAATCGAACGTCAACCGAGCGGATGTCTTTAAGCCAATTGCTGCGCCCGAAAACCGAATATTTGCTCGCGCCGCTGACCAGACTTTGGGTGATAAAATAGCCGAGCGGCAGGGCGTGAATATTGCCGTATTCGCTCGCCGCATTATAGGGATCAACCTGCTGTCCGTGTTCGATCCAGATTTTTCGATTCTCGATCTCGCGGATAAGCGTCAGAGAAGTATCGAGCGCGACGTTATAAAGTTTGAATTTTTCGATATACCACGGGTCGCAAGCCAGATCGTAATCGTGATTTCCGACCATTAAAGTGATATTTATTTTTTCGCCCGTAATTTTTAACTGCTCAAAAATGCGTTCGTGATATTTGATGATTTCGACTAATTGCTGCGTGCCTTGAACGGATGTGAGTTCCCAAAAACCGAAGGTGTCGCCGGCGATGATCAATTCGGTTTCCTTGTCTTTTTCGGCTAATTCGCGGAGAAACGCGATAAATTCTTCCTCGAAATCGCATTCCATCAGCGAACCGTCGCCGCCAAAATGCAGATCGCTGACAAAATAGAATTCCTTCGGCATAAAGTAATAAGTAAAAAGTAAAAGGTAAAAGGTAAAAGGTAAAGCGAAGAAGCATTTTAAACTTCGCAATCGCATTACGTTTCACTAAGTTTAGATTTATTATTTAAAAATATTCAATTTTCGGGATGTAAATTTATTGAAAACTTTCAGACAAAAAAGCGTCGAAACTGTTAACAGTTTCGACGCTTTTCGTTAAATTATTTAATTACTAAAAAGTGTTAAATTGTTCAGTAAATTTCTTAATTAATATGAGACGCGACATGAGAAATTCGTATTTAGTCGGTGAAACCGATGTTATATTTGTAGCCCATAACTGGCGTTATGGGCTACAAATATATTGCCGTCTTCGACGGCTTATATCGCGTCTCATATTAATTATTATCAATTATCAATTCACCATTAAAAACTTATTTGATTTCAAGTTCGAACGGCATAATCAGCATTGTTTCGCCGCGTTTCATTTGATCGAAAAGCGAGGCGTAGCGCAGGGCGCGTTTCGCATCTTCGGGAAGCGTTTCGACAATTGCTTCCTGCGCCGCCTGTTCTCTGGTTTTTACCAGAGCGTTGCCGCTGAAAATAGTCTGAAGCAAAGTTTGAGCTTCGGGAAACGCGACTCTTCTGACTTCCTTATCAGCCGGAATTTGGGCGAGTTCCTTGGCAATCGAGATCGCTTTTTCGAGTCCGCCGAATTCGTCAATCAAACCGTTTTGTTTCGCCTGCGTTCCCGTCCAGACGCGACCTTGACCGAGATTATTGACATCTTCCGGCGTTTTGTTTCTACCCTGCGCGACCTTCGGAACAAAATCGTCGAAATAGATTATATTCATCTGGCTTTCCATTTTCTTGCGCTCGTCGTCCGTCCATTTTTCGGTTTCGCGGAAAATTCCGGCATTTTTGCCGCGCAGGATATATTCGCTTGAAAATCCCATCCAATCGTATAACCCTTTGACATTCGGTTTGCCCATAAATACGCCGATCGAGCCGGTAATCGTATTCGGTTCGGCGACGATCTTGTTGGCGTTGCAGGCGATGTAATAACCGCCCGAAGCGGCAACGTCCGCCATCGAAACGACGACGGGTTTTTTCTTTTTCGCTTCTTCAATCGCATTCCACATCAGATCGGACGCGAGCGCCGAACCGCCGGGAGAATCCACGCGCAGAACAATCGCTTTGATCGAATCGTCTTTCGCCGCCGCATTGATCGCACGAACCATCGTATCCGAGCCGACCGTTTCGCCCCCTAACGGACTTTTCTGCGAACTGCCGATGTTTATTGCGCCCGAAGCATATATGACGGCGATTCTTTCGCCCGTGTTCAAATTCAAAGATTCGGGCGTAATTTCCTTATAAGCCGTTCCGCTGACTGTTCTGAGTTCGTCTTCGGCTTTGTAGCCGAGACGATTTTTTATCTCGTCATAAACCTGATTTTTGTAAAACGCACCGTCAATAAGCCCGAGTTCCAATGCTTGTTTGGCGTGATACGGCGCGTTGTCAATGATTGCTTTGACATCTTCGGGCGATTTTTTTCTCGCTTCGGCAATCGCATTGACCATATTTCCGAAATATTCATCCAGAATGGCGTTTGTAACTTCGCGCTGTTCTTCGCTCATTTCCTTGCGCGTGTATTGATCGGGCGCGTTTTTGTATTTTCCGATCTTGATAAATTCCGGTTCGATGCCGAGTTTGTCGAGCGAACCGCGATAAAACATCGCTTGTCCCGCCAAACCGTTGATATACAGATCGCCCGCCGGAGCCAGAAAAACCTTATCGGTCGCCGCCGCGATGTAATATTCCTTGTTCATACCGATTTCCATATAGGAATAGATCGGCTTGCCCGAAGCGCGAAAATCCTTGATCGCGTCGCGCAGCTCGTCGGCTTTTCCCCAACCGATTCCCGGAAAATTTATATCCAATAAAACCGCGCCGACGCGTGAATCAACCTTTGCCTTGCGAAGCTGTAACAATAAATTCGAAAAAGACTGCGGTTCGCCCATTCCGAAGGCGCGCGCCAGTGGATCGTCCGCCGAATAATCCGGCAGATTTCCCGAAACATCGAGGATCAAAACGCTGTTTTCCGGCACGCTCGTTCTGCCGATTGATTCAAACATAATCGCCAAACCGATGATTGCAACCAGCACAAAAGCGAAGATTATTCCGCCGACGATGAGAAATATTTTACCTGTTTTTGACATTGCCATTTTATTAATTTTTACTCCAAAAAACTTATTTGTATAATTTTGCACTGACGCAAAACATTTGTCTATTTTACGCGAAAACTCGAAAAAAGTTTGGATTTGTGAAAATGGTAGAAAATTTGATAATAAATTATCGTTGAATCAGCCAAAAAGTATCGTATAATCAATCCGCATATAAGGTTATTATGCAGAAAGTTTTCTGCATAATACATGAAATATGCTGCTTATGCGGAATCATTCCGGTCAATCATAAGTTCGATGCCTGTTTGGTAATTGCGGAAAGATTGATACGTTGGTGAAAATATTGCTTCATATGAAAAAACTCAGTTTTTCAATTTTATTTGTTTTATTGACCTTAGCACTGTATTCTCCGAGTTATGGACAAGCTATTTGTCCAATTACAACCTTAAAAATTAGTGGCGTAAAAGGTAAAGTTTTGTGGAACGATAAAACTGTTGCACCAATAACAAAGACAAAAGTGGATTTGAAACGCTTAGATGGAGAACAATCCTTGGTAACTTCAACCTTAACGGACGAGAATGGTTTCTTTGAAATTAACAATCTTAAAAAAGGAAAATACGGTCTTGATGTTTGGTTGTATGTTGACGAAAAACCTTATTTTGTTTATCGCGTAGCGTTGAAAGTCACAAAATCAAACGAAACCAAAGTCAGTTCTTTGATAGTTGCAAAACTTGGGTTAGATTGCTGGACGAGTGAAGCGAGCGTGGTAAAATGAACGGCGGCATCGAACAAATCAATGGACGTTAGGCGGAAACAGCAACTTTCTTAAAACGGTTCTTCTTTACCTGTCGCTTGTGTGGTGGCGGTTTCCGCCCACGTCATCTCGGTCGTTGGAGCTTTCGGGTTTGTCCGAGACGATGCAAGGCGCGCGGCAAAATCTTAATTGCTTGCTTTTGAATTTGTTGTAGTTGATAATTTTAATTATGGATTATCGAGATTACATCACAATCGAACCGAACAAACGCGGCGGCAAGCCGTGTGTGCGCGGCTTACGAATTACGGTTTATGAAGTCCTTGAGTATCTGGCTTCCGAGATGACTCAGGAAGAAATTCTCGAGGATTTTCCCGATTTGACGCGAGAGGATTTGAAAGCCTGTATCGCTTACGCTGCCGACCGTGAACGTCGGTTGATGCTTGCTCCTATTGCCGCGTGAAATTACTTTTTGACGAAAATTTGTCGCCCGTGCTGCCGCGTCTTTTAGCTGACCTTTCCCGGATTCGCTTCACGTTCGTGATGTTGGTATGAAGGCAACAGATGACCTGATAGTTTGGGATTATGCCAAAGACAATGATTTTATGATTGTGTCAAAAGATGCGGATATGCACGACCTGAGCCTTATATTCGGCAATCCGCCGAAAGTTGTTTGGCTGCGGCTTGGAAACTGCTCAACCCGACAGATAGAAGATTTGCTACGCCGAGATTTTGAAGTTATCAAGTTGTTTTACGCGGACGAATATGTATCGCTGCTCGCTTTGCCATAATGCCGTACCGAACAAATAAATGAGTGTAAGGGCGAAACAGCGACTTTATTAAAAACGTCGCTCGTTAAACTCAAAGTTGTGTTGCAGACGGATTCGCACCACGTCAACGCCGCCGTCATAAATATCAACTAGAAAAGCGAACCTTGATTTTCCAGAGTTTGCGCCCCAATTATTTCCTGTCCGAGCAGTTTTTTTAGTTTATTCGCGCTTGCCGGGGCGTGTCCTTCGTAGAAATTGCTGAAATAGACGAATATGTTTTTCGCTTTTATTTTCTTGATCTCTTCCGACCAAATTTTTAGATTCGTGTCTTGATGGCGATAGATTTTATCGAAACTCGTCAGATCGCGTTCGCCCATAAAACGGACGTAGGAAAAATCGGTCGTGATTTTTTCGACGGCTTCAAACATCATTTCGCGCGGAATCCAACTTCCTTCGCATAAACAGAGCGCGATGCGGTTTTTATCGAGTTCTTCAAAAGTCCATTCGATCATCCAGTCGCGGTTTCTAAATTCGATTGAAAAGCGGATTTCTTCGGGCAGACGGCTTAAGAATTCGCGCAGATTTTGCGCGTTTTCCTTGTTCCCGTCAAACTGCGGCGGCAATTGAATTAGAATAACGCCGAGCTTTTCCTTTAGTTCCAAAACGCGCTCGCAAAAGGCATCGGAAATTTCAAAGGAATTTTTTTTCAAAA
>JBBRVS010000185.1:0-11564 GCA_038246645.1 Pyrinomonadales bacterium
AGCATTTATAATTAAAATTATCTCTGCATTTTGTTGAAGCCTTTTTAATTATTTTCAAATTTTCGGTTAATTTTTCAAGTCTTTTGTTTTCAATGATTCTGTTTTTCGATTTCGCCCAAAATTGGCGAAGGTATTGGTCTTAATATTCTCTATGATGGAGGTGATGGATTGCACAATAATCAAACAAATGTCGGAGGCTATCCTGCTTTTTTGATTGGTCGCTGCAATCGCTGTGGAAATGTCCAACAATTTCGCTTGGAATATTCAAATTATGATGGAACATTCATGCACGATACTAACTGGAAATCGTTACCCAAATCAGAGTAGATTTGTGATTAAATAGTAAAAGTAACGGTCATAATTATTTATGAGTTTAAATTTTTAACTTTGAGGTAGAAAAAGTGCCAGCAATTTTAGATGAAGTAATTGAAAAAGTCGCAACCTTAACCGATGAAGAACGCCGCGAATTAATGAAACTTTTGCGGGAACAGGAAAGCGAAATAAAATTGAACGGCGGAAAAAATCCGAGTCCGAATATTGAATGGCTCAAAGCGCATCGCAATGAAGTTGCCGGTAAATATGTCGCATTAGAAAACGGCAAACTTGTCGCCGAAGGCAAAACTCTGCGGGAAGTTGACCGGGAAGCAAAGCGAAAAGGCGCGAAAAAACCGCTTTTGACGTATGTCGCGGCAGAAGATGAAGAACTTTGGGCTGGTTGGTAAAAATGACTCACAAAATCGAATTTGAAAAACTAATCCGATATGATGCCGCGCAAGCCGGCATTTCATTGATTGTTGAACTGCGTTTGGGAAAAGATTCAACTAAATTTGAAGCAAAAATAGATACGGGTTCATCCTTTTGCATTTTTGAACGTAAATACGGCGAAGAAATCGGATTGAAAATTGAAACAGGTTTGCGTAATAGAGTAGGCACGGCAACCGATTCATTTTGGGTTTTCGGTCATCAGCTGACTCTTATAAGCAGGTGAGCAAAAGTTGTAAGATATTATGAAAATTCTAAAAATCCCTTTAAACATCAGATGTAAGAGAATTTAAGAGTTTTCTGACATTATCCATTATCCATTTTTAATTATCCATTGGTGCTTAGTTGAAGAATATCAGTTTGATGTAATGGTCTATTTTGCCGAAGACGAAAATTTTAAACGGAATGTTTTAGGCAGCCGCGGCGCAATTGAGAATTTAAAAATCGGAACTATTGACTACGACGGCAGACTTTATCTGAGCCGTTATGAGAGCGAATAATTTTATACCCTGAAAAATTTATGAAAATCATCCGTTGGATTTGCGCCGTTTTATTTCTTGTTTTGTTGATTCTTCTGCAGAGACTTTTGTCGAGCGGAGATTTTTCAAACGGAAAACTGCTTGCCGGAATTATTCTCGGCGCGGTGATTATTTCGATTCTGTTTTTCTGGAGCAGCGCACAGGTCAGGAAAATTGAAAATAAAGAATAAAGAATTTATAATCCCGCAAATGAACGGGAAATTTAACAATTGAAGATAAAGGTCGTTTGGTGCGTTTGGTAAAGTTTTCTAACTATAATCGAGAGTGAATAAAAATGAATCCGATAGATCTTCACAAATGCTGCTTCACGTTATTTTTTCGACGAAGAATCAAGAACCGTTTATTACAAAAGAAGTCGAACCTTTTCTCTACGATAAAATTTCCAAAATCCTTTTTGACGAATGCTATTCGCCTGCGCTGATTATCGGCGGCGATGTCGAGCGCATATTCACATAATTTATGCTCAATCGCGTGAGTGGTCGCCGGACGCAGTTATTAACCGCGTCAAAATGCGAAGTGCCGAATTTATGAAAAAATGGATCACGGATTTTGAATGGCAGAAAGGCTATGGCGTGTTTACGATCAGCCGTTCGGCTGATGAGATCGAGAAAAAATATATCGCCGACCAAAAAGAATTTCATAAAACCACCTCATACAAAGACGAATTTCGGGGAATTTTAAGAAGACACGAAATCGAATTTGATGAAAACGGGCTTTGGGAATAATCGTCGGCACGGATTTTGTGTGAAAAGAAAATCTTACTTAAAAATCCTCTTAAATTCCTGTAATTGTTCGATCGTACCGAGAATATTCAGCGTGCTTCCCTTCGGCAGAACCGTGTCGGGCGGCGGGTTGGCGATTGTTTCGCCTTTTGATTCGACGGCTAGAACGATCATTCCGGTCAACGCACCGATCTTGCTTTGTTCGAGAGTTTTACGCGCCAGACATTTCGGCAGATTGACCGTGAAAAACTCGACTCCTTCGCCTAAAATTACCGGATCGCGCCCCTGAATCAAAGACATAATCCATTCCGCGCCGAGCGGTGCATAGCTTAGAACAAAATCCGCTCCGGCGCGGTGAATCGCTTCGAGATTGCGTGAATGCGTGATGCGGCTGACGATTCGAATATCGGGCTTGAGCCTTCGGCAGTAGATCGAAAGATAGATATTAACCTCGTCTTTATTGGTCGAGAGAATGACGAGTGGAACTTCCCTGAGTCCGGCGCGAAACAGATTTTCGCAGTCGGCGGCATCGCCGATGATGAGACGGTCGGGAATATCGCCGATGATTTCGCGCATTTCCTTTTTCAGCTCGACCATATAAACCTTCAGATTTTTCTTCTTTAAGGCGATCCCTGCCGAGCGTCCGACCTTTCCGCCGCCGAGAATCAAGACGGCATCCGAATGCCGCGTGTCAGCTTTGAGCATTTCTTCGAGTTTAGCAATCTGCTCGCGTGTGCCGACCGCAACCGGAACGCTGAAATCGGCGAGAACTTTGTCCGGGTCGGCAGGCAAGAGATGTCCGCGCTCCCAAACTCCGATAATATTGACTCCGGTTAGTTCCCGAATCTGCGTTTCGCGGATTTTCTTGCCGCTGACCGGCGTGTCGTGGACGGTAAATTCGACGACCTGCCAATCATTGAATCTTCCGATAATATGCGCCCGTTTATCGCCGATGCTGATGCGGTTTGCCAGATGTTCGCCCAGAATGCGTTTGAGCGGAAGCACGTGCGTCGCGCCGCTCAGTTCGAGAATATCAATCGAATCTCCGACTTCGGCGGTCGCCGCAATCGGCACATCCGGCGCAACCTCGCGCACGGTCAGCGTAATATTCGTATTGGTCGTGTCGGCATCGTTGGCGAAAACCAGCAACGCTTTTTTAACATTAAGTCGTTCATACGTCGAATGACTGTCAACAAAACCGTGAACAACCGAAATTCCGCTTTGGGAAAGGTTGGCGGCGGTTGCGGCATCGGATTCGATGACGAAATAGGGAATTTGATTATGGTTCAGTCTTTTGATCAGATTCGGCGCGATTGAATCGAAATGACAAATTATCACGTGTCCCTGCGTTTCGGGCGGAACTTCGCGCGGTGCCTGTGTGTGGAGCTGGGCTTCGATCCACGGCGCATAAAAAAATCGGATAAATGCAAACGGCAGCATTATCAACAGCAAAATAATGCCGGACATCAAAACGACGATACTGAACAGTCGACCGAGATCGCTCTCAAACGTAATATCGCCGAAACCGAGCGTACTCATCACCGTCAAAGTCCAGTATAACCCCGTAATCCAGGAATAATCGCGCCCTTCATACGCCATTAAAAAATGAAAGAGAACGGAAAAAAAAGCAATTACGGCAAAAAGTAAAATTATATATTTGGCGAGAGCCTTGATGTTTTGACGGGTTTGAGTCTGGCTGACGAAATAAGTTATTTGCGTTGCTAAAAACTTCATTATTTTGAAATGTTTTGACGAACCGATTCTACCGTTTTATAAAACTTTGACATTAAACCATATATCATCACGCCCCGAAATATTCAAAGAGGACGCGTTACTATATGATGAAAAATAATATAAATTCGCCCGTTTTTAAAATTATTCGAAAAAGATTGTTCGGTGGGTTTTAAGGAATTAAAGTTTTTAAGTTAAAATCGGGTTTATGCAATCATTTTTTGAAGTAATGATCGAACGGAATTTCTCGAGCGCCCATCAATTGCGCGGTTATAAAGGGAAATGCGAAAACCTGCACGGGCATAATTATAAGATCGAGATTTTCGCAAAAGGCGCGGAACTCAACAATATCGGGCTTTTAATTGATTTCGGCGATCTAAAGAAAGCTGCCGATGAAGTCGTCAATTATCTCGATCACCGGAATATCAACGAGCTTCCGCCGTTTGATGAAGAACTCAATCCTTCGGCTGAAAATCTGGCGCGGTTTATTCTGGAATACTTAAATTCACGCGTCGCCGACGAACGCGTGATGGTGCATAAGGTGCGCTGCTACGAAACGCCGACGAGCGTGGCGACCTATCAGGTCGGCTGATTTTATTTGCGATTTGCGATTGGTTTTTATTAATTGATCAGACAAATTAATGTTGGAATATGCTTTGTTACACAAATCAATTAAATTATGCAAATAAAGATGTTATTGAAAAACAGCATTTTATGGTATTGACAGAAATCTTTAATTATCCATAGCTTAGTGATATTTATGCAATAAAGCCATTGTGAACTGTTAATAATTTCCAAATCTTAAAACTCTTTCATAGAATTAATTTCTTGTGTTAAGATTATGCCCAAATCTTTTGAATAATAAAAAAATTAGGTAAGAAGATTTTAGAAAACAATAAATTAATAAGAATCTTACCCAGTAAATATGATTAAAATTACATCAACACTATTAGGATTACTTTCTGCAATTCTAATTTGTATCATCTTTCTAATTCCATTATTTCTTGGAGCAAAAGTTGATGGAGATGTGTTGATTAGCATTATAACTTTAATCATATTAGGAGCCAGTTGGTTTTTTAGTGCAATTGTTTTTATGGAAAATGCAGATACGGTTGCAAAAGTATTTGCTCGTGCATTTTTAATCTGGGGAGCAGAATAGTTAGTAATAATGTTTATTTTTATTCTTACTTCATTCATAAACCTTATGTTTTTTCAAGATACTGATAGTAAGTCTGCAAAAGGTTTGATTGAGGTCTTTGCATTAGTTGTTTCATTACTTTCACAGATTGGATTCTGTATATTAATGGCGTTTAGCTGTATGATAGGTTATGTCATTTCAATTTTCTTACCGAAAGAATTAGCTTAATAAAAAGTAGAAAATACTTAATAAATCTTTAGATAAATCCTTAACTTAATAAAATTTATAGAACAAAGCCGTTGAAATATATAAACTTCGGAATAACTAATAACTGAAAACGAATAACCGGATTATCAACTTTCAGTTATTAGTTATTCCGAACCAGTTCCTTTATTTTTGTCTTATTAGCTATTCTCCAAAATGCAGACTTTTTGTTGAGCGACGTAAATTTATGAAAAAATTAGTTTTCGGGGTTTTCTCGATTTTAGTATTTTCATTTTCGATTTTTCCGCAAAATAATGGCAGATCGAATATCGAAGGAATAATTAAAGACAGAACCGGCGCGGCGATCAGCACGGCGGAAGTTCGTCTGGTAAATTCTCAGCAATTGATCTTAAAGGCAGCAAAAACCGATGCGGAAGGGCGTTTTAGTTTTGAAAATGTTGCGTTCGGTTCTTATAATATTATTGCTTCGCGTTCCGATTTCAGTTCAAGAAATCAGGCAATTCAGGTTTCGGAAAATCGTCCGATACAGATTGAAATTGTTTTGGAAATCAATCAATTGAGCGAACAGGTAACTGTAACTGCGGAAACGGGTTTGGTCGAGAATAAGAATAAAATTCCGCAACAAATAAACATTATTACGCAAGACGCGATTTCTCAAAGAACGACCGCCGTTTTAGCACAAGTTGCCGAAGAAGAAACCGGCGTTTCGCTGCAAAGAACAAGTCCGACGATCGGCGCGGTTTTGGTGCGCGGTTTGACGGAAGTCGGTGTTTATGTTGACGGCGTTCGTTATACAAATTCGACTCAGCGCGGCGGAATCAATACGTTTTTTAATCTGAACGAACCGACTGCACTTCGTTCCGTCGAAATTCAGCGCAGTCCGAATACGGCGCAATTCGGTTCGGACGGTCTCGGCGGAAATGTCCAACTCGTGTCGCGCCAGCCGGAATTCGGTTTTGAAAATCCGCAATTCAACGGCGAATTCGGCACGTTTTTTAACAGTTCCGATATGTCTTACGGCAGCAATATTCTAAAATCCTACGGCACAAAACGCTTCGGGATTTTGGGAAATCTCGTTGCGCGGCGCATCAATACTTTGCGTTCCGGCGATGGACGCGACAGCCATTCGGCGATCACGAGATTTTTCGGTTTGCCGTCGAATATTACGGAAAATGAACGATTGCCCGACACGGCTTTTACGCAATACGGCGGAACTTTTCAACTTAATTTCGCGCCGACCGACGACCAACAAATCAGTTTTCGCTATCAACGCAGTCAGCAAGACGGCGGAAAGCGTTACGATCAATTGCTCGGCGGCGACGGAAATCTGATCGCCGAATTGCGAAATTTGATGCTCGATTTCGGTTATCTGCGTTATTTCAAACAAGGCATCGGATTTTTCGATAATTTTTCGGCGAATGTTTCCTACAACAGCCAGCGCGAAGAACGCGTAAATCAAGGCGGGCAGGGAAATCCGCTCGGCGCGATAACACACGATAAAGAACGCACGACGACCTACGGTTTCGCTTTTTATTTAGACAAACAATTTGCCCGAAATTCGTTTCTTTTCGGCGGTGATTATTATTTCGACAAAGTTTCCGCGCCTTCTTTCAGCACGAATCCGGCAAACGATTTGGTTTCAATCGTTCGCCCGCGTGTGCCGAACGGCGCGACTTATCACTTAGGCGGAATTTATGTTCAAGACGTTTTTGAAGCGATTCCGCAAAGACTTCGTTTGAGCGGTGCGCTTCGTTACAACGTCGGAGTTTACAATTCACGCGCAGAAAATGCACCGATTATCAATGGAACGCGGCTTTTTCCCGATGACAGTTTGCGCGTCGGCGATTTTTCGGGGAGAATCGGTGCGGTTGCCACCGTTGCGGAAAACTTAAATCTCGCATTAAATTACAGTCGCGGTTTTCGCGCTCCGAATATTACGAATTTAGGTTCGCTCGGACTTGTCGGGGTCGGCTTTCAGGTTTCGACGACCGACGTTATAAATCTAGGCGCGACAATCGGCACGACCGCCGATGCAAATGCGGTTTCGTCCGGCGTTCCGGTTTCGCCGCTCAAATCCGAGATCAGCAATAATTACGATCTGAGCTTGCGTTTTCGCAATCGTACATTCGAAGCGAATTTGACGGGTTTTATTGTTGATTACGAAAACACGATTGTCCGCCAAACCTTGATTTTGCCAAGCGGCGCGATTGGACTTCAACTCGGAAGCCAGACGATCACGAGTCAAAACGCGAACGGCGCAGTCTTCGTTCCGCTTTCGACTTCGCCCGTTTTAGTTCAGGCAAATTTCAGCAATACGCGTCTCAAAGGCGCGGAATTCGATTTTAATTATCGTTTTTTAGATGATTGGACGCTCGGCGGAAATTATTCCTACGTTTATGCCGAAGACAAAGCGACGGGCGATTCGCCAAACCTCGGCGGCGGCGGAATTCCTCCGCAATTCGGACTTTTGCGGCTGCGTTATCAACCTTCGGGAAACAAATTTTGGGTCGAAGGCTACACGAATCTGGCAGGAAGACAAGACAGACTTTCGACGCTCGATCTGTCGGACAGAAGAACAGGCGGAGCGCGTTCGCGTTCGCAAATTCAGAATTTTTTCCGGCGCGGCGCGTGCGTTCGCGGCATCACAACGCCCGGAACAAACGGTCAATGCGGTTCGGCTGGCGGAATTTTGATCGCAACCGGCGAAACACTCGCGCAAGTTCAAAACAGACTTTTGCCGCTCGGCGCGACAATTAATGGTGTGTTTATTGCCGATAACGATACGTCAGTTCCGCTTTTTACGGCGATTCCGGGTTACGGTTTGTTAAATTTACGCGGCGGTTTGCGGCTTTGGGAAAATCAGGAATTGAATCTCGCTTTTGAAAATATCACAGACAAAAATTACCGCGCTCCCGGCTGGGGAATTGACGGCGCGGGCAGAAGTCTCCAAATTCAATACAGATACAATTTTTAAATGGATAACGGATAATGGATAACGGATAATTATTTTAAGAAAAGTACAAATCTAAATTTGAAAAATACTTTTCATATTATCCATTATCAATTATCCGTTATCCATTAAAATTCAAACTCTCAGATAATCGCCGCGCCAATTTTTGATCTCGCGTTTAATTTGATCGGGTTTTTCAAATTCGCCTATCAAAGTGCGTTCAATTAACGAAGGAAGTTCTTCATCGCTCGCAAAACGAAGTGCGATTATTTGATTTGTTTTCAAATTTTGCGCTTTTGCTGCCAAATCCTTCGGCAAAATATTTGCATAGCGAAGTTGTTCTTCAAGCCTGATAACTCTGTCTTGCGCTTTTAAGGCGTTTGTTCGCGCCAACAGACCAAGAAAAATCAAACCGATTGCCAGAATCAAATATGCAACGCGGTCAACATTGAAATCCATCACGAGCCGCACAATCGCATATAAAAAATTAAGCAAAAGTATCGGTGTCAGAACAAAATGAAACGGCGGATGCCAGCGGACGTGATTTTTGTATGATTGTGTTTCAGCCATATTTTTATTTTTCTCTCTAATTCACGCTTTTTATTTCCGTAAAATCTTCGCCCGGATTTATAAAAAGATTTTTTTCAAATTGATACTGCTTGTCGTAAAGCTGTTTGTAGCGCCCGTCTAAAGCGAGCAATTCTTCGTGCGTTCCGCGTTCGACGATCTCTCCCGCTTCGACGACTAAGATCATATCCGCGCTGCGGATTGTCGAAAGTCTGTGCGCGATGACAAACGTCGTCCGACCTTTTCTGAGTTCATTTAAACTTGCCTGAATTTTCTGCTCACTTTCCGAATCGAGACTCGACGTTGCTTCGTCTAAAATTAAAATCTTCGGATCGGCAAGCAAAGCCCGCGCAATTGCGATGCGCTGTTTTTGTCCACCGGAAAGTTTTACGCCGCGCTCGCCGACAATCGTGTTGTAGCCGTTTTCAAATTTATCAATAAATTCGTCGCAGTAAGCAATGCGGCAAACTTCTTTGATCTCCTCAAAACTCGCCTGCGGGTTTGAAAACTTTACATTGTCAATGATCGTGCCGTCAAAGAGAAAATTCTCCTGCAAAACAACGCCTAAATGTCTGCGGTAATCGCGCAATTTTACCGTCTGCAAATCCTTGCCGTCAATCAAAATTCTGCCCATTTTCGGTTGAATAAAATTCAAAACGAGATTTAGAATCGTCGATTTTCCCGAACCGGATGAACCAACCAAAGCAGTTGTCGTTCCGGCGGCAGAATCGAACGAAACGCCGCGAAGAACGGGAGTATTTTCTTCATATTCAAACTGCACGTCTTCAAATGTGATTCTGCCTTCGACATTTTTGAGAGATTGTTTGGCTTCGTCCTGATCGTCTTCGGTTGTCATATCGAAAACTTCGCGGATGCGGTCAAGTCCGGCAAATGCTTCGGTTATCTGCGTTCCGATGGAGCTCAGCTGAATGATCGGAAACGCCAGAAGTCCGGTAAAAAAGACATACATAAAAAGATCGCCGATGGTCATTGATTTGTTTATCACGGAATTTCCGCCGATCAGGATCATCACGACGCTGATCGCACCGATGATCAAAGATGAAAACGCCGTGATCGCCGAAACGCCCGTCATCGAGCTGGCGACGTTGCGGAAAAATTTATGTGCGCCGCGGGCGAAGATCAATTCCTCGCGCTTTTCCGCCGTGTAGCTTTTGACGATGCGAATTCCGCCCAGAGATTCGGTCAGTCTGCCCGTAACTTCGGCATTTATCACGTTTCGTTCGCGGAAAATCGGGCGAAGTTTCTTGAATGCGTAAGCTAAAACGCCGCCGAAAACCGCCAGAACAATGATCGTTCCGGTCGTCAGCTGCCAGTTGAGCCAAAACAAAATGCCAATCGAAATTGTTGCTGTGACAAGACTTCCGGCAAGTTGGACAAGTCCCGTTCCGACCAGATTGCGGATGCCTTCCGCGTCATTCATAATCCGCGAAATAAGCTGTCCGCTCTGCGTCGAATCAAAATAAGCAACGGGAAGTTTTTCGATCTTCGCCTGCACGCGCTTTCGCATCTCGGTAATCGCACGCTGTGCGGCAATGCCCAAAAGCTGCGATAAAATAAACGACGTAACCGCCTGAATCAAAGTCGCAATTCCGATTGCCAATGCGATCCATTTTAAAAGTTCATAACGCTCATTGCCGATGACTTCATCAATCAAAAACTTTGAAGACGCGGGCAAAACCATTCCCGCCAGCTGGCTGATCAGCATCAAAACGCCGCCGATTGCCAGCCGCCAGCGGTAATCCCAGATCAGCTTTTTCGCTTCCTGCCACGCACTCGAATAATTTACTTTTTTCTTCTTTTTTTCTTCAGCCACTTTTATTTCCTCTTAAAAAAACGTACCGCCGTCCGTCCCGGCGGCTGTCCTGAGAGCGTCTCGCTCTCAAGTCTTTTCTTTAAAAACGCCCGATTCTATCAAACGATTTTTAACTTTTTGCATCACATCCGCCAAAGTTATTTTTTGGAGTTTTTTTATCATTTCACTTTCCGCTTCCTGCAAAACTTCAGCAATCACGGGGCGAACCGTGATTCCTAAATTACAGCAATGCGCTTCTTCAAGCATCGGAACTTGAAACAGCGCACCTTCTTCGAGGGCAAGATAAATTTCTGCCAGAGTTATCTCATTCGGCGCACGAGTCAGGCGCGAACCGCCGCCCGTTCCCATCTGCACTTCGACCAAATTATGTTTAACGAGCAAACCGATAATCCGCCGAATCACAACCGAATTCGTGCTGACGCTTTCTGCGATCTTGTCCGACGAAAGATGCCCGCAATCCTTCATTACCGCCAGCATCCCCGCCGTGTGTATCGCAATTGCCAATCTCGAATTCGATGCCATAAAAAAAAGTCTGTAATCAACCCGGTTACATATTAGTCTGTAATCAGAGTAGTTACAGTTCAAGGTAAAGTCAAGCCAACTTTTAGAATTATCTTTTAGCTTTGAACTGACTCAATCAAATTTTCGATCCAATTATTAAAACGCGGACATTTTTCAAGAATTATGTCCAGACCGATTTCCAAGGCGATTACATTTCCCAAAACCTTGTCATATTCTGGAACAATTTGTTTCAAGCGATTAGATGGTGAGGTTTTCGGCTTATCATTTATTTCTTCGGGATTAGGATATTTTTCGACAATTTTTGCAGTTTCTTTAGCTATACTTTCTTCGTAATAACTTTCAAAGCCGCGATTCGATGAAAAAAGTAACGCTTCAAATTCATACTTTTGAATATACGGAATGAAAAGCCGATTATCGGGAGCGATATCTTCTTTCATAATATTTTCAAAGCATTCAATTTTCTCATCAATATTCGTCAAATCATTACATTTTGCGGAATCCGGGAAATTTTCGGGCAATCTGAAATAATCCATAAAAGTAGTAACAATCTTATCCTGCTTTCCGGCAAGCGTTC
>JBBRVS010000186.1:0-11556 GCA_038246645.1 Pyrinomonadales bacterium
ATCATCGCAAACCCAAGATAAGCCGCGCCTAAAAGCTGAATAAATATCGGAGTTACGCCGCTTGCCGGTATTTCAAAAAGCCGCAGGACTTCGTGCGGCAAAAATTCAAACAGAATCCCGACTCCCACCAAAACAAAGGCGCACGAGATCATTAATAGTTTTGTGTTCATAAATTAATTAAGCCGAGCATCATTCGAGTTGAAACCGAATGAGAGATTATCAACATTTTTTTCTGGAAAAAAGCGGGAGAAAACATCAATTTATGAAATACCCGCTTTAACTGTTGAAATCATAAATGATCGGAAATTATTCCCGTTCAGGTGGGTTTTTTGCTTATTTTGAATAAAAACAAATAGTTCATCTAAGACAGATCTTCCCATTCTGGACTAATCGGTCTAATGTGGGTATGATTCTGTAATATGGCTAGACCTTTGGAATTTGATAAGACGATGGCACTCGAAAGGGCAATGGAAGTTTTCTGGGAAAAAGGCTTTGAGGCGGCTTCGTTGCAGAATCTGATCGAAGCAATGGGACTGTCGAAAAGCAGTTTCTACCAGGCTTTTAAAAGCAAACACGATCTCTTTACCGAAGCACTTAATCATTACGTCGAATTAATGAGCGCGAATTTATCACGCAATCTGGAAACTTCGCCCTCGGGACTTGCATTTATCGAAAACATTTTTATGGAAATTGCCGAAAACGCACCGCTCAAAGCGAGCCAGAAAGGCTGTTTTCTGATGAACACCGCCACCGAGTTTGCCCAGAAAAACGAGCAAATCGCCCTTTTGACCGGCAACGGTCTCAAAAAACTCGAGAGCGTTTTCGCCCGCGCCGTTAAAAAAGCTCAAGCAGAAGGCGAAATTTCCCACTCAAAAAATCCCGAAACTCTCGCCGATTTTCTCGTCTGCAATATGAGCGGGATAAAATCAATGGTCAAAGCGGGAATAAAACCCGCCGTTCTCAAACCTATAGTTAATACGATCATCGCATCGCTGAAATAATTTTCTTCTAAAATCTATTTTACGATTTGACATTCTGGACTGAACGGTTCTTAATTAGTTATGGACTGATTAGTCCATAATAAAATCAAGAGAAAATTATTCCATCAGCTCAATTAAAAGGACTCGGCGGCTATCTGTCGGCTGAGCAAAAAATGGAGTTGATCGAAAAAGTAACCGATGCGATCTTTTCGGTCGAAGGTGAGGGTTTGAGACCGGTAACCCGGGGCATCAATCGCGGATGTTCCCGAAGGTCAGTGGGGAGTCGGCGGTGCGCTGCCGACCTTTGAAAGACTGCGGACGATGTCCGAGCAGTCTTTAGAAAAAATAATTAGCTTTAATTTAGAAAAGGAGCAACAAAAATATGTCATTACAAGTTCATACAATCGAGACCGCTTCGGAAAAATCGGCGGAAATCTTAAAACAGGTCAAAACGAAATTCGGTTTTATCCCGAATTTATTCGGAGTTTTTGCGGAATCGCCGGAGATTCTGCAAGCCTATCTGACGCTCGGCACGCTCGTTGATCAAACGACCTTAACGCCGCTCGAACGGCAGATCGCCTTTATCGGCACGAGCGTTGCAAATAGCTGCGAATACTGCGTTGCGGCACATACGGCGATATCTTCGATGCAGAATCTTCCGGCGGATGTTATCGGGTCGCTGCGCGAAAATCGTTCGATCACCGATGCCAAACTCGAATCATTCAAAAAATTCGTTCAAGCTGTTACCGAAAAACGCGGATTCGTCTCCGAAGAAGAAAAATCCGCATTTATCGAAGCCGGTTACATTGAAAAAAATATTCTGGAAGTGATTCTCGTCGTCGGGATGAAAACGCTTTCGAATTACACCAACCACATTGCGGAAACACCGCTCGACGCAGCTTTCGAACCGGCAAAATGGCATAAAGCCGCTGCCTGAAAACCGTAAAATCCTGTCCCGTATTCAAAGTGAGCCGCCACGTTTTTTTTAGCGCGGCGGCTCATTAAAATGCCTGGACAAAAAAAGAGAGTTAGAAAATGAATTTGATCGTCCGTCAGTGATCTCTAATACCATTTCCCGATAGAGATTATGCAAATAAGTCTGTAGCGTCGTCGGAAGCCGATGCGTTTCTCGTTATCAGCCATTGACACATAGTTACTCGACAAATACGTTACTGACTTATTCTAAAGCACACTTTCTAACGGGAAAGAGTATGGGAATAAACATTATTGGAAATAAAAATTTTAATGGCAAAAAAACGCTGTTCGTTCTTAATTATTCACTATTAACTGATTTTCATTGAAAAATAGTGAATAGCCAACAGCGAATAACGAATAGTTTTTTCGTTTTCCCTTATTTCCGATAATGTTTAATAAATAAAAGACTTGAATTTCAAAAAGAATCGTCTTTTTGAAATTCAAGTCCTTTATTTTGGACAAAGAATCGCAAAACTCCGGCTGTGATCAGATCGCATTCTGTCCTTTAAATGAATCGAAGAGAGTGCGGGCGGCACTTAGGTTTTCAGCTTCCGTCAAGTCGGAGATAACGAAGATCGCCCGGCTGTCCTTCAGAAAACTCGCGACCTGCAAACCGCTTTCCTGTTCGCTTGTAATCTGAGCCGACGTTGCCTTTTTTACCGGCAGTTTATCCGTAATATCAATAAAAACCGAGACGATATGACCGTTTTTGCGGAGAACAACGTGCGTAAATTCCTTACCTTCGTAAATGCAATTATGGGCGTGGAGCATTTCAATATCTTCGGAAAATGTTGTTTTGAGCGGATCAACGACTTTTTCCGTAAAAAATGCTTTTTGATGATATTCGGAATTCGACATTGATTCCCATTGTTCGAGTTTCTCAAGCGCACAGTCTTTATGATTTCCGGCGGCGATCAGAGAAATTTGCGTCAAACCGTTTGTAATACCGGACGGTAATAAGACGCTTTCGTTATTTTTGCCGGACGAATTAAGAAAGATAAATCCGAATGTAAAAACAATCAAAATGATAGCCATTGCCGGCACAAGAAATCTCAAAGTTGGAAAAAAGCCACGCCGGGTAGTTTGTTGACGAATGTTTTGCCTTAAATTTTCCTTTAGGCGACCGGCAAAAACCGGATTGATCAGGAAGTCTTCCTTTCTGCCGAAAGTAGTTTTTATCTTTTGCCGCAAATGTCGTTTTTCAGCAAATTGCTGACGGCATTTCGGACAGGACTCGAGATGTTCGAAGACCTGAATATTTGTTTCGACCAAAAGCTCATCGGAGAGATAAGCTTCTGAAATTTCACTGAATTCTCTGCATTGCATACATTTTTACCTCACGATCTATTTTACCGGGCAGCAGCCGTTTGATTTACTCCGAAGCCGTACTTTCGAGCGTAATCCGCCAATTCCATCCGCAGAACCTTTCGTCCGCGTGAAAGCCGCGACATCACGGTTCCCATCGGAATATTCAGGATCGCGGCAATTTCCTTATAGGAAAAATCCTCGATGTCAGCCAGCGCAACGACCTGCCGGAAATGTTCCGGCACATTTTGCATAGCGGCAATGACAACCTCGTCGGTCAAATTCTGCGGAACTTGTGGTTCAAAAGCAAGCGTTTCGGCAATTCTTTCTTCAGGGTCATCAATTATTTTCATCTGCCCCATTTTCTTGAGCCGTTTGAAATTAAGGTTATACATAATGGTGGTCAGCCACGCGCGGCAATTCGTTCCTAATTCGTACCGGTGAAAGGATTTTATTGCCTGCATCATTGTTTCCTGAACAAGGTCTTCGGCATCCGTTCTGTTTCGCGTCAGCCACATCGCCACCCGATACAGATCCGGCATAAACGGCATTGCCTCCGCTTCAAACGCGCTCAGATTCTCATGCTTGTTCTCAAACCATTTTATCCCGAACATTTACTTTTACCCTTCTCTTTTGATAAATCAAATTCCAACCGGATGAATCAAATGAATCGCCAATTTATTCCCGCTTAAACAAGAAAAGAAAGATTTTTTTTTATAAAACGAAAAAAAAAGGGTTTTTTAAGTTACGGGAATAAACACTGATTTTAAAAGTATTAACTCCTCGAACGCCGATCAAAAGGCTTCAAAAAAATAAAATAAATTTAGGAGATTTTAATAATGAAAAGAATTACTACCGTTTTAATGTCGCTTGCGCTGATCTTAACTGTTTCAGCCGTCAGCACGTTTGCGAAAACAAAACCGACCGTGGTCATAATCAAAGCCGAATGGTGTTCGGCGTGCCAACAGGTCGAACCGATCATGATGGACCTAATGAAGAAATACGACGGGAAAATAAACTTCGTGATGCTCGACGTAACGAACGATGAAACGACCGCCAAAGCTGCCGCCAAAGCAAAATCTTTGGGCTTAGGCGCATTTTTTGAAGCCAATAAGAAAATGACTTCAACGGTTGCCGTATTCAAAGGCAAAAAACAAACTTTCAAAACAGTGAAAAACTATTCCAAGTCGGATTATGTCGCGGCTTTCGATAAGGCAATAAAGTAGTGAATTAAAAAATTATTTGCCGGGGCTAGGGACTTTTCGGCAAATAAAAAGAGTGAGTGTCTGGGCAAATTCTGGTGAGATACTCGTAAAGCTCCGGCACTCACTCTTCAACAAAAATATGGAATACTTTGTAAATAATTTAGATGGGTATCTTTCGGGAAATTCTTTGCTGGCATTTCCGGCGGCGTTTATCGCGGGACTTCTGATAAGTTTTACGCCGTGCGTTTATCCGATCATTCCGATCCAACTCGGATTTATCGGCGGGCGCACAGCGGCAAATCGAGCCGAAGAAGGCGAACTTGCCGCAAAATTTAATTTTCAGGGATTCAAATTATCAGTTTTATTCGTTCTCGGAATGAGCATTGTTTATGCCGCACTCGGAGCTTTTGCCAGTCTGACCGGAACGCTTTTCGGATCGTGGGCATCGAGTCCGTGGACGTATATCCTGGTCGCTAATGTCATGCTGCTCCTGGCTTTGGCAATGTTCGATGTTTTTTCGTTATCCGCGCCGCAGTTTTTATCGAAATGGAATCCGGAAAAAAAAGGAAAGGGTTATGTGTCCGCGGTTTTGATCGGAGCGTCATCGGGGCTGGTCGTCGGACCCTGCACGGCTCCGGCTTTGGGAGCCACGCTTGCGTATGTCGGAGCGCAGGGAAACATCGTTTTCGGTATGCTCGTTTTATTCGTTTTCGCTTTCGGAATGGGAACTTTGATGATCATTCTCGGCACCTTCAGCGGGGCGTTTGCTATGCTTCCGCGTTCGGGCGGGTGGATGTCAAAAGTGAAAATCGTCTTCGGGTTGATGATGATCGTCATCGCCCAATATTTATTAATTCAAGCAGGACAAAGATTTATTTAGGAGATTCTTATTATGAGGGATTATTTTGAAACCGTTAAATTGGGATTGGTGTTAATTTTAGGCATCTGCGCTTTTACCGGATGCGGGATTTCAAGCGAAAAGAAAACGGTCATTACCGAAACAAATTCGCCGACAACGGCAAATCAACGGGCGCAGGAAACAGTGCGCGGAACGAAGATCGGACAGAAAGCACCCGATTTTGAACTCGAAAAAACGGACGGCACTAAAATTTCATTTAAGGATTTGGTGGGACAACCGGCAGTTCTCGTCTTTTGGACGGCGTGGTGTCCGATCTGTCAGGAGGAAGCCCCGAAAATTAACAAACTCGCGGCTGAATTCGAGTCCCAAGGCGTAAAGGTCGTCGGCATCAATATCGGTGAAAGCGATGCCCGCATCAGCGAAGGCATAAGGGATTTCGGCATCAAATACGCGGTTGCCAAAGATAAGGATACGACCGTTTCCAAATCCTATAAGGTCATCGGAACGCCGACCGTGGTTTTTCTCGATAAGCAGGGTAATGTGCGATATTTCGGAAACGAATTGCCCGCCGATTATGCTGAAAAATTGAAGGCAAGTCTGGAGGGCTGAAATGATTTAAATCCTTAAACGGTAAACGGGATGATTGGTAATGATAAAGATCGAGAGCAAAAAAAAGCGGGGGAGATTTTTGTAATTCAATTCAAAAGACCGGATTATAAAATTTTCTTAACGGCGCACAGATTTATGATTTTTCTCTCTTCGGTCATGTAAAAATCATAATCTCCCCCACTTTTTTCTGCTCTCCCAATACATTGGCTGACATAGATATTGACGCAAGAAATCCCAACTCGAATTTTGGTAATTTAGCATTGCACGGATAAGACTAGATTGAGGGCAAATTATTCCTGTCGGGGGATTTTTTTTATAAAAACCGTAAAATTTTAGTAGAATTTTTCCGACGTGCCCGAAAAAGCAGTCCGAAAATTTTTCATCGGGATGGGCATTTCGTTTGAGGGAATATAAAAAGCGATTTTCGATATACTGCATACGGAAAGATTAGATTTTTGCGGATTGACGATGAAAAAAAAGATGATAAATGTATTACCGGTCAAAGAAATCATGATCCGTCTGCGCGACAGAACTAGCACGGAATTTACCCGTGCGGCTGAATTGATCGAACAAATTGATGACGAAACTTTTACCGACGCGGTAAATTCAGCCGGCAGTATCGGCACTCATTTCAGACATAATTTTGATTTTGCGCTTGCCTTTTTAAAAGGGCTTCAAACGGGCGTGATCAATTATGCAGCGCGCGAACGCGATGAGCGTTTCGAGAAAGACCGCCGCTACGCCGTCGAACGGATCGAATTTCTAACCGGTCAATTGACGGGTCTATCAGCAGAAATTCTGGAAACCTTTGTTGCCGTGCGCTCTGAGCTTGACGAAAAATACTGTCATTTATCGAATGCTTCGCGCGAGTTCGAATTTTTGCTCAGTCATACGATCCATCATCACGCATTGATCGCCGAACGGCTGCGGATGTTGGGAATAGAAACTTCGGCGGAATTCGGGGTCGCGCCGTCCACGCTGGAATTCTGGAAAGTCAGGGGAGAACCGGTCAATGTCTGAGTTTTCGCAGATTTTTGATCTGACGGCAATAGCCGTTTATTCGCCGGTCGTCATCTTCGGCGCACTGTTTCTGGCAACATTTGTCAGCGAAGACCTGGCGTGTTTGACAGCCGGTGCGCTTGCCGGACAGGGAAATATCTCTTTTGCGGCTGCCGTTGCCGCTTGTGCGGCGGGAATTTTCGTCGGCGACATCGGGCTTTACTGGACGGGCAGAATTTTTGGAAAAAGAATTGTTGAAACGCGTCTGTTTTCGCGGTTCGTTTCAGCCGTTGCACTCGAAAAAGCGTCTGCTTGGCTCGATAAAAACGGCGCGTCAGCGATTTTTCTGAGCCGTTTTATGACAGGGCTGCGGCTTCCGACATATCTTGCTGCAGGTTTCCTGCGAACGAACTTTTCAAAATTCGCGCTTTATTTTCTGATCGCGACGATGATCTGGACTCCGCTTCTGGTTGGCGGTGCCGCCTACGCGCAGGAAAACGTCTTTGCCAGCATCGGGCTGATTGGCATCGTGTCGGGTTTTTTCGGGCTGAAAATGATTTTGCGATTTTCAAACTGGAAAAAAAGACGGCTTTTTATCGGAAGACTAAAGCGGATCGCGAACTGGGAATTCTGGTCGCTCAAGGTCTTTTATTTTCCGGTCGTTATTTATATCCTGTTTTTAGCGGTCAGGCATCGCGGCATCAATGTTTTCACCTCCGCGAATCCGGGAATTCTAGCGGGCGGTTTCGTCGGCGAATCAAAAAACGATATTTACAAAGGCTTGGCAAGTGCGGCGGCACAGCCCTTTCTCTTAAAATATATTTTTCTCGGCGCGGAAAATTCGGTTGCGAAAAATCTGCAAAAAGCAGAACAATTCATTGCCGAAAGCGGGCTTGATTTTCCGTTCATCTTGAAACCCGATGCGGGCGAGCGCGGCAAAGGCGTCGAAATTTTGAAAGATTGGTTTGAACTCGAAAAACAGATCAGCCGATTAAAACAAGATTTTATTTTGCAGGAATTTTACGACGGAATCGAGGCAAGTGTTTTTTATTACCGTTATCCTTTTGAAAAAAAGGGCAGAATTTTTTCGATCACCGAAAAGCGTTTTCCGCGCCTGGCGGGCGACGGCAGAGCAACGCTCGAAACTCTGATCCTGCTTGATCCGAGAGCCGTCGCGCTGGCAGAAAAGTATTTTCAGCAAAACCGCGAAAGACTCGAATATGTCCCTGAAAACGGCGAAGAAATTCAAATCATCAACATCGGAACGCATTCGCGCGGCGCGATCTTTGCGGATGGCGATCATTTGAGAACCAAAAAACTCACCTGCCGAATTGACGAAATTTGTCGCGAGTTTGACGGTTTTTATTTCGGCAGATTCGATATTCGCGCCGCTACCTTCGACGATTTGAAACGCGGCGAAAATTTTAAGATCATCGAACTGAACGGCGTAACGAGCGAATCAACAAATATTTATGACAAGAAATTTTCACTTTTTGCCGCTTACCGGATTTTGTTTCGGCAATGGCGGATCGCTTTCGAGATCGGGGCAGAAAATCGCCGGAGAGGTTTTCAGCCGACCGGAATTTTCGATATGATCCGGCTGATCTTCGGCAAAAAAACCGGCCGGAAAACGGATCTGCCGGTCACCGTCTGACAACTGATTAAAAAAATGTGCGTAATTTATTTTTCCTTCCAAAAACATCCGCGTTTCCCCTTAATTCTGCTTGCCAACCGCGATGAATTTTACGCTCGTCCGGCGCTAAGTGTAAGAATTTGGGAAGATTTTCCGCAGATATTTGGCGGAAGAGACTGTTTAAGCGGCGGAACCTGGCTCGGCATCACGTCAAACGGGAAATTCGCCGCCGTTACGAATTACCGCGAACCGGGCTCTTCGACCGGAAAAAGCTCGCGCGGCGACCTGACCGCAAACTTCCTCAAAACAGATGTTTCTGCCGAACATTATCTGAATGAAATTGCCGAATCCGCCGCCGAATACTCCGGCTTTAATCTTTTACTCGGAGAATTTAATGAACACAGGGAAGAACTTTTCTATTATTCCAACCGGCAGGGCGAGATCAAAAAACTCGACGGCGGAATCTACGGATTAAGTAATCATCTACTCGATACGCCGTGGCAAAAGGTCGAAAAAGGCAAGCGATTTTTAGCGGAAAAGATAACTTCAAACCTAACAAAGGGTGAGCTTTTCGCCGTTCTCGCCGATGAAAGTCCGGCAGATGACGCGGATTTACCCGACACCGGAATCGGCTACGAACGCGAAAAATTATTGTCTGCAATCTTTATTAAATCGCCGGAATACGGAACGCGTTGCTCGAGCGTTTTGACCGTTGATAGTGATTTTAAGTTCGATTTTGAAGAACGGGTTTTTATCTGACGAAGGTTTGCAGATATTATTCGGATAAAAATAATTGCCTGTATTTGGCGTTTAATTCGCCAAGATCGAAAACCACGAAAAAATCAATCGTGCCGAAATCGTGATCAACGATCGGTTTCCCGCAGACTCTGGCACCGATCTTGAGATACATATTAAAAAGCATCGGAAGTTCGACCGGAATATTTCTTTTCAAGTTTATTCCGAGCGGGCAGAGCTTGGCGCGGCGCGGTTTGACGCGGTATTCGCGGTGCAGAAAATTACTTCTTTCCAACTCGCGGAAGGCTTCCCCGCCGATTCGGGAATCGGTCGAAAATACCGAGCAGCAGCCGAACAAAAAACGTTTTCCCGAATATTTAAGATACTGCGCCAACCCCTTCCAGAGCAGAAAAAGAACCTTCGTGTTGCGGTGTTCGCGGGCAATACAGGCGCGTCCGATCTCGACCGCCGAAGCGATCAGTTCACCGGGCAAATCCTCGATGCTGAATTCGCTGTATGAATAAAAACCGTTTAACGTCCGGGCTGTTTCCAGCGTGTTGAGCCGGTAAGTTCCGACCGTTTTCAAGGTTTTTCGCTCGATCACGATCAGATGGTGACAGACAAAATCAAACACGTCCGATTCGATTCCACGCGCATTTCCCGAAGGCTTTTCGCCCGCCATCTCAACATTGAAAACCTCGTACCGAAGTCTCTGTGCCGATTCGATCTCTCCTTGAGACCGCGCGATTCGCACCGCATAATTTTCGGAAGAGATTTCCGGAAAAAAGGCGGTTTCACTGCTGATTAGTTGATTTTCAATCATCTGTATAATATTTATTCGACGGCTTTTTTAAGCTCATCCAGATTGCGGGGAACATTCTTTTTCAATTTCTGCGCCGATTTCGGATCCTTTTCAAATGCCGCGATCAAAAGATTTATTTCCTCAGGCGTAAAATAATGGCGTTTTTTTCGTTCAAGACTTTTTCCCGAAACACGCTCGTAAAGCCATTCGCGGTATATCAATAATCCTTTGCCGTAACCGCGTTCGATTGCCGTCAGATCGGTCTGACGTTCAAAACGGGCGGTAAATTTCCCGCTTGCCAGACGGATCAAACCCAATAATTGCAGACGTTGGCGTTCTTTATAAAAAAGCGCGTGTCCGAGTTCGTGTGCCAGAATCGCTCTGATTCCCTCGTCCGGCGCGTTTTGCGCAAAGACCTCGGGATTAACCAAAACAATCGTCTTCATTTTCCGAAAGGTTAAAAAACGGCTGATCGAAAACTGCGTTTTAAAGTAGTTCGTCCGGCTTTTAAATGATTTTATCTCTATTTTTTCTCCTTCCAATTCGGGAAAGGAGCGTTCGACAATTTCTTTGACCAATTGCCGCGTTTTCTTGATCACGTCAGAGTCGGAGACGGTTTGTGCAATGGACGCGAGCGGCAGACCGAGCAAAACCGCCGCCGCAATCAATAGATTTGACAGTGTTTTTGACATTTATCTTTCCAACTGCCGAAGAAATTCTCCGCTATCGAAGGTAACCTTCAATTTTTTGACGACTTTGCCGTCAGCATCAATCAGAAACAGACTCGGAAAACCACTTGCACGGTGTTTTTCGAGGAATTTCTGACCTTCTTCGGATTCATATTCGAGACGCGAAAAAACAAATCGTTGACCGATCTCGCGCCTGACGGTTTCATTGGCAAAAATCTCGTTATCGAGTTTGCGACAGGTCGGACACCAGATCGCCGAAACGTCCACAAGCACGAGTTTTTTCTCTTTTCCGGCTTTCTCGAGCGCGGTTTCAAAAGGAAGGCTGACGAGTCCCGCGTTTTCGAGCGCCTGTCTGCCGTAATAACTCTGTACCTCGACATTGATAAAATAGGCGGAAATCGCGATAATCGCGAAGACAATTATCGGCAATGCTTGTTTTAAGCGGTTTTTTTTCATAATAAATTGCTCGCTTTTTCAGCTTTTTTGAAAATACTCAGCGGATTTCTCAGATAAACGATCACGCCGAGAAATATCAAAACCATCAGCGGAACAATTGCCATTCCCATCTCGTGGTGTGTTAAATGCGTAAAGACCGCTCCGCCCATAATCAGTATCAAACCGACCGCCGCAAGTCCGGCAAGTCGCGGAATCAGAAGACCGACCGCTCCCAAAACTTCAAAAAAACCGATCACCAGATACATTTTGTCCGGCATTCCCCAACGGGTGAAATTGGCGACAACTTCCGGATCGCCCGTCAATTTGCCC
>JBBRVS010000187.1:0-11497 GCA_038246645.1 Pyrinomonadales bacterium
AACCATTTGCGGTAGCGTATGGTTTAAGTTGGCAGGTCAAAGGTTCGCTGTTTCACGTTCAACCGCCCGCTACCGCAGACAGTTCTGACCTTTCGCTTGAAATTAGCTCATCCAATTAATGCCAGCTTCCGCGTTCCATTTGGTCGTCGTTTTCTTTAATTTCGTCCAAAATTCGATTGAACTTTTGCCTGTAATGTCATTTGCGCCGAAACGCGAATCATTCCAACCGCCGAATGAAAACGGCTCACGCGGGACGGGAACGCCGATGTTCACGCCGATCATTCCTGCGCTCGCGTGTTCCATCACATAACGCGCCGCGCCGCCCGATTGCGTAAAAACGGAAGCCGCGTTGCCATATGGATTTTTATTTTCGATTTTCAATGCTTCGTCCAGATTTGCCGTCCGCATAATCGAAATTACGGGACCGAAAATTTCTTCGGTCGCCACAGACATTTCGGGCGTAACGAAATCAATCACGGTTGCGCCGACATAAGTGCCGTCTTCCTTGCCTTCGACAACTGCATTTCTACCGTCAACCAAAATCTTTGCACCATTTGCTTCAGCTTCCGAAATATAATTTTCGATTCGTGTCCGAGCCGCTTTTGAAATAACCGCTCCTAAATTTTTACCGGGAATTACCTTTCGCGCTTCAACGCAAATTTGGTCAATAATTGAATCAACATTCCCGACCGCGAGCATCGCCGAAGCCGCCATACATCTTTGACCGGCACAGCCCGACATTGACGCGGTAACATTCGTCGCCGTCATCTGCGGATTCGCGTCGGGCAAAACGAACAGATGATTTTTCGCACCGCCGAGCGCGATACAGCGTTTCAGATGATGCGTAGATTGCTGATAAACGAGTTTTGCAACCTTCGTCGAACCGACAAAGCTGACCGCTTCAATCGAAGCGTGAGCGCAGATTCCTTCGACAATTTCGCGTCCGCCGTTGATGACATTAAAAACTCCGTCGGGAAGTCCGGCTTCCTTCAATAATTCAGCCATTCGCAAACACGAAAGCGGAACTAATTCCGAAGGCTTCATAATCATCGTATTGCCCAAGACCAAAGCATTCGGCATCGTCCAATTCGGCACCATCAGCGGAAAATTAAACGGCACGATTGATGCGACCACGCCCAAAGGAAAATGTTCCGTGCGGCATTCAACGCCCTTTGACACTTCCAAAATCTCGCCCGAAACAAGTTGCGGCATCGAACAGGCAAACTCGGTTAATTCAATAGATTTTTCAACTTCCGCTTTTGCTTCATCGTAAGTTTTGCCGTTTTCTTCCGAAACCAAACTCGTCAATTCGTCCAAATTCTCTACCAAAAGTTGACGATATTTGAAAAATACCTGAACGCGCTCTTTGATCGGCGTTTTGCTCCAACTTTGAAACGCATTTTTCGCCGATTCGACCGCTTTATTTAATTCTTGGGCGGTTGACATCGGAACTTTAGAAAGCAAATTCCCGTCAATCGGCGAAACCACGTCTAAATTTTCTGCCGAATCGCTTTCGACAAACTTTCCATCGTAATAATTTTTAACTTTTTCGTATTTCATAATTTCTTTTTTTAACACAGATACACACGGATTTAAGAAGATAAAAACGGATTCTAATTGATTATATAAATCTATTAAATCTCGATTTTTATCAGTGTGCATTTGTGTTAAACACCTTTTCAAATTTCACATCGAAAATCTCTAAACTTCAACTTTCGGATTTCCAAAATTTATCAATAGAGAAAAGTTTTGTAACCCGTTGCTTTCAAATAATTTAAGCATTGGGCTTTTTGTGGTTCATCTAGTATTTTAACTGTCTTTATTTCAACAATAACTAATTCAGAAACCAATAAATCCGGTTCATAATTTCCTACTTCAACATTATCGTAATAAACCTTAATTTTCTTTTGTTGCTCAACTTTCAAATCAAGTTTTTTAACTTCGTATGCTAAAGCGTTTTCATAAACCTTTTCCAGAAAACCGCAATCAGGTTCGTTCATCACTTTGTAAGCACAACCGATTATTTTCTCAGTTATTTTGTTGATTCTTTTAAGGTTTTCATCTTTTTCAAACAATGAGCTAAGCAATTTTGATTTACTTTCCATACATTTATCTCGTTTTTATCTTCTTAAATCTGTGTGCATCTGTGTTAAAAAACTTCATCAAAATCAAATAAAATACAAATCCGCTTGCAAACGTTACGAACCACGCATAAATATAAAGCGTATCAAAGAAATTCGGATTCGCAACCTGTCCGCCGGGCGTGGTTGCGGCGCGCAGAAAGCCGGGAATGACGGGCAAAATTGCGGCAAATAAAGCGATGATCGCTCGCCAGTTAAAGCCGTTTGTATAAGAATAAATTCCGTCGGTTTTGAAAAGTTCGCCGAGATTTAATTTTCGGCGGCGAAGAAGCCAGTAATCGCAGATCATAATCCCGCCGATTGCGCCCATCAAGCCCGAATAACCGATCAGCCACGTGAAAATATACGCAGACATCGAACCCATCAGTTGCCACGGCATCATCAAAATTCCGATGACCGCAGTTATCAAACCGCCCGCAACATAAGAAATTCGTTTCGGATTCAAGTTTGAAAAATCGTTCGACGGCGACACGACATTTGCCGCCATATTGGTCGTCAGCTGCGCGACGAAGATTACGATCATGGCAAACAAAATCACAAATGCGTTATCGAATCTCTGAATTAGATCAACCGGATTCGGAATCGCTTCGCCGTAAATTATGACGGTTGCGGATGTTACCGCCACGCCGATAAAGGCGAATGCCGTCATCGTCAACGGTAAGCCCAACGCTTGACCGAGCATCTGCGATTTTTGCGATTTGGCGTAACGCGTAAAATCGGGAATATTAAGGCTTAGAGTCGCCCAATAACCGACCGAAGCCGTCAGCGCACCGGGAAAAATCGTCCAAAATGGAGCGGTTTGTTTCTGCAAAACCGCCGAATTTGATAAAATATTTCCGATTCCGCCCGCCGCATTGCTTGCCCAAACCAGCAGAGCCAAACCGCCGAGCAGAAGCAGCGGCGCAGCCCACGATTCGAGATATTTGATGCCCTCGATTCCTTTCAAAATAATCACAACCTGAATCAACCAAAACAGCAAAAACGCGCACCAGGTATGAAGCGGATTTCCGCCGATCATCATATTCAAATCAGCCCAACCCGACCACACGGCGGTCAAAAGCGCGTCAATCGCCGTTCCGCCGATCCACGTCTGAATCCCGAACCAGCCGCAGGCGACGATTGCCCGCAGAATCGCCGGAATATTCGCGCCCTTCGTGCCGAACGAACTTCTTAATAAGACCGGAAACGAAACGCCGTATTTCGTTCCGGCGTTGGCATTCAAGATCATCGGAACAAGGACGATGCAGTTTCCGAGCAAGATAGTGAGCATCGCCTGCCACCAATTCATTCCCGCTTCGATAAAACTTCCGCCGAGCATATAGGTCGTAATCACGACGCTCATCCCGATCCACAGCGCGGCGATATTCCAGGTTGACCAGGTTCGTTCTTTCAGGCTCGTCGGCGCAAGGTCTTTGTTCCACAACGGCGATGCGGAAACGTCTTCGGTCAGTTCGACAAAATCTCGGTGTTTATTTGTCATAGTTTTATTTACCGGGAAAAGCCAGTTGTTTTAACTTTTCGATCAAATCGTTCAAATACTCGCGCAATTCCGAAACAGAAATATTGCCCGGCGGCTCGAAATCCTCACCGAATTTAATTTGATTTAAAACCCATGCAAGCTGGGCGGGCGTTAAACCCGAATCTTTTTTGGCGGCAGCCGAGAGCGCGTTTTTCAAACTGAATCCCGCGTTTTCAAGTTCGCGGACATCAACCAGATCGCGTATTTCCGAACGCGAGAGCAAAGCACAAAGTTTGTTTGCCAGAATTTCTTCGGGCGAATCAACGCGAATCCCATTAATTATCGGCTTTTCGACTGAAATTTGAAAAATATATTCGCGCACCAAATCTACGACAATCGCTTCCGTGCCGCGTTTCACCAACAGCCGCCGAAAATCGGGCGAAGTTTGAATTGATTCGATGCTCGCATTCAACTCTTTGGCAACTTCCTTGACAAGCCGAAAGCCGTTTTCAATCTCATTTTCGAGCGTGAACAAATCGAGATCGTGTGTTTCACGATGACCGAAATAAAAACCGACAAGTGCCGCGCCGCCTGACAGAAAAAAACCGTTTTCACGACTGAAAAAAGCCTGTAAAAAATCATTCTGTAAATTGTTAAGCGCAGTTTTAATCAAGCAAACCTTCCTTTTTCCAGGATTCAAACAAAAATTTCCAAAATTCGCGTCTGCGTCCGAGATGGGGCGAAAGTTTCTCCCAATTTTGGCAAACTTCCTGCGGGGTCGTAAATTTCCAAACGTCTGTATCGCGCGCTTCACGCAGAATTTTTCCTAAAAGCCGAATTTTTTCCTCCTTTGAAGATAAAATCAACTGCTTTTTCAGTTCGCCAATCGTCATCGGCTCATCCCAAAGAAAATAAGGAATGGCGGAGTTTTCTTCAAGATTTGTTGAAAGCGAAATACTCATAAATTATTTGAATTATATCTCTTGAATCAAAGCAAGCAAATCATCTGCCGAAAGTTTGCCGCTCGAATCCGTTCCGTCCAAAAGACTGTCCGCCAGATCGCGTTTGGTTTCGTGGAGTTTGAGGATTTTTTCTTCGACCGTATCTTCCGTAACCAGACGATAGACGGTAACGGGACGCATCTGTCCGATGCGGTGGGCGCGGTCGGTCGCCTGATCTTCGACCGCCGGATTCCACCACGGATCGAGATGAATTACATAATCTGCCGCCGTCAGATTCAAACCCGTGCCGCCCGCTTTGAGGCTGATTAAAAAGACGTCGCCTGCGCCGCGCTGAAAATCGTCAATTCTTTCCTGCCGAATATGCGGCGGCGTGCTGCCGTCGAGATATTGATAGGAAATTCCTTTTTTGTCCAAATATTCCTTAACGATTTGCAGATGCTTGACGAATTGGCTGAAAACTAATGCTTTGTGTTTATTATCGAGCAATTCTTCCAGAGTTTCGCCGAAAAGTTCGAGTTTTGAACTGCTCAAATCAACATTTTCATTAACGAGTTTAGGATGACAGCACGCCAGTCTCAAACGCGTTAATTCGGCTAAAATGCGGAAGCGTTTGTCTTTCGCTTCGCCGTCCTGCGATTCGATTCTTTCTAATGCTTCGCGGCGGATCGCTTCGTAAAAAGCGCGTTCTTCAGCCGACATTTCAACCGTCAGCAAAATCTCTGTTTTTGCCGGAAGATCATCTAAAACCTGATTTTTACGCCGACGCAAAACAAACGGCGTGATCAATTTTTGCAGCGTTCGGCGTGCCGTATCGTCCTTGTTTTTCTCGATTGGCATGGCAAATTTTTCATTGAAAAATTCGTGGCTTCCGAGAAGTCCGGGATTGGCAAAATTGAATAAATTCCAGAGTTCGCCCAAGTGATTTTCAATCGGCGTTCCGGTCGTTATCAGGCGAAAATCGCCCTGCAAATTCATCACCGTTTTTGAACGCTTCGTCGCGCGGTTTTTAATCGCCTGCGCTTCGTCCAAAACAATCGTCGCAAAATTTTGTTTGGTGAAAAGTTCTTCTTCGAGCTGCAAAAGATTATAGCTCGTTACCAAAACGTCGTATTTTCCCAAACCTTCAACCTGCGCCTTGCGGTCGCCTTCGCCGAATATCTGAAAATTCAAAGTCGGCGCAAAACGCATCGCTTCCTTGACCCAATTTCGGCAGACGCTGACCGGCGCGACGACCAACGCCGCACCTTTTTCGGCTCTTTCGACCAGAATCGCCAACGCCATAAGCGTTTTGCCAAGCCCCATATCGTCCGCCAGACACGCGCCGACTCCCCAGTGTGCAAGACGCGAAAGCCATTCGTAACCGTCAATTTGATACGGACGCAGATCGGCTTCAAAGGTCGCGGGCAGTTCGGGAACGAAATTTTGCGCCGATTTGATCTTTTCGAGATGCGTTTTCCACGCTTTATCGGCTTTGAAATTTTCGAGTTCTTCGGAAAATTCTTCCAAAATTCCGCTCCGCAAACCGTGCAGACGGTTTTTGCTGTCTAAAACGCCGCTCAGCATTTGCAGATGTTTGCGCAGTTTTTCGGTGATCGCAATAAATTGCCCGTCGGAAAGTTCGACAAAATTGCCGGTTGTTTGACCGATAATCTCATTTAACTGCTTCATCGAAAGCACGAGGTCTTCGCTGACTTTGGCTTTTCCGTCTATTTCAAACCAGTTGTTTTTGCCTTTGACCGACATTGAGAAATTCTCGAAACCGATATTTCCCAGCAGCTTTAATTTTTGCCCTTTTGTCCATTCGATCACGAGTTTTCCGTCTTTTCGCGGAGTTTCAAGTTCGACCAACGCCGTCAGACAGGCTTCCGCGTCCGTCAAATCCCATTCGTAATCGGGACTTTCAAATTCCGCCAAAAACGGACAGGATTCTTCTACTTCATCAAGCAAACGGCGTTCGTTCTGCAAATTTCGTTTAGTTCGCGTCCGAACGCCTTCAATATCGGCGATGACCGATTCCGAGCCTTTTCCGGGTTTGAAATACGGCGCAACCGTGCCGAACGGTTTGACGAAAAATTCGAGATGAAAACCTTCGCCCGCCGGCGTAACAAGGGCGTGAATGCGGTTTTCGGCTTCGACGGACGGCAGATTTTCAAAATGTTCTTCCAAATCGCTCTGAATCGCCAGCTTGGTCGAAAGCGGCTGAATCGCTTTCAGAAGTTTTTCGCGTCCCGCTGCCGGAATTTTTAACTTGTTTGATTTCAGCGAATTAGCAATATCAACGTGATGTTTTGAAATTTTTAAAACTTTATAACGCGCTTCGGTTTCTTTTTGAACGACGATGCCTTCTTCGGAAAATTTCGTGTCGAACGAAAGTTCGAGATCGTCTTTGATTTCTTTGATGACCAGAGCCGGTTCGCCTAAATTTAAGTGAACATTGATGTTCGGGTTTTTCAGCAGAAACAAAAACGGATGCTCGACGAGTTCTGCCAGGGCTTTATCCCACATAAAATCATACTGATAATTTCCGTAATAATAATAATCGGAATATTTTTTCATCGCGTTTTTGACGACTAAAGAATCCTGTTCGGTGAGATTTTTGACATCGCGTTCAAACAATCTTTTAAGCGCGATATTGCGCCCGTTCGTCCAGCCGGTTTTGTTGAATTTTTGCTCGACGGGCTGAATTTCCCGGCGGTCAAAATCGAGCTGCCACGCAATTCGCGTTTCGTTGATTGTGGCTTTGTCCGCGCTTTTGTCCTGAACTTTTCCGGCAACCATAATCAGGGTGTTCAAGGCGCGTTCCCAATCTTCAATTTTGGGAATAATGTTTCCGACCGGCTCGAATCCGATTTCATTTTGCAGTTTTTCGGCAGTTTCTTTGGCTTTAAGATTTTCTTTATCTTTTGTTGCCAAAAGGTTGGCGATTTCAAGTTCAAGCCAGGAGTATTCCGAGTTTTGAGCTGTTTTTTCAAAATCGGCGGAAAAATTCGGTGTTTCGACATCGGGAATTATCGCGGCAACCAAAATTCGTAAAAATTTTTCGGTAAAATCATCCGAACTCATTTGCGAATAAGCGGTTTGCGCTAAATTATCCTGATTTTTAATAAAATAAGAAATCGCGCTGACGGCGCGATGCGGGTTGGTTCCGGGATAATTTTTCAGCGCAAACTCGCTGTAATCTTCAGCAAATGTGTGAAATTTCGCCTCATCGGTTTTATACAGTGCGAGAGCATAAAAAAACATCTGCCAATTGGCGGGAAACCCTTTTCGTTTGCGAAAAAGACTGCGCCAGAGTTTTATTGCTTCTTCGTAAAATTTAATGGATTTGGTTAAATCCTTTTCCAAAAATGCGATTGTTCCGACAGCAAATATTTGTCCGAGATTTACGGGCGCACCGATGATTTTCTTGGATTTGCCGATTTCGCCTTTGAGAATCAGTTCATCAATTATGCAGCCTTTGATAACTGGAAACTCGTCCAGGTTCCATTCATTGACAAAATCCCGGAGTGCATCGTTTTTTTCGCCTTCTTCCAGAGCTTTAATAAACAAATGCGGTAAAATATCGGCTTGAAATTTCCTGTCAAATTCAGCAAGATAATCCTTCTGAAACGGATTCGAGAAAATTTGTATAAGAATCTCGACGGCTTGATTATTTAACTCGAATTCGTTGATTTGGCGGAGAATCTCCACCCTTTTTTCCGTTTGCTTTTGATAAATGCTCAGCCGGTAATCGCGCATAATCCTCTGTTTTCGCCGCTCACGATCAGACCAGCCGCCATATTCGGTCAAACTGAAATTTGCCTGAATTGCCTCAACCGTTTCATCAAACCAATCTTCCCGAACGGCTTCGCGCGTAAAAAATTCTTTTAAAGCGGGATCGGAAATCTGAAAACCCGTTCCCCAGGATTCTTTAGAATCCGCCAGAATTCCCTTATGAATCAAAGAATTTCGCAACAGGGAAACATACTGTGCCGAATAACCTTTGCCTTCGGGAGTTTTAATTTCCAGCACCTTTAATAATCTTTGAAAATTTTGCGCCGTTATATGCTCCCAAAATATCGAAAGACTTTGCAGAATCCTTCGCTCATTCGGCGAAATTCTGCTTAATTTTTTTTCAAAATCATTCATACTTTAATAATAATATTTTTAACCGCGAAGAAACACGAATATTTCACGAAGATTTTTTCAGGCATAATTTAATGGCAATTTCAGCCGTTTATTTCCAAATAATTATATTTGAATTTTCCCCGTATCTTTTCAGCAAGTAAGCAAAAATTTTAAGTTACAAATTCTTAATGGTGAAATGTGAATGATGAATGGTTTCATTCTATAAATTAAAATTCTAAAAGGTTTCTTTACAAATCGGAATTGAAACAGTTGAAGAATTTTCTTAAATTATCCATTATCCGTTTTACATTATCCATTTTTTAAATCTGTTTTTCATTTTCTCTTGGTGCTTCCTTCGTGTGTTTTGGTGTTTCTTCGTGGTTATAAAGTTTTATCTCCCGTGTGCCGGAAACTTCAATTGACCACTTTCGCAAATCTTCCGCTTTTTCGGCGGTATTTGTCAGCAAAATAATTGAGCGGACATTCAAATCCTGTAAGATTTCGGCAGCCGGTCTGAAACTTCTCGCGTCTTTTTCAAAACCCGCGCTTTCGTAGGCTTCCGCTTGTTTCATTCCGGCTTTTTTGTGCGGAATACTTGCCATCAAAGCGAGATGCCCGTTGCCTTTGCCTTCCTGTTCGAGATAAATTATCAATCCTTTTCCCGCTGTTTGAATTGCGCTTTGCGCCGTTTCCATTTCCATTTGACATTCGCATTCGACGCTATTAAAAACGTGCCCCGAAACGCACGCCGAATGAACGCGGCAGATCACATCTGCTTCCGCTTCGACATTTCCCAACACGAGCGCGATTGATTCTTTTTGCCCGTCGTAATAAAGAATCTCGCGAAATGTGCCGTATTTTGTGTGTAAATCTCTTTCCGTCAATCTGAAAATCATTTGTTCTTTATATTTTCACGCATTCGCCGCGTTTGATGAATTGACCGCTGCCTTTTTCGACCAAACATTCGCCGATTTTTTTACGAATCAAGATAATCGTCTTCCGTGCTGTAAGATTCGTTTTCGTCTCCGTCGCGGACGAATCTGTCGGCGAGGTCAAACCAACGCGATAAGCCGACCAATACTACGTCCCATTCACTTTGTCCGCGAACTTTTACATAATTGGCTTTCAGTTTTCGGCGATCAACCAAGCCTTTTTTTCGCAACAGGAAAACGGCATCTTCCTGATCTTTGAAGCGGTTGGCGAACCATTTCAGCAAAACCAACCATTCGGGCGTAACAACCGGAAAACCGTTAATTTCATCCGCATCACGCAACGCCGCTTGATACAAATCCTTCCACTTATCAAAGCGTTTTATCCAATCAACCTCGACAATTCGTTTCTCTGTTTGGACTGAATAACGATGTCCGCCGAACGAAAGTTGACGGCTGATTTTTAACGGTAATGTTTGCGACGCAATCAAATTCACGTCTTTTGTATTGCGGTCGCTTCCGTAAATTGCCATCGCAATCCCGCCGCAAATCGCCCAGTCAATGCCGTCTTTCTCAGCCAGATCACCAACAATACGAATTGCTTGGGTTGCCGAATCGGTATCGAGCAAATCAATGTTCAATGTCCCGTTTGTCATATCTCAACTTATTTCATTTACAATTTGGTATTATAAAAATCCGCCTTTGTCCGCGCAAAGGTTGCGTTCGAGTTTTTGCGATAGGGTTTTGTCTGAAAATAGTGTCATTAGTTTACCGGTTCACTTATTTTATCTGTTTAGAAGACGGATAATTTCTTCATATATTCGCTCGATTTTCTCATCAATTGCCTGTAAATGTTCGATCAGCGATTTCTGTGCGACTTGGACTTGCTTTAACTCTTCGCGCAAAAGGGAATTTGCAATTCGCGCCCGACGCAGAGCAACCAACGGCGGACGATTGAGGCGCAACCGCTTCAAATGAAACTTTCCCGTTTCGGTCAAACCCGTCAAAAGTCCGTCGGAATCTTGGCGTAAATGCAAATCCAAATTGTCGCGTTGAGGATGGAGAATTCTTTTTTCATCCGTTGAAACCGCCCAAAAATCGCCTTTTATACGATTACAAGTCGTGCAGCAATAAACCAAATTTTCTACTTTCTCGCCGCCGCCGAGCGAACGCGGTTGAAAATGATCTAATTCAAGTTCGCTTCCCGCATCTTCTTCGCGCACACCGCAATAGCCGCAAGCAAAATCGTAAGCGCGTCGGATAGTTTGGCGGAGTTCGGCATCGGTCATTTTGAAATTCAGGCGGCTAAATCGTGCAAAACTCGCTCACGTTCGGTTTTCAAGGCTTCGTGTTCATTTCGCAAACTCTTTAATTGCGCGGCGGCACGTTTTGCCAAATCGTCTTGGCGCGAAGCGAGAGCCGACAAAACCGCATTCTGTGTTTCGGTGCGGCGGATTTCCGTCTGCAAATTGCTTTGTTCTTCACGCTCACGCTCACGCGCGGGAGTCAACGTCTGCCATTCTTCCTGCTCCAATTCGGAGAGCAACTTTTCCAACGCTTTTTCTTCCTCCGATGTCAGCATATTTTCCGCTTCCCGCTGTTGGAGTTCGTTTAATTGCTGCTGTTTCGTTTCGTTCCACATATAAAAATCTCCGTTAGCAATCATAACACTTTCAATTCAAGTTTTTTACCTCGCCAATTCAGTCTGCGCTTTGACAAAATCAGCACTCGTCCGCGCAAAAGTTTAGTTCGAGTTTTTGCGAAAGTGCTTTATCTGAAAATACTTGCATTGTTTATTTAAAATTCTATTATTTCAATTTTAGGATCTTCCTTGCGCCAATTTTCAACTTCTTCGGCACAACTACTAAGTTCGGGATGATTTGTAGTCAATGAAAATTG